>JARFPZ010000270.1 GCA_029288035.1 Desulfosarcina sp.
TGTGTTTCAACACGACGTCCGGATTGACCTCTTTAACCCATTGGGTGAAACAGCCTTGCAAGCCCCATGGATGCGAAATCCCTTTAGGATATATCTTTTAAGGTTCTTTAACCAGGAACCCTGAACGTTGAACCGCTTAACCCAGGATGTAATACATAACCGTTAACGAAATATGGGAGGGGTTACAGGCATGAAAACGGACTACCAAACAATCCAGGTAGAACTGAGGGACCATGTGGCCGTATTCACCATGAATAATCCGCCGGTCAACCAGCTGTCGGCACAGTTCCGGGCGGATCTTGCGGAAGCCTTAAACGAGGCATACGGGGATGAGGGTGTCAACGCCATCGTCCTGACAGGGAGCGGGAAAAATTTTATCGCCGGGGCGGACATCACCGAAATTCAGGGCGTCAAAAACAAAGAAGAGCTGGTAGCGGGGATGTTGGAAGGGATGAAGTTTATGAATGTCATCGAAACCGGGACCACACCCGTGGTGGCCGCCATCAACGGGAACTGCCTGGGCGGGGGGCTGGAAATTGCGATGTGTTGCCATTATCGGGTGGCCGTCAAAGGTGTCAATCTCGGTCAGCCCGAAGTCCAAATCGGGCTTATCCCCGGGGCTGGTGGTACCCAGCGCCTGCCGCGTCTGATCGGGCTGCGCCATGCCCTCGAAATGATTACCATCGGCAAGCCCATTAAATCCGAGGTCGCCCATCAGCGAGGATTGGTGGAAGAAATTACCGATTCTGAAAACCTGGTCGATGCCGCCGTTAAAGCCGCCGGTCGTTTTGTCGCGGGCGAACTGAAGGTAAGCCTCCGGGCCACCCGTAACCGTCATCACTGGATTCCCAGCGCTGCCGAGAAAACAGCCATGATGGACTTTACCAAAGCCATGACAGCGGCCCAGGCCAAGGGATATATCGCGCCGTTCAAGGCGGTAGAAGCAATCGACAAGGGACTCAGTTATGATATCGACGTCGATCTCAAAAGAGAGGCCGACTTGTTCGCCGACTGTGCCGTCTCGGACGTGGCGAATAATCTGATCGGCATTTTTCTGAATACCCGTGCGGCCGGTAAGCTGCCGCGCATCGAAGGCATCGAGCCGGCCGAGATTAAGAAGGTTGCCATGCTGGGCGGCGGCGTGATGGGTTCCGGTATCCTCAATTTACTTCTCAAGGGCGGTTTCGAGACCATGCTTTGGGATATCAACGATGACGCCCTGGAAAAGGGGGTTGGTCTGGTTCGCAAAACATTTGATTATCCTATCAAGAAGAAAAAAATGAAGGCGGCCGATCTGGAAGCCATGATTGAAAACCAGCTGACGACGACCTCTTCCCTGGAGGACTTAAAAGATGTGGATCTGATCATAGAAGCTGTGTTGGAAGACATGAAGGTTAAGCAAGACATCTGGAAAAAGCTCGAGAATGTTTGCCGATCAGATGTGGTGTTTGCCACCAATACATCGGCCCTGCCGATTACCGAGATGGCATCAATTCTAAATGATCCCGGTCGCATGATCGGACTGCACTTTTTCAATCCGGCCCACCGAATGATGCTGCTGGAGATAATATGTGCCGCGAAGACTTCCGATGAGACCCTTGCAACCAGTGTTTCCTTTGCCCGGGCCATCAAGAAAATCCCCATCGTCGTCAATGACGGCCCCGGATTTTATGTGACGAGGCAGCTGATCGCCTTGATGGGCGCCGCCGTCTACCTTACTGCTGATGGTGTCGACGGCGAGCACATTGAAGCCGCTATGGTGGATTTCGGCATGCCCATGGGTCCTGCGACCCTGGCCGACCTCACCGGAATCGACATCGGTTATCATGTCGGCAAGACCTTTGAAAAAAGATTGGGAAAACGTTATGCGGTGCATCCCTTGACGGAAGCCATTTACCAGACAGGATGTTATGGACGTAAAACCGGTGCCGGGTATTTTGACTACAGCGGCAACCAGCCGGTCCCCAATCCTAAAGTTGTTGAAGTTGTGCAAAAATATCTTCGGAACAACAAGGTCACCCCGAAGGAAATGTCAAAGGAAGAAATCATCGACGCCATGCTGGCCCTCGGAATCAACGAGGCGGCCCTGATGATGGAAGAGGGCATCTGCGACCGGCCCCAGGATATGGATCTGGCCATGATTTACGGCACCGGTTTTCCGCCATACCGCGGCGGAATTCTGCGCTACGCCGATAAATGGGGGCTTAAAAACGTCTATGATACCTTAGTCGGTTTGGAAAAACATTACGGTGAGCGCTTCAAACCGGCTGACTTAATCAAGGAAATGGCAGAAGAAGGGCGAACGTTTTACATATAATTAGCGTAATTTTGAATAGATGATGAGATAGCTGATTGCTTGAAAAAACATAAAATAGTTTAATGGTTGACTGGTTGAATAGTCGATTGGGAAAAATCGGAGAGGATTCTTTGGTTATAATTTCCGCTTCAGCAAATCCCCAATTCAACTAAATCACCTGATCACCTAATCAACCAAATCAACTAATCAACGAACCAACCAAATAATCTCATCAACCAATTTAACCAATTAACCAAATACATGGAGGAACCGTTATGAAAGAAGTCGTCATCGCAGGATATTTGAGAACGGCCCAATCCCGCTCCAGGCCCAATGAACCGGCCAGAGACTGGTTTTGTAAGATGAGGGCGGATGAATTATTGGCTAAAATACTGCCGGAAGTCATTAAGAAAAGCGGCATTGAACCCGAAGAGATCGATGACTTTCTGGTGGGCTGTGCCACCGGCGTCAGTGAGCAATGAGCTTACGGCGGTCGCACGCCTCTATTTTTAGCCAATCTTCCCGAAACGATTGCCGCCAAATTCGTCGACCAGCAATGTGGCTCGGCCATGGCCGGCATTCACATTGGGTTCATGGAGATCGCCCAGGATTTTGCCGATGTCGTTTTGGTAGGCGGCATGGAGCACATGACCCGGGTGCCCATGGGCGACCCGTTGATTGACAGGGGTGCTATTATGCCGAATATGACCATGTTTTTGGATCCCAAGTACCAGCATTGGGACATGATGACGGCAATGAACATGGGACTCACGGCTGAGAAACTTTTTGCCCAGACAGACTATACCAGGGAAGACATGGACAAATGGGGGGTGCGCTCTCACCAGCGCGCAGCCAAGGCACAGGAAGCGGGATTCTTTGAGGGTGAAATTGTCCCCATTGAAGCCGAACAGGCGGATGGTTCCACTATGACAGTCGACAAGGACCAGGCCATCCGTGCAGACACCACCCTGGAAGGTATCGAATCCCTGAAACCGGTATTCAAAAAGGATGGCGTCATCACCGCCGGTACCTCTTCGCCATTGAACGCCGCGGCCACCTCCATGGTGTTGATGTCCAAGGAGACCGCTAAAAAGAAAGGCATCAAGCCACTGGCCACTATTCGATCGATTGGGTTCGCCGGGGTCGATCCCACCGTCATGGGACATGGACCGGTGCCGGCCAGTCGGAAGGCCCTGGACAAGGCCGGCCTTAAGGCGTCGGACATCGATTACTGGGAAATCAACGAAGCCTTTTGTATCGTGGCGCTCAATTGTATCAAAGAACTGGGGCTCGATCCGGAGCGCGTCAATGTCATGGGCGGCGGCACGGCCATCGGTCATCCTCTGGGAGCCACCGGTATCCGCCTGACCGGCACGCTGGCGCGAATTCTTGAGGAAAAGGGTGGGCGGTATGGTTGTGCCAATGCCTGTGTTGGCGGTGGTCAGGGTGTGGCGACGATTATTGAGAGAGAAGAATAATTTTTTGCCCTTCCGACTGATTATCGGACAAAAAAACCTTGCGCAATCCCAATCAAGTGGCTTGACCTTATGAATTTATAGGGCAAAAAATTATATTTAACATAAAATTCTATTTGGCTGTGGGGGCGGATAGGAGGCTGGAAGGCTATGAGGCTGGGAAGCTGGAAGGCTATGAGGCTGGGAAGTTGGGAGGCTATGAGGCTGGGAAGCTGGAAGGCTAGGAAGCTGTGAAGTTGGGGAAGGAGAATATGAGCGCTGCGCTTTTGGGTAAAAAATAGGGCATAGTGCATAGAGTAAAAGACTGACTGAAAATTGGTTTGCTATTGTGTGGGATGATTTTAACTATCTTTGAGCATTCTGGCCTCCAGGCCACCAAGCCCTCAAGCTTTCCAGCCTTCAGGCCTTCAACGCTTTCTGGCCTCCCAGCCTCCAAGCATTCCAGCATTCTGCCCACGATGCGCTATGCCCTTTGCTCTATGCCTCTTTTGCCCGCAACCCGCAACCCGTACCACGCTACCCGCAACTCGCCACACGAACCTTTTTAGAATCCTTCCATCTGATTCGGAAAATAATCTTCCAGGACACCTTCTCGATAGACGTCAGCCGTCGCACAGTGCAGACCGCCGCCAAAGGGGGATACCTCAAATAAGGGAACAGGAATCACCTCAAAGCCTTAAAATTTCGGGACGCCTATTTTTGGCTTTGAGTCCCTCATCGATCAAGTCCAACACCCTGGCTTTTTCTTCCGGAAACTTGTAACCTTCGTAGCTCTGGCTGAACAAGAGACCGCCGTTGCGGTTGAGCCAGTAGTTGGCGGCATGGTCAAAGCAGACTTTGGCGGTGACATTGAGGTTTTCCATCATCAGCTTTAATTCCGTCAATTGTTCGTCGGCCGACAGCATCTGAAAATTTCCGATGCTCATATTTTCATGCATGGGGGTTCCAGCAATGGGATTGAAGGGACGCGAACGAATGTAGTGCGGGTTGATTTCGTTTAACACCCGGGCGGTATTGATCGCATGGTCCTGCCACCTGGCCTTGCCGCCCAGGCCCGGCATCCAGTATTCGGATACCTGAAAACCCGCTTCCATGGCCTTTTTGCCGCCCTTGATATGCCCTTGGCTGTCGACGCCCTTATTAATCATTTTCAGCAGTTCGTCATCTCCGGTTTCCAGTCCGATGTGCACCCTGTCCAAACCTGCCGTGCGAATGGCTTTTAATTCATCCAGCTTTTTTTGTGCAATGGTTTTAGATCTGGCATAGGAAGTGACGCGGTTTAGGGTCGGAAAGGTTTTTCGTAGATGTTGCAAGATGTCCACCAATTGATCGGTTTTCATGATTAGGCTGTTGGCATCCTGCAGAAATGCGGTTTTTCCGCCCGACGCCAGCCAGTTGAAGACCATGTTGAACCCGGGGTGGCTGTAAAGCTGTGGGTTGCGTTCCAAAAGCCGCATGGCTGCATCCCGGGTGACCCCGGTGAAATCCGATGTGCTACCGGTCAGTTCCCGGCAGATGCGGGCAATGGTGTCGATGTCCTGTTTGACTTCCGTCGGGGACCGCAGCGTGAATTTTTCGGTTTTGTACATGGCGCAGAACTCACACCGGTTCCAGGGGCAGTTGCGGGT
>JARFPZ010000230.1 GCA_029288035.1 Desulfosarcina sp.
ATGAGGACCCGCGTGAGGGCATCGACAAAAGAAATTTGTAATTTTCGGCTACCGGCAGCAACTCCTCGAATGGTTCTGGCAAGGCCTCAATCGATTCTAAAACTTGTTCATAGCGATCAACATCCCCCAGCAACTCAATCCGGGCATATGGCTTACCCCTTTTGCTTACTTCCAATGACTCACCAAACTTTAGAAGCTTGTCCAACTGGGTCAGCTTAATTCGAGCTTCGCTGAGCTTTAGTTTCAATATTGATTCTGTCATAGTAACACTTCGTTTTTTTGTACAAATTATACAGATAAATATTATGACACGTCAGTAGTTCTGAATTTTTCTCATTCAAACCACTTTCCTTCCGGCAACGGTACTTCCAGGAAATGATGAAAGATGAAGTAAAATGCCGTTACTACCGCTGCCGTCAAAAACACGGAAACCAAAATATTGCGGGTTGTGAAGCGTTCGTCGGCGAGATAGAGATTAAAGCAAAAATAGAATGCGTAGCTGGCCGGTAGAAATCCGGCCAAAGGCAAGAAAATAAGGTAGAGGAGAAGAATACAGATACCTACCAACACATTGTTGCGTTCGACGACTGATTCGAAGAAACGGACTCGTTCGGGCTTGATGAATCCTTTGGCGGTGGTCAGCAGGGCCAGGGCAATTAGCGCCACCAGGGTGTAATCCACAAACACGCCGCCCAGTTTGCTCAGTTCTCTGGTGGAGAAGTAAACCAGGGCCGCCAATCCAAGGGATACGATGCCGACGATTAGATCTGCATTGAGTCGTTTGGCTGCTGGCGTTTCGCTATCTTGACTCATTTCGGCCCTCCTTTCCTTTTGATGATGATGTACTGACGCCGCCGACCTTTTTGTGTTTGGCTCGCAGGGCTGCAAAAATCGGCCACAGCAGCGACATCAGGCAGAGAAATATCAGTACACCGCTGATGGGCCGGAAGACCATATATGAAAACGTGCCGCCGGCGGCTTTACCGGCAAGCATGGATTGCACCAGTCCCTCTTCCACAAAGGGTCCCAAAATAAGTCCTAAAACAATGGGGGCCGGATGAAATTTCAATTTATTGCTGACATACCCGATGATGCCGAAAATGAACATGATCCAGACATCGAGCATGTTATTGCGGATGGCATAGGACCCCAGGACGGTCATGAAAACGATGGCCGGGGCCAGGTAGCGGGAAGGGATGTTAATAATGCGGCTGAAAACGAAGCTGCCGAAACTGCCGATGAGCGTCACCAGAAATGCGGCCACCAAAAGGGCCATGATAAAAGAGTAGGTGATATCAGCGTAGTCGGTGAAAAGCTCGGCACCCGGCCGCATGCCATGGAGCATCAGGGCGCCGAGGATGACGGCTGCCGGGGGTGATCCGGGAATCCCCAGGGTCAGCAGCGGAATCAGGGAGCCCGGTGCCATCGCACTATTGGCGGCCTCGCTGGCCGCCACACCCTTCACCGTGCCTTTGCCGAATTCTTCAGGGTGCTTATCCCATCGGCAGGCCTCGTTGTAGGAGACCATGCTGGCAATGTTGCCACCGGCGCCCGGGGCAAACCCCACCACCGTTCCGATTGCCGCAGAACGCAGCATCAAAACCGGACGCTTGAACAATGAGGTGATGACTTCCCCCAACACACCCAGGCTAGGTTTGACGGTTTTTTCGGCATAGGCTGCCCGGCGCTGGCCGATAACACTGGAGAGAATCTCGGGCAGGCAGAAGAAGCCGATGAGGGCCACGATGAGTTCAATACCTCCCTGCAATTCGGGGAAGCCGAAAGTGAGGCGAATGTCGCCACCCAGTTCAGCCATGCCGACCGCCGACAGGATCATACCGATGGAGCCGGCCAGAAACCCTTTGATGGGGCTTCCGCTGGAAAGTGTGGAAATGATGGTCAGGCCAAAAATCCCCAACCAAAAATACTCCGGCGGGCCGAACTTCAGGGAGATCTCAGCCAGGGGCGGCGCCGCCGCAGCCAGGACAATATTGGCAACCAAAGATCCGAATGAACTGGCCACCGCCGCCGCCACCAAGCCGTGCTGGGCCATCCCTTTTTGAGCCAGGGGGAAACCGTCAAACGTCGTGGCAATGGCCGCCGGTGTCCCCGGGGTATTGATCAAAATGGCTGGAATGGCGTCGCCGTACATGGCGCCGACGTAGATTCCGGCCAGCATAATCAGCCCGGCCGTGGGAGACATGGTAAAGGTAAAGGGCACCAAAAGGGCTAGGCCCATGGTGGCCGTGAGCCCGGGAAGGGCGCCGAAGACGATTCCCATGAAGACGCCAATGAATAACACCAGAAAGTTGTTGGGCATCAACACCTGAAAAAGACCTGTTATTGCGAAATCAAACATCGGGGTCTCCGAAAACCCTAAGGCAGTTTAAACCAGGGTGATGTAGATCACGAATCAGTTTTTTAGGCTATTTGAGAACTATTTTTTAAACTCTTTAACCACAGGGGCCCACTCCGTCACTTTTTCGGCAATATAGGCCTTTGACTCGGCTGCGCCCAAGGCGATCGGCACAAAACCATCTTTCTTCATCTGGGCCTTGATCTCCGGATTATTGGCGATGTCGAGAAACGCTTTCTCCAACACCTGAATAATCTCATCGGGCGTATCAGGAGGCGCACCGGCACCTCGGTCGATGGAGGCATAGAGCTCAAACCCCAGACTCTTGAACGTCGGTGCGTCGGGCATGTTGGGGAAGGGCTCCTTGGTGCCGAAGCCAAGTACACGGATTTTGTCTGTGTGCTGAACCAGGTCGTTACTATTGCCCCACAGGGCTTTAACATGCCCTCCTAAAAAGGCCGCAACACTTTTAGCTGCGCCTTTGCTCGGAATGTATGTCATCTTAATCCCGGCCATCTTGCTGAATTGCAGATGGGCGATGTGGTGTCCCGACCAGGTGCCGGAGCCGCCGCACACCACCGCGTCTGGATTCTTTTTGGCATATTCGATGAGGTCGGTGATGGTTTGGAAGGGGCTGTCTTTCAAAACTGCCAGCCCAATGGGCGTTGCCTGGAACAGGGCGATGGGTTTGAGCTGCTCGGTCTGGTAACCGGCGTTGCCCCGGGCCAACGGCTGCAGTACTATGTGGGGGATGTTGATGCCGCTGATAAAGTATCCATCGGGTTTTTGTTTGATGAGGGTGGCCCAACCGATGGAACCACCGCCGCCGGGTTTGTACTGAACCAGAACTTTGACGCCCAGCGCCGCCTCCAGAAGGGGCTGTTGCCGGCGTGCTTCCAGATCGGACTGACCCCCCGGCCCGAACGGAATTTGATAGGTGATCGGCTTCTCGGGATATCCCGCTAGAGCCGGTACCGCCAAAATTAACGCTAAAATAGACACAAGGATAAAAATCGAAAATCGTTTCATGAATGAACCTCCTTTTGTTGAAATAAGTGGCCGCCGATTGACGAGAACCGCGCAATCAGGGGCCGGTGTTGGAAATTAAGAAATTTGAGGCCTGGTTCTAGCATCGGCAGCAGCTAATTCGTAGGTTGGGTTAATCTTCCGATATCTTTTGTTGGGTTTCGTTCCTCTACCCAACCTAGTTGTAAACCATTTTTGTGCGATTAGAAAAACCCAACAAAATGGCCGAAGATAGAGCTGTCACCGAAATTTCAAATAGCGAATCACAAATTCCAATTAAACCACAATAACCGATCCGCCTTGCGAAAGACCAAGCAATTAGCGTTTGGTCTTAACAGAAATACGGGTCAGATCTGATGGAACTATCAACCCCAAAGCCGTGAACGGTTAAAACATCCCTTATCCACCTCCAATGATGGGAATGAGAATGATGTGGTCCCCCGCTTTGAATCGATGTTTTGCCGTATCATGATTTACGTAGATTATCAAGAGGTCAACCTCGGACTTTAAGACTCCGTTATTTAACTATTTAATATTTGGGATTTTTAGTGCCCAGCTACTATCGGGGCGACGAATATTCGGCACAATTTTAAGTTACCCGGCAGTCATTCCGGTTCATTTTTCCTGGTTATAGTCGCTTGGCTGGACGGCGAGTTTTTTCAAACGGTACTGAAGGGTGGAGCGAGGAAGACCCAGCAGGCGGGCTGCGCCGTTTGAGCCGCCGATGATCCCACCTGTTTTGATTAGTGCCTGAACAATATGCTGCCGCTGCGCATCGGCAAGGGTGGACACCTCCTTGGGGAGTTTCTGGCGATTGGTACCCGTGGCACTGAGAATCTTGTCGATATCGTTTCCGGTAATTTTTTCCCCGGGCCTTAGGATCATCATCCGTTTGACCAGATTTTTCAACTCACGCACATTGCCCGGCCATTCATATGCGCCGAGTTTTCTAATTGCACCCCCCGAGTAAACCGGCTCCGGACGGTTGGTTTTTTCGGCCTGAACCTGGGTGAGTTTTTCTACCAGCAGGCCGATGTCCTCGAGGCGTTCACGCAACGGCGGCACCCGGACATGGACAATGTTGAGACGGTAAAACAGGTCTTCACGAAAATGACCGTTTCGGATTTCATCCTCAAGATTTTTATTCGTAGCGGCGATGACTCTGAAGTCGACATTCAACGGGCGATGCTCTCCAACGCGTTCAAAATGGTTGTCCTGAAGAACGTGAAGTAGTTTGGCCTGCAAGGCGATGGGTAATTCGGCGATTTCGTCCAAAAAGACCGATCCGCCGTCGGCCAGCTCGAACCTGCCGACACGGGTCTTTTCGGCGCCGGTAAAGGCTCCTTTGGCATGACCGAAAAGTTCACTCTCAAATAGCGATGAAACCAGAGCGGGGCAGTTGACCTTGATAAAAAGTTGATCTCTACGGGGGCTCATCTGATGGATACAGCGTGCCAGGTAATCCTTACCCGTGCCCGTTTCACCGGTGATCAACACCGCGACATCGGAGTCGGCCGAACGCTCGATGAGTCTCATGGTCTCCGTCATGGCCGGTGACGCATAAAAAAAGTCTTCCTGCTTGTATTCATAGTTGCTGGCCATGAGGTACCGCTTCTGGCGCTGCAGGCTGGCATTGAGCTTTTTGAGGCGGGTGTAGGCAAGCATATTGTCCACCGCAATGGCCGCCTGCCGGGAAACGTCGGTAAGTACTTCGGTCAGTTCAGAGATGAATTCCGGCGCCTTCCTAAATGAAAAGTGGATCGATCCCAACACTCGGTTGCGTATGACCAGGGGAAACGCCATGGTGGCGTTCAAACCCGCCGATACCATGGCCCCAACGGAAGAAAGATCCGAATAATGGCTCAAATCATCGATAATTGCGGGCTGTCGGGACTGCACGACCATACGGGCAATTGTCCCTTCGGCCAGGGGCCTGCTCTCCTTGGTTAAAATGCCGCTGGGCTCGATACCGTCGGCTGCGGCGAAATAAGACAGAGACTGGGCCTGTTCATCGTATAGATTGATGCACATGCGGTCATAGAAGAAATGGTTGCGCAATTCATTGGCCAACGCTTTGAACAACGATTCCCTGCTCGTCTGGGTAACAATGGTGTTGTTGATCTCCAACAGCATTTTATATCGCGTCGCGGTGTCCCATTTCATCGACGTACCTCCCTCGATCGGTTGCTCCGAAAAATAGACATCTGCCCTGAGCGTTCACAGGTTCAGGGTTCACCGTTCAGGGTTACCATAACCTTTGAACCCCTGGCCCAGACCTGGCATGTCAATATGTGGTGATGGAAGGCTAAGTCCATAAAATATTCTGTCGCCACATCCGGTCGCACCAGGGCAGGCCTGTACGTCTGAACCTGTGAACGGTAACCGTCGGCTATCCTAACGCATTCGTTCCGAAAATCAAGCCCAATATTCGGCACAGTGCCGAAAATTAGGCACCAATTCTTTTGCGATTTGCAATGTAAATTAATAAAAAGTATAAAAAACAATAAGTTATGTATTACGACTTTTCTGGCATAGACTTTGCTGATTAAAAATTGAAACCTTCGCGTATTACCCAACAAACCCTTCGCGTGAAACCAAATTTAAATTTGCGGTTTAGTTACCAAGGCGTTTAGATCCGAATTGATGACATATGGAGATGGAACTCAAATACGGCGATGGCCGGAAAACGATCCGAATTCCGGACCGGGCCGATGTGACGATATTGAAGCCGGCTGAATTCCCCGCGGTTGGATCGATCACAGACACTTTAGAGAAGGCACTTAACGATCCTTTGGGGTGCCAACCATTTCAGTCGATGCTGCAGCAAGCGGACCCTGAGACGATTGCCATCGCCGTACCGGATGAAACGAGGCCGGTTCCCTTGAATCTGATTCTACCCGTAATCCTGGAAGAGATCCGCAAAACACTACCGGCCTTGAACCCTTCCGCGATCACCATCATCATTGGCGGAGGGTTGCATCCCCCGCTGGATGATAATGGACGGGAGCGTGTCGTTCCCCGCCAGATTGCGCCGGACTGCCGGATTAATGCCCACGACGCCTTGCATGATTCGATGGTGGACTATGGTCTGACCTCTCGCAAGACGCCGGTGCGGATCAACGCGGATTTTGCGAGCGCCGATTTTAAAATCGTTATCGGCCAAATCGACCCCCACCAGTTCGTCGGTTTCACCGGCGGTGCCAAAGGCGTTGTGATTGGTTGTGCCGCATCGGAAACCATCGAGCACAATCACAGTCTCATGTTTGAAGAGGGGGCCCGGGTCGGACAAATCGCGGGAAATCCGGTGCGCGAGGATCTTAACGAAGCCGGTCAGATGGTCGGTATCCAACTGGCAATCAACGTTGTTCTCAATGCTGAAAAAAATATCGTCCAGATGCTGGCAGGCCAGCCCCAGGAGGTGCTCAGAAAGGGGGCTGAGACCTGCTCCGCCGTCTACGGCGTGGACATCGCTGAAAAATTCGACATCGTGATCGCATCCTGCGGCGGCCATCCCAAGGATATCTGCCTGTATCAGGCTCAGAAAGGACTGAATCTTGCCTCCCAGGCGCTAAGCCCGGGGGGGCATATTCTGCTCCTGGCCGCATCACCCCAGGGGGTTGGGGACGACATTTACTTCGATTACGTCTCCCAATTTACAACCCCGGAAGAGGTTCTCAGCGATTTTAAAGATACCGGGTTTCGAATGGGTGCTCACAAAGCTTACCTGTTCGGCCGAACCTTGGCCGCTTTCGATGTGGCGATATCCTCGGATCTCGATCCCGGGGTCCTGAGAAAGTGCCACTTGCGGGCTGCCGACCCAACCGTGATCGTCGGCGAGTGGGTGGATGCTTTCAAAGGCCGTCCCAGCATCGC
>JARFPZ010000249.1 GCA_029288035.1 Desulfosarcina sp.
TGAGAATTTAAAAGGTTCTACCGTTACCGCGAGGGCAAGCTTCATTGCGCAAGCTTGCTCGATGCCGGCGGCTTATGAATTGAATCTTATGCGGAAAAATATTTATAAACCTTAACCTAAAAAATACAAACCGGGGATTGAATATGGAACCGATACAGCTTGTTGACGGAGTGTATGATGTCGGCGTTATAGACTGGAATGTCAGAGACTTCCACGGTTATTCCACCGATCTTGGAACGACCTACAATTCTTTTTTAATCGTGGATGAAAATACCGTTCTTATCGACACGGTCAGAAAAGAATTTTCTGATCAACTGATAGACAATATCGCCGCCGTTATAGATCCGAAGAAAATCGATTACGTGATCAGCAATCATACCGAACTGGACCATTCCGGGGGCCTGGCCCGGGTGATGCATAGGATAGGTGAAGACAAACCTATTTATGCTTCGAAAATGGGCCACAAGAATTTGCCCAAGCATTTCCGGCAAAACCTCAATATTCAGCCCGTCACCAACGGGCAGGTGCTGAGCCTTGGTAAGCGGTCTCTGACTTTTCTTGAAACCCGCATGATTCACTGGCCTGACAGCATGTTTACCTATTTAAACGAGGACAAGATTTTATTTTCCAGTGACGGATTCGGTCAGCATTACGCCGGACCCGAAAAATTTGATGATGAAGTCGGCGATAAGATTATGGTTCATGCCAAAAAATATTTTGCCAATATTCTGCTGCTGTACGCCACTCATATTCAAAAATTGTTGGACAATGTCTTGGGGCTCGGGCTGGAGTTCAACATGATATGCCCGGATCATGGTATCATCTGGCGCAAGGATCCTGGTAAAATAGTAGATGCCTACGTTCGCTGGTGTCGACAGGAACCTAAGAAAAAGGCAGTGGTGGTGTATGATACCATGTGGCACAGCACCGAAAAGATGGCCGATGCTATTGTGGCCGGTATCAATAAAGAAGGGGTCCCCGCTAAGCCGCTCAATTTGAGAAAAACTCACCGAAGCGAGATAATGGTGGATATTTTTGATGCCGGGGCGGTCGTGATCGGATCGCCGACCTTAAACAACCAACTGTATCCGACCTTAGCGGATTTTCTCACCTATTTGAAAGGTCTTAAGCCCTTAAATAAAATCGGAGCCGCTTTTGGGTCCTATGGTTGGAGCGGTGAAGCCGTTAAAATGATCAATAAAGAGCTCGAGGCCCTGAAATTCGACATCGTCGATCCGGGCTTAAGAGTTCAGTATATACCGGACAAGGAAGCATTGGAAACCTGCTATGAGCTCGGTCGCAAAGTTGGAAAGGCGGTATTGGCTTGAAAATTCCGGTGGTTGACCTTAGTTCATGTATTCAGTGCGGTATTTGCCAGGATCTGTGTCCACAAGTATTCAGGATCAAAGATGCCGGCTATGTAGAAATTGCTGAATTGGTCGACTATCCGGAGCTCGAAGTAAACGATTGTATAAAGTGCTGCCCGACAGACTGCATCTACTGGGAAAATGAGTAAAGCTCTGGTAGGGTCGAACATGTGCTGGATATCATACGTTCTATCGTAATCCTAAATCTAAAATTGTCCAAGAGTTTGCCATGAAAAAATTCGCGCTTTTTGTATTTAACGGCGATCCCATGTGTTTCATACACGTTTTGTTGAATGCGCTTGATATGACTGAAAAGGGATACGAAGCCAAAATTGTTATTGAAGGTGCCGCCACTAAGCTAATATCGGAGTTGGAAAAAAAAGGAAATCCATTGCATCAACTCTGGCAAAGGGCCAAAGCCAAAGGATTGGTGGCAGGGGTCTGCAAAGCCTGCGCCAATAAAATGGAAACGATCGTGGAAGCAAAATCTTTGGGATTACCCCTCTTAGAAGATATGATGGGACATCCCGGTATGGCCCGATACCGGGATGCAGGTTTTGAAATCATTACATTTTAAAAAAGATACTATCAGCGGCCGACAACTCAAAAAAAGAATACATACGCTTCTTCTGGCTGAAAATTTTATGCCGGGACTCGCTGAAATTCGTCGGCTGCCAGCCAGAAAGGCAGTCGGGCCGCTGTTTTCTTATTTATACAGCTTGGACGAGCTTGTCAAATGGCGCGCGGTGACCGCCATGGGGAATGTGATTTCGGATCTGGCTGCATCTGATCTGGAATCGGCCAGAGTCGTCATGCGCCGATTTATTTGGAATTTGAACGATGAATCCGGTGGAATCGGCTGGGGATGCCCCGAATCCATGGCAGAGGCCATGGCTTGCAATGACAAACTGGCCGCAGAATACGGGAGCATACTTATTTCCTACATCTGGCCGGATGGAAACTATTTGGAACACGAAGGTTTGCAGCGGGGTGTGCTTTGGGGAGTTGGCCGTTTGGCGCATACCCGGCCTGAAGGTATGGAAACCGCGGCCGAGTTTCTGCTTCCTTACATGAGTTCCGGGGATCCGAATCTCAGAGGACTTGCTGTTTGGGCTGTCAGCCCTGTGTTAAATGCAGACGCGATTCAGCGATTGCAGCAACTCGTCGATGATCGGGCCGGACTGATGCTGTATCGCAGTGGCCAACTGGTTGAATATTCAGTCGGTCAATTGGCGCGGGAGGGATTGGCCCGGGTTGAACAGCAAGCAAAGGGTTAGGTCGTGTGAAACTACCTATGAAATTGCGCTTGCCCCAAACGCGAACTGTTGACCGGCAGGAACAATCGAATGACGAACGACGATTGACGAAGGGTGGTTTCGTTGCGCTCTGCAATATTAAAAGATGAAATAGAAACAATTCCTTAATTCGTCACTCGACATTTGTCACTCGTTATTCGTCTATCGCTTTTTTAGAGTTTCTTTCTCGATCAGACTGGACGCTTGCGGCCAGCGGCGGTGCTCATATGGTTTTTTCTGACAGCATGTTGTTGGATACTTAAGGTTTCAGTATTCAGGTTTCAGGATTTAACAACTCGCCTTCCTGACACACGAAACCTGACACCTACTAATTAGCGATATTTCACAACCCCCCAAGAATATTAAAAATGGAATGGACCAAAGAAGCGGATGATCGTATCCAAAAAGTCCCCTTCTTCGTGCGTAAGCGAGTTAGAGCACGGGTCGAAAAAGAAGCCAAAAATGCCGGCAAGAAAGTGGTCTCTCTGGCCGACGTCAAAGCGACCCAGACCCGTTATCTGACCGGAATGGCTTCTGAAATCAAAGGCTATCAAATCGACACCTGTTTCGGGCCCAGCGGATGTCCGAATCAAGCGGCCGTCAGCGATCAACTCCTGGAAAAAATCGAGTCTCTGGTCAAAGAAAAAGATTTGTTCGGGTTTCTCAAGAAAAGGGTTAAAGGAGACCTTAAATTTCATCACGAATTCAGGATTACGCTGGCAGACTGCCCCAATGCCTGTTCCCAGCCCCAGATAAAGGACATCGGCATTATCGCTGCCTGCCTGCCGCAATTAACCGACGTATCCTGCACGCTTTGCGAAACATGTGTCGAAGCCTGCCGGGAAAACGCGATCACTTTGATCGCCGACCATGAATACCCACAGATCCATTTTACCCGCTGCCTCTATTGCGGCGCGTGCATGAACGTTTGCCCGACCGGCACGATTTCAAAAAGCGCCCAAGGATATCGGATCCAACTGGGGGGCAAACTTGGCCGGCATCCTCAGTTGGCAAAAGAGCTGCCGGGGATTTACGATGAGGATCAGGTCCTGCAAATCGTGAATGACTGCCTGCACCTTTACACCCAAAACAGCCAGCATGGCGAACGATTTGGTCAAATTTTAACATCTGCCGATTTTGAAGAGATAGCTGCGCGTTATAAACAATAAAAGTAAACGTTCCGTAAAAATAGAAAAATATTTAGATCCCTCAAAGTTAAAAAGCCTATCCGATTCTATGAAAACCCTGGTGAACTTTTACTAATTCCCAAATTCAGAACTACTGATGTGTCGTAAAATCGGATGCAACAAAATTTTTAGAAATCGCGTCAATAAAACTGAATTTGGGCGAATCGTTCTGAATTTAATTTTTTATTTCGGTTCTAAAACCAAAGTAAAGGGCGTCGATATTCCCTTTTTCTAAATTATCGTTCCATTTATTTTTGATAAACTCTGTTGCATCTTGATTTTACCAATTTAAAGTGTTCTTTCTTCAAGGTCATAGACGGGTTTTGAATTTTTGTCATTGCGATTTATTTGTTATTTGAGATTTGTAATTTGTAATTTCAATGTGCTCCGGAATAGGTCAAAGACTTCAAGACCTGAGAACCCATTCCCTATCATCTGCCAATCAATCCACATTTGACATGCCTCAATTCCCTACTATATTAGTGTGAAAATACCAACACCAGTTAACCAATAAGATATTCATCGCGATGTGACTACGATGGAATATTCACGAAAACCTAAGGTTTAAGGAGACTGAACGCATGGAAAAAAAGACCTTTTCTATCCCGAACATTTCCTGTGGACACTGCGTTATGGCCATCAAAAATGAACTGAGTGAGCTGGATGGCATAAAAATGGTGGAAGGCAACCCGGAGGCCAAGCGCATCGAAGTCGAATGGGAAGCACCGATCACCGAGGATAAAATTAAAGAGACGCTCAAAGAGATCAATTATCCGGCCGCTTAAGTTATAACCATGTCCGAACAAAAATTCACACTGCCTATTACCGGCATGACCTGCGCCAACTGCGCCGCCAACATCGAACGGGGCGTAAAAAAGCTCAAAGGGGTAGCCGATGCCAGCGTCAACTTTGCCGCCGAATGTGCAGCGGTTGCCTTCGACCCCCAACAGCTTCAATTGCGGGATGTGGTTGAAAAAATCAAAAACTCCGGTTTCGAGGTCACGACCACCAAAATAGAAATGCCGGTAACCGGCATGACCTGCGCCAACTGTGCTGCCAACATTGAACGGGCCTTGAACAAAAAAACGGCAGGGGTTGTGAATGCCGCAGTCAATTTTGCCAGCGAACGGGTGCTGGTGGAATACATCCCCAGTGCGTTGAACCTGGATGAAATCGTTGCCGCCATTGAAAAGGCGGGTTTCGGCGCAATCCCGCCGGAAGAGGGCCTGGATGAAGAAGATGCCGAGCAAAAAGCCCGCGATGCAGAAATCAAAGATCAAACCCGAAAATTTGCCGTTGGGGTATTGTTTGCAGCGCCGCTTTTTATATTGAGCATGGGGCGTGATTTCGGCCTTACCGGTCCATGGAGCCATGCGCCCTGGGTCAACTGGCTATTTTGGGCCCTGGCCACTCCGGTTCAGTTTTACACCGGCTGGGATTATTATGTCGGGGGATTAAAAAGCCTCAAAAACAAAAGCGCCAATATGGACGTTTTAGTGGCCATGGGATCTTCCGTGGCCTATGTTTATTCCCTGGCGGTGCTTTTATTTCCTTCCATCGGCATGCATGTCTATTTCGAAACCTCGGCGGTGATCATCACCCTGATCAAAATGGGAAAAATGCTCGAGTCCCGCACCAAGGGCCGCACCGGCGGCGCCATCCGCAAATTAATCGGCCTGAGCCCCAAAACCGCAACGATCCTGGAAAACGATATTGAAAAAGAAAT
>JARFPZ010000273.1 GCA_029288035.1 Desulfosarcina sp.
CCTCTTCACCATGATTGATTTAGTAAAATATTTTAAGGATTTTCTTGACTAGTAGGTGGTTAATCTGATTAATATACCTTGCTGCAATGATTGCAAAGCGCATAATGATTACAATAGCATTTTAAAATGATGATAATCTTACATTCCTATCCAGATTATCAGTTGAGCGCCCTGAATTCGGAATCTTATTTGGTACCTTTTTTTACTTTTTAACAAAATCCTTATCATATTCTAATTCACTGTTCACCTTGTTTTCGAAGCATAGTACCCGTTAAAGTATTTTTAATGAAAGATTCAAGCAATGGTTTTTAAGCCTGAATCGCAACGCTAACCGCAAACGAGGAAAGGAGGATCTTATAATGAAATTTCCAAAATGGTTATTCGCCGTTGCACTCGCTGTACTGGTGATTTTCCCTGTAAGTGCCCTGGCCGAGCCGATTACCATCAACTGGTGGTTTGCTCATGGTGGGCGACTTGGGGAAAAGGTCCAATCCATCGTCGCTGACTTTAACAAGTCACAAGACCAATACAAAGTGGTTGCAACCTTTAAGGGGAGCTATCCCGATACCATGATGGCTGGAATTGCGGCATTTCGCGCAAAAAATCCACCGCATATTCTGCAGGTCTTTGAGGTGGGTACCGCGACGATGATGGCGGCCAAAGGGGCGGTAAAACCAGTCTATGAGGTCATGGCCGAATCTGGCCTTCCATTTGATCCGGATGCCTATCTGTCCACTGTAACGGGCTATTATACCACCACGGACGGCAAAATGCTGTCCATGCCGTTTAATAGTTCAACCCCCGTGCTGTATTACAACAAAGAAGCATTCCAAAGGGCGGGGCTCGATCCAACCAAACCGCCTAAAACCTGGCCTGAAGTAGCTGAATATGCCAAAAAAATAGTAGCTGCCTATGCCGATCAAGCCTCGAAAATTGAGCCCATTGTTGAAAAATTGGAGGCAGCCAGTGATTCACTGGAAAAGGTTGGTATGAAGGATGAAGCTGCCAAGGTTACAGAGATATCCACTGAGATAGGTAGAAACGTCATTAGAGCCGGCTTTTCAACAGCCTGGATTTCCTGGATCCACATGGAAAACTTTAGTGCCTGGCACAATGTGCCCATCGGAACAAAAGAAAACGGCTTTGGGGGCCTGGATACTGAATTTATTTTCAACAGTCCCTTGCACGTGAAACACATTCAACACCTGGCTGACTGGCAAAAAGAAAAGATTTTTATTTATGGCGGCCGTCGGAATTTAGGCAATGCCAAGTTCCAGACGGGGCAGGTAGCGATGTACACTGAATCCTCGGCCGGCTATGCCGGAATGAAGGCGAATTGCAAATTCGAATTTGGAACCAGCTTTTTGCCGTATTGGCCGGATGAAAAGGGTGCTCCACAAAATACAATCATTGGGGGAGCTAGCCTCTGGGTTTTACAAGGACATTCTGCCGAAGAATACAAAGGTGTCGCTGCATTTTTCAATTATATCTCCAAAGCGGAAGTCCAGTCGGATTGGCATCAGTTCACAGGATATCTGCCAATAACCACAGCAGCATACGAGTACACCAAAAAACAGGGTGTGTATAATGAAAAACCCGATATGGAAACTGCCTTGAAACAGATGACCATGCACAAACCAACCGCGAATTCAAAAGGTCTCCGATTTGGCAATTACGTGCAAATGCGCAGTATTATGTATGATGAGTTTGAAGCCATCTTTGCCGGCCAAAAGACTGCGCAGCAGGGACTTGACGAAGCAGTTGCAAATGGAAATAAACTCCTTCGTAAATTCCAGAAAATGTATGAATAGCGCCTTTTAAGACAAGCCGGATTCCTTGAGACTGAAAAGGAGTCCGGCATCAGATAATATAGGATGAAGATGTCTAATGGAAAAGCGCGTTGTCTTTAAAAATAAAATCCTTCCCTACATATTGGTTGCACCGCAAATAATAATAACGCTCGTTTTTTTCATTTGGCCAGCCTCGCAGGCATTATACCAGTCAGTCTTGCAGGAAGACCCCTTTGGACTATCGTCTAAGTTTGTGGGATTGGATAATTTTGCAGCGCTTTTTGCAGATGATATCTATCTCAACTCGCTATACGTTACGGTTATTTTCAGCTTCGCGGTAGCTATCATCTCTATGTCAGTCTCACTGCTACTGGCGGTGATGGCAGACCGCGCCATCCGTTCTGCAACCACATATAAAATGCTGATTATTTGGCCTTACGCTGTAGCACCTGTGGTAGCGGCCGTACTATGGTATTTTCTCTTTAATCCGACGGTTGGAATGGTGTCGTTCTTTCTACGTTCTGTTGGCTATGAATGGGATCATTCGCTGAATGGAGGCCAAGCAATGCTTCTCGTCATCATTGCTTCGGCCTGGCGGGAAATTTCCTATAATTTCTTGTTTTTTCTGGCCGGACTTCAATCAATTCCCAAGTCATTTATTGAAGCCGCCGCCATTGACGGTGCATCACCCGCCAAGCGATTCTGGACTATTGCCTTTCCGCTGTTGTCACCGACCGCCTTCTTTTTAATTGTGATGAATATTGTTTACGCTTTCTTTGATACATTTGGCGTGATCCACGCCATCACTGAAGGGGGACCAAATCAAGCCACCAACATCATGGTATACAAAGTATATTCAGATGGCTTTCTCGGCCTGGACCTCGGCGGTTCTGCAGCCCAATCGGTCATTTTAATGATCGTTGTGATTTCTCTAACGGTTATCCAATTTCGCTATATCGAACGCAAGGTTCATTATTAGAGGAAACATAAATGGTTGAACATCGTCCCTGGTTGACATTTATTACTCACGCCGTGCTCATCATGGGTTGCATCATCATCGCCTTCCCAATCTACATAGCGTTTGTCGCATCAAGCCATACGTTGGATAAGATTACATCAACCTTTCCATTTTTGCCGGGAAAACAACTCCTGGAAAATTATAGTCGAGCGTTGATGGTCGGATCAAAAGATGTGGGCGCTACAGCCGGATCCATGATGCTCAACAGCCTGATAATGGCGCTCGGCATTACTTTCGGCAAAATTTTTATTTCCCTGCTGGCCGCTTTTGCAATCGTCTATTTCAGATTCCGTCTTCGTATGTTTTTTTTCTGGCTGATTTTCATTACCTTAATGCTGCCGGTGGAAGTTCGAATTTTGCCGACTTACGAAGTAGCTTCAGATCTGAAATTATTGGATTCATATTCCGGCTTGATTTTTCCATTAATCGCTTCAGCCACTGCAACGTTTCTCTTCCGACAGTTTTTTATGACAGTTCCTGATGAGTTATGCGAGGCGCATAGAATTGACGGCGGTGGTCCCATTCGTTTTTTCTTTGATATTCTTCTGCCCATGTCACGCACGTCCATTGCTGCACTGTTTGTGATCCTGTTTATTTATGGATGGAATCAGTACCTGTGGCCGCTGCTCATCACCAGTGATGAGCGTTTTTATACAATATTGATCGGGATCAAGCAGATGCTGGCTGTCGGTGAAGGACAAGCCGAGTGGAATGTCATTATGGCGTCCGCCATGCTGGCCATGATACCGCCGGTGCTGGTAGTGATTTTTATGCAGAAACAATTTGTAAAAGGAATGACGGAAACGGAGAAGTAGAGTTCGGGTTGCGGGTTGCGCGTTGCGAGTTACGGGTTGAGGAGTTCAACACTATTAAAATTCAGAGGCGCAGAATATGGCCGATGTCAGCTTAAAAAATATCTACAAATCGTTTGGCAAAACAGAAGTAATTCACGGGATCAATTGTGATATCAAAGACGGCGAATTTGTCGCCATTCTAGGACCGTCCGGTTGCGGAAAATCAACGGTCCTGCGTATGATTGCTGGGCTTGAGGTCATAACAGCCGGCGAAATTGCAATCAACGACGAGATCGTCAATCAACTTGAACCGGCCGAACGCGACATAGCCATGGTGTTTCAGAATTATGCGCTATATCCGCACATGACAGTCTATAAGAACATGGCCTACGGGCTAAAAATCCGACGTATGTCCAAAGCTGAAATCGATGAAAGAGTGCGCAATGCCGCAAAAATTCTGGAACTCACCGAATTTTTAGACCGCAAACCGCGTCAACTTTCGGGCGGACAACGCCAGCGGGTAGCCATGGGCAGATGCATCGTAAGGGAGCCCAAAGTCTTTTTATTTGACGAACCGTTGAGCAACCTGGATGCCAAACTGCGGGTGCAGATGCGGTTGGAAATCCGAAACCTCCATGAAGATCTTAAAATTACCAGCATCTATGTGACCCACGATCAGGTGGAAGCCATGACCCTCGGTGACCGCCTTATCGTTATGGACAACGGATATGCCGCCCAGATTGGATCACCCCTTGAGGTATATGAACACCCGGCCACAAAGTTCGTTGCCGGCTTTATCGGTTCGCCGGCCATGAATTTTCTCAACGCACGACTGAGCCCCAACGGTGATTCGGTAGAAATACCCGGCAACGTCAAACTGCCGCTTGAAAACGGCAGTTCATCTGAACATGCCGGCAAGGAAGTCATTCTCGGCGTTCGGCCCGAACATTTCAAACCGGCTCGAGACGAGGCCGCCACACTGCATCTAACCGTCGATCACGTCGAGCTTCTGGGTGCCGATACCCTGGTTTACGGCCGCTTCACCGATGATAAAACCTTATCAACTCTACGACTCTCAGATGTGCAGCACTTGGATAAAAACACAAAGCTGCCCCTGACCGTGCCCCCTCCTAAAATACATTTATTCGATAGGGAGACAGGCAACCGCATCGGAAGATAATTTTCCTATTTAATTGCGGAGCATCACGGCGCGTAGTCCCAGCGCTCGAGATGGTCTTTTCGCATTTTGTCTTTTTCCGCCGCGCTGGCACCCCAGTTGCCTTTATATATTGCCCCCTCCCAATCGCCATACTGAGGATTCGGGAACACAATAAACTTCCGGCCCCACTCATCCTTTATTTTATCAACCTCTGCCGAGCGTTCGGCAACCGGTTTTTTACGGAACACGCTAAGAAAATCATTGAGGTTATCCCCTAGCAGAAGGGCAATCTCATAGTCCTTGGCCACGATATCCCGGCGCGGCTGCTTGTCGCTGGTATTGATTCGAAACAAAAGGTGCTTTTCGTCTACAAAGGGTAAGCCCAGTGCCTTTAATTTCTTTTTGGCACCCTCGGCAAAGTCCATTTTGATATTAGTGACATAAAATGTTTCAACGCCTTTTGCTTTGGCGTAATTAAAAAATTCAACCGCGCCCGGAACCGCTTCGGCCAGGTTGGCCGCGATCCAGGGACCCCAGGTCTTGGAAGAATATCCAAAATCTTGGCCAACCAGCCACGCCTGATACACCGAGTTGTCAGTAATCGTTTCATCTACGTCGGCAATAACGGCCACGGGTTTGGATCCCGCATAGGTTGCCAGAAAGTTATCGAGGTTTAGCCGGGCCAGGTTATAAGTCTGATAACTTATGGCACGGTATTCAGCCGAGGTCTGGACCCAATTGATCGCCAGAACGGACTGCTCATTCAGGTCCTTGGTGGTATACGCACAACCAGTCAGAAGGCCCACGGCAACGATTACCATCACAGCCAATTTGAAATTTCCTTTGTTTCCGTTGATCTTTTTCATTGAATTTCCTCCTTTCTTTTTGGTTGGGTGTCCACAAGATAT
>JARFPZ010000320.1 GCA_029288035.1 Desulfosarcina sp.
CCATGATTTCAATAGTTTTTTTTCACGACTAATTTTGTAGGAATTTTTATTGATTTTCACAAAGATATCAGAGAATTGAATATTTTAGCATTGCCGTGAATTTTTTTTAAAAAAAAGTCGATTATCCTTGACAGAATATGATGGAATGATATTCTGCTCGGCTCGTCACGTCGATATGCGGCGGATCGATACCATTGGAAACAGGGAGGCGTCGAAGATGCACGTTACGCTCTTTTTTTTATAATATCTGAATTAATATTAAATAGTTAAAAAGCAAAATATCGAAAAACAGTTTAACTAAATTTTGAATCCACAGGATGAATGTTATGAGCAAAGACAACACGGTAGGATCTGTGATGGTAATCGGCGGCGGTATCAGCGGGATGCAGGCAGCCCTCGATTTGGCTGATTCCGGTTATTACGTCTATCTCGTTGAGGAATCCCCGGCAATCGGCGGCGCCATGGCCAAGCTGGACAAAACCTTCCCCACCAATGATTGTTCCATGTGAATTATCTCACCCAAACTGGTCGAGGTCGGCCGGCACTTGAATATCGAATTGCTAACCCTTTCAAAATTATCCGCCATTGAAGGCACCGAAGGTAACTTTACGGTAACCATTGACCAATTCCCCCGCTACGTGGACATGGACAAATGTATTGCCTGCGGCGCCTGCGCTGAGAAATGTCCGGCCAAAACAACCGATGAATTCAACGAAGGAATCATTAAGCGCAAGGCCGTATATGTCCCCTATGCCCAGGCGGTACCCCTCAAATATGCCATCGATCCGGACCGGTGTATTTTTCTCAAAAAGGGCAAATGCGGTGCCTGCAAAAAGATATGTCCCACCGAAGCGATCAACTTCGATGACTCGGCAGCGCAACGAACGCTCAACGTGGGCGCCGTTATCGTAACGGCCGGTTTTAAAACTTTTGACCCACGACCCTTGGACAATTACCAGCACGCCACACTGCCCGATGTGGTCACCAGTATGGAATTTGAGAGGATCCTTTCCGCCGGCGGCCCCACGGCGGGTCACGTCAAGCGCCCCTCAGACGGGAGGGCGCCTGCAAAAATTGCCTGGCTGCAATGTGTCGGATCGCGGGATCTGAACAAATGCGACAATGAGTACTGTTCCTCGGTCTGCTGCATGTACGCCATAAAGGAGGCGGTCATCGCCAAAGAACACCTGGGTGCTGAGTTTGAAGGCAGCATATTTTTTATGGATATGCGCACCCACGGTAAAGATTTTGAGAAATATTACGATCGGGCCAAAGCCGATGGCATTCGTTTTATTCGTTCCAAAGTCCATACCATCAGTCAGACGGACGATGACGGCAACTTGACCCTGGAATACGTCACCGATGCGGGGGAGAGAATTCTTGAAGACTTTGATATGGTGGTGCTTTCCGTCGGTATGGAACCCTCGGATTCAGCGGTGGAAGTGGCTAAAAGACTGGACGTTGAACTCAATAAGTATCATTTTGTCGAAACCGATGACGTCGACCCGGTGGCCACTTCAAGACCCGGCATTTACGTTGCCGGCGTTATCCAGGGGTGCAAAGACATTCCACAATCGGTGATGGAAGCCAGTGCGGCGGCCTGTCGTGCCGGCATCAGCCTGTCCTCTGCCAGAGGGAGCCTGGTTAAGGAAAAGACATTCCCACCGGAAAAAGACCTGTCCGACGAGCCGCCGCGGATCGGTGTGTTCGTTTGCAACTGCGGTATTAACATCGGCGGTATTGCCGATGTGCCCGCGGTGACCGAATATGCCAAAGGACTGCCCCATGTGGTATATGCCGAGGAAAACCTTTTTTCCTGCAGTCAGGATACCCAGGAAAAAATGGTAGAAATCATACGGGAGCAAAAGCTCAACCGAATCGTGGTGGCGGCCTGTACACCCAGAACCCACGAACCGTTGTTTCAGGAAACCATCCGCAATGCCGGTGTGAATGCCTATCTTTTTGACATGGCTAACATCCGCAACCAGTGTACCTGGGTGCATTCCGGCGACAAGGCTGCTGCGACGGAAAAGGCCAAAGACCTCGTGCGCATGGCGGTCTCCCGGACGGCGTTGTTGGAGCCGATCCCGGATCTTGCGGTTGAAATCAACAAGAGTGCGCTGGTTGTCGGTGGCGGGGTCGCCGGTATGACCGCCGCTCTCAGTTTGGCCGACCAGGGTTTTCCGGTGGTCATTGCCGAACGGTCGACGGAACTGGGCGGTGCGGCCCTGGACATTGCAGCCACCTGGCGGGGTAAAGATGTTTCGACATTTTTAAAGGATTTGAAAGACCGGGTTGAAAAACATCCGGATATCGAGGTGATGCTTAATGCTGAGATAAGCAATGCCGGAGGATTTGTGGGCAATTTTGAAACCCAGGTCACCTCCGGCAATTTAACCCGGATTGTCCGCCATGGCGCGACCCTTATTGCCACCGGAGCGCAAGCAGCGGAAACGGATGAATACCTGTACGGTAAACATCCAAATGTGATGCGCTGGCACGATATCGAACAGCATCCTGAAAAGCTGCGGGATGCCGACAGCGTCGTATTTATTCAGTGCGTGGGTTCGCGGGACGAAAACCGGCCGTATTGTTCCAGGATCTGCTGTACAACATCCGTCGCCCAGGCCATTGCCATTAAAGATCAGTACCCGGACACCAATGTTTACATTTTATACCGCGATATGCGGACGTTCGGGGAGCGCGAAGTGTTATACAAGGAGGCGCGGGCCAAGGGCGTCATTTTCATTCGGTACAGCCTGGATGCTAAACCAACGGTTTCCAAAGGCGACGACGGGTTGGAAGTCAGGCTGTTTGATCCCATTCTGCAGAGGAAGGTATTGATTAAAGCGGATTTAATAAACCTGGCCACCGCCATCGTCCCGACTGAAAACAGCCGTCTGGCGGCCTTTTATAAGCTGCCGGTCAATTCGGATAATTTTTTTATGGAAGCCCACGCCAAGCTTCGGCCGGTGGATTTTGCATCCGACGGCCTATTTGTCTGCGGATTGGCGCATTATCCCAAACCGATTGATGAAACCATTGCCCAGGCGATGGCCGCCGCTGGTCGGGCCGCCACTGTTCTGGCAAAAACATCCATCGCGGTGTCGCCGCTGGTCTCTAAAGTGGATGCCGAAAAATGCATCGGTTGCGGTCTTTGTGTGGAAGTCTGTCCCTTCGGAGCGCTCGAACTTGAAGAAATCGAAGGCAAGGGATACCGCGCCAAAAATATCTCGGCCTCATGCAAGGGGTGTGGCCTGTGCGCCTCCAGCTGCCCCCAAAAGGCCATCGACATGCTTCATTTTAAGGATGACCAGATTATGGCCGTGGT
>JARFPZ010000328.1 GCA_029288035.1 Desulfosarcina sp.
GTTAAGCGGTTCAACGTTCAGGGTTCCTGGTTAAAGAACCTTAAAAGATATATCCTAAAGGGATTTCGCATCCATGGGGCTTGCAAGGCTGTTTCACCCAATGGGTTAAAGAGGTCAATCCGGACGTCGTGTTGAAACACACGCAAAGTCGAGTTATGACAACCTCTGAACCCGGAACTGTGAACCTGGAACCGCTCAGTTTATGTATATGTTATTTAATTCTATTTTGTAAATTTGTCGAGCGGAAACATATGTTACGGACAGATAAACGCAATTGGAATTTATTTCGTAATTATTGTATAAAGAAGATCGTCAAATATTATCGATCGAATCTCGAAAAAATGTGTTCCGAAGGTTTTTCGGAAAAAGCCAGTCATTATCACGAGATTATCAGGCTGTTTTTTTATTATCTTTTGAGGAAATATGCCCGCAAGCAGGTCGATCGTCTGCTGGAAACCAGACAGGATTGTAAATGACGCTATTTGATCACTACATCAAGGAAAAAAATCATTTTCTTGAAAACTGCACCCAATGCGGGCTTTGTGCCGAAGGATGCCCGATTTTACCCTATACGGATATCAGCGGGATTTCCTCCCAGGATATTCAGGAAGGGGTGTTTGAATTCATGGACAGCGGAATTCCCAATCAAATGGCGTATACCAAGGCCTTTGCCTGTATGGAGTGCTTTAAATGTACGGTTGATATGTGTCCCGAGGAGCTTAACCCAATGCTGATCAACGAGCTCATCAAGGGCGAATATATCTCCAAAGGACTGGCGAACAAGGCTTACCGCCACGCCAAGGAACCCGACAGTGCCCAACGGGTCCTGGCAAGTGTTCAGGTATCGGGAATAGAATACAACAAAATCACCACACCCAGCGCGAAGCAAAACGCCCGTTACGTTTTTTTCGCCGGTTGCAATGTTTACTTTCAGCCCGAAAAAATCCTGAATACCTTGGATATCATGGACGCTATCGGGGATGATTACGCTTTTCTACCCGGTTTGGATTATTGCTGCGGAGACAGCCATCTGTTTATGGGTGAAGTCGATGAGGGAACTAAAAGGGCTGAAGAATTGGTGGAAACCATCGCCGGCTTACAACCCGAGGCCGCCGTGCTCTGGTGCCCTACCTGCCAGTGTCGCGTTGAAAACACCATCGCACCTACCATGGATATCCCCTTTAAAATCCTGTCATTCCCACAGTATTTAGCCTCAAAGATGAAAAAACTGCCGCTTACAAGGGCGGTCGCCGGAACGGTCACCCTGCATGAAGCTTGCAAATCAGCCTACACCGGGGTCGACCGCAACGGCCCCCGTGAGGTGTTGCAACAATTGCCCGGGGTGACCCTCAGGGAAATGAAGCATCACGGCCGGGACACGCTTTGCTGCGGCAGTGGGACCATCTGCTGGTTTCCCCAAAGCTGCGCCCGGATTCGCAAAGCACGCCTTCAGGAGGCCGCCCAAACCGGAGCGGAGCGGTTGGTCACGGTTTGCCACTATTGCAACCAGACGTTTGCAGCTGATCAAGCCCATTATGATTTCAGTGTCACCAATTATGTCAATCTTGTTGCTGAAGCCATGGGCATCCATCGCGAGGATAAGTTCAAGAAGTATAGCCATTGGGGGGACCTGGAACGGATTTTAAAGGATGCAGATGTCCGTATCGCGGAATCGCCTTTTGAAAACGAACGTATTACTGAGGTGCTGCAAGCAGTCTTTGCAAATTCTTGACAATGACAACGAATTCGTATAGAGAATTAGAAAAATTCTTAGCCGAAACTCTCGTGTTACCTGGAAGCGGAACCTTGAAGCTCATCTCTTACTAACTGTTGACCTCATTCTGAACCTCACACTGAGTTGCTTATCATTCTGATACGAGTTTTATACAGATCAAACGTCGTATATTCGATATAGGCATACAATTATTAAACTGGAGTGAAGCATGGCGCAAAATGATCAGGTTTATATCAGACTGCAAAAGCACCTGGATCGTCAGCCCGTCGGGTTTCCAGCGACTCGGTCGGGCGTTGAGATAAAAATTCTGAAACATATTTTTACGCCTGAAGAGGCCGAGATCGTTTCTTTTTTGAACTACAAACCCGAGCCGCTAAAAACGATTTTTAGAAAAGTTAGGCATTTGGTCGAATCACCCGACAAACTGGATGATATTATAGATCTTATCCAGAAGAAAGGCGGAATCGAATCCACAATAAAGAATGGTTCAAAGCATTATTGCTGCGCACCGCTGGTGGTGGGAATGTACGAACTTCAACTTGATCGACTCACCCCTGAGTTTATCAAGGACTTCAATGAATATACCTCCGATATAAAATTCGGTATCGAATTTTTAAGTACCGAACTTCCCCAGATGCGCACCATTCCAGTCTCCAGGAGCATTCACCCGCAACATAATGTCAGTACGTTTGATGAAGTAACGACCCTGTTACAACAGGCTGAAGATCCATTTGTCATCATCGAATGCATTTGCCGTAAAAAAAAGTCGATGGAGGGTAAATCCTGTGAGGTAACGGACCGCAAAGAAACCTGCCTTGCCATTGGCGGCATCGCCCGGACGGTCCTGCAAAGTGGCACCGGCAGAGAGATTACCAGAGATGAGGCGCTGACGATCATTGAACAGAATCAGAAGCAGGGTTTGGTTCTGCAACCGTCCAATACGGAAAAAGCCGAGTTCATCTGTTCATGCTGCGGCTGCTGCTGCGGGATGTTGGCCGTTCACAAGATTATCCCAAAACCGTTGGATTTTTGGGCTTCAAACTTTCAGGCTGAAGTGGATAGGGCCACCTGTGTGGGCTGTGGCAGCTGTGAGGAATGGTGCCAGGTCGGTGCGGTGAGCGTCTCCGAAAGCAGTCAAAAGGCTGCGGTGGATCTGAACCGATGTATTGGCTGCGGCGTTTGTGTCTCCAATTGCCCGACCGAATCCATATCTCTTTTGAAAAAACCGACCGAAGTGAGACCACCGCAAACGAGGGAAGATCTTTACGAAATCATAATGGCCAAGAAGAAAGGTCGATTCGGAAAATTGAAGCTGACAGGAAAAATGCTTATCGACGCTGTCCGAACAGGGCAAACTAATTTGCTTAGATCATAGAGCCAGGGATTCAGAAAGTTTTTTTTGCTATGCAGCTCTGCAATTGACAACACTGAAAAATGTATGATATCCGTTTTATATATAACATTTTCAGTAAGTTATGATAGCGACAAGAAATATGAAAAAGCAGCTGTAGATCGTTGTCTCTCCTGTCCTTATGGCATCTCTAATGTTTTGCATGTCGGCTGCACAGCCAATTTTCCATTTGACTTGATATGCTCACTTTTCTATATCATAATGTTAAAAATAAGTTTTTTATTCGATTTTCGATTAACTTCAAAAAACAAGGAGGTGCTATGAAATTAATGAGGATTTTTCTGGTCGTTATCGTTGTAGGGATGATGTCAGCTTGCGGAGGCTCAGAAAGAAAGGCCGACAAATCACAAGCAGAAATAAACAAAGAAAGAATCAAACTAAGCGAAGAATACCAAAAGTGCATGAAAGAAGCCGAAGGGGACAAGGATAAGGAGGCTGGGTGCGAACAATATCTAAAGGCGGCTGAAGCACTTAAATAATTCGCTTAAAATCACCAGTGAGATATTTTTAAACTTGACATATTTAAGAAGCCTGTCGAAAAACCTGTATTTAGGGTTTTTCGACAGGCTTACTATCTATCGGCAATTAATTCCCCAATCGGAGCTGCAAATTCAAACCGATACAAAATTTGGGCTAACCTATTATATTTTATTAGAATCTGTAAAAAACTTGCCCTTTTGAAAGTACTGATAATGTAAACGCATCGTAAATGGCCCTCAATTTAGGTTTCTGCTATTACCCTTACAAGTCTGAAGTCTCAGGATAGGAGATAAAAATACCATGAGTGATCAGACGAAAAATAAAAAGGGCATTTCTCTTTCCACCCAAATCCTCATTGGCTTAACACTTGGACTATTCGTCGGCTTATTTTTAGGAGAGAAAGCATCGGCGCTTGCTATTATTGGCAAGGCCTATATTGGTCTGATTCAGATGTCAATCCTACCATACATGGTAGTGTCGCTGATGCTCGGAATCGGATCTTTGAACTATGAGAAGGCGGCAAAGCTTGCTATCACGGGGGGCATCGTTCTGGTGACGTCCTGGTTTCTGGCTTTTACTATCGTATTCTTAATGCCCTTAGCCTTTCCCCCAATTAAGGGCGGCTCATTTTTCAGTACCAGCCTGGTTGAAGTCGCCAAGGTGGACTTTATCGACCTTTACATTCCAGTTAACCCGATTAGCTCCATGGCTCGTACAGTAGTACCCGCGGCAGCAGTATTTAGTGTCGCATTTGGTATCGCGCTGATCGGAGTTGAAAACAAAAAGAGTTTGCTTGATTTATTGACGGCCACATCAAAAACGCTCACTCGCATTGCGATGATGGTGGTAAAACTTACCCCCATTGGTGTTTTCGCCATCGCCGCAAATGCTGCCGGCACCATGACCATCGAAGAGTTCGGCCGGTTGCAAAGCTATATCATCCCCTTTATTGTTGCGACCCTTTTATTAACTTTTTGGATTCTTCCGGGGTTGGCAGCCGCACTAACACCGTTCAGTTACCGTAAAATCCTCAAATCTGCCCGTGACGCTCTGGTAACCGGCTTCGTCACAGGCAACCTGTTCATTACGCTGCCGATGCTGGTGGAAAATGCTAGAACGCTTTTTGAGGAACTGCGAATAAGAAATGAAGACACCAATAACTATGTCGAAGTGCTAGTGCCGACCTCCTTCAACTTCCCCAATATCGGAAAACTGCTGACGCTGCTCTTTGTACTTTTCGCCGGCTGGTTTGTCGGCAAAAGTATCGCGTTTTCAGACTATCCGGGTTTCGCGGTGCTGGGATTGTTCACCTTGTTCGGTGGTGTGGATTTAGCACTGCCTTTCTTATTGGACCAGATGCAGATTCCTTCGGACATGTATCAGCTATATGTTGTTACGGGAGTCCTCAACAGTTGGTTTGCGACCCTACTTGCGGTCATGAACCTGTTTGCATTCACTTTAGTGGCTACATGCGCAGCAACTGGTGCAGTGAGAATCAATTGGTCACGTATACTCAGCTTTGCAATAATTTCGATGGTAATTTTTGCCGCTGCCCTCCTGGGAACACGTTTCGTGCTTTCTAAGGTGGTCGGTAAGGAAGACTTTACACGACGCACACTGATGCAAGCGGAGATTAAAGAACCAAAAAAGGCGGATATAAAAGAGATCGGCATAAAGGAGACGATAGGACCAAAAAATCCGCTTAAATCCATAATCAAACGCGGCAAGCTGCGAGTAGGTTATCACCCTGAGAACTTGCCATTTTCGTTTGTTAACGACAACGGCGACCTGGTCGGTTTTGACGTAGAGCTAATGCATGTGCTGGCACGAGAGCTGAAGGTAGATATAGAGTTTATCGAGTGGACGTACGAAAAGGTATTTGAAGACCTCAATCAAGGCAAATTTGATTTAGCGATCGGTGGATTGATTGTTAATCCAGAGCGGCTCGCCAAGGCCAATTTCTCTAATCCTTACATGAATATGACCACAGCCGTGGTGGTAGAAGACTACAGGCGTAATGAATTTAAAAGCTGGCGTTTGATAGACAATAAACATAATACTCGCGTAGGGGTGGTAGGGGAAAAAAGGGCAAAAAATGTCAAGCGCTATCTACCGAATACCGAAATCGTTCTCATAGAAACTTATAGCGATTTTTTTACTAACAACCCAAAAGGTGTTGACGCACTTGTCATCAGTGCGGAGGCCGGATCGGCCTGGACGATTCTTTATCCTGTCTATTCCGTTGTCGTGCCTGAGCCTCACCTAAAAGCGGATGCTGCTTTTGCCATGCCGCTGGCTACTTTAGATTTTGAAGCTTTTGTTAATGACTGGTTGCAAATGGGGCAGACCAGCGGAATTATCGACAAACTGTACAACAAATGGATTTTGGGTGTGAAAGTGGAGCAAAAAAAGGCACGCTGGTCAATAGGGCGAGACCTATTTGATTTGTGGGAGTAGGTTGTTCAGAAATCTAGAGGTATTTATTATCAGAACATTCTTCAGAAAACGCCGGTTTTTCGATTTTTCTTTGTGAGTACATTTTCAAATTATGGCAACACTCAGATTCCTCCAACATAGCTGGAATAATTAAGAGCAAAAAAACCTTGTGATGCCAAGCAGATACAATAGAAGTTGACACCAAACCAATTGATTTAGCTTGGTAAAATTTTCAGGATTCCTGAAAGAAGCATTTAGAAAACCGCAAATCAAAAGGAGGCCATATGAGCGAACCTAACCAGATAGACAAAACCTTTCAAATTATCATGAAACGCATGATGGAAACCGGTCAGGCGCCTCACTTCACGGAAATTGCATCTGAGCTGGAAGTGCCGCTGGAGGAGGGACGTAAAGCCTTGCATGAGCTTTTTTCACCCGGCTTTCCCGCCTGGTTGTTTCCCAATACCGACTACATCTGCTCGTTTCCACCTTTCAGCAATCTGCCCACCCAATACCGCCTCACCATCGACGGCCAACAGAAATGGTTCGGCCAGTGAGGATTCGAATCGCTGGCGGTCAGCTGGCTTTTTCCAGGTAAAACAGTGCAAATCGATGCGCCCTGTCTGGATTGCGGTTCTGCGATCAGGGTGGAAATGAAAGATGGCACCATCCTAAATGCTGAACCGGAGGGTATCATGGGATATACATCTGTTCCATTTAAGGATTGGTTCACCGACCTACCCTATGCCTGAAGTACCATGAATCTCTTCCGGTCGGAAGAGCATGTTCGGAATTGGAGCGCTTTCAAAGCCAATACCGATGCTGGGATCAATAAGCTATCTGATGTGGCTGGACTTTTTTCCGGCAACTTTTTTACCAAACGGTTAGATCCTGACTATGCTTCACGTATGCAGGATTATCTAATGGAGTTGATCGGAGTCTTAAAAGGAATGGGTTCTTTTTGGCAGCCACCCGAGCAATGATTATCCTGTAAATCCAGTCTAAATTAATGAAGTATCATATACGCGCGGCCTCTGGCCAAAAAATCGGCCAGTCTGATCGGGAAATAAACTTGGAGATGTGACAAAAGTCAAAATTTCTATAAAGCGCCATTCTGGCGAAGGCCAGAATCCAGTAGTTTCAGTATATTCTGGATGCCGGATCAAGTCCGGCATGACAAATTCGAGACGCTTTGTGAGGCCATTATCGTTTGGCAATGACGTCTCATACGGGGTGTTCACAATGGATCATAAACCCCGTATCTGGTATTGGAGGCGGGTTTTTTAATTTAATACTATAACGAAACATGCGAAAGGAGAAGCATCATGAGAAAGGACATCGATTTTAAAACCAATGACGGTGTGACGCTTCGAGGATGGTATTATCTGCCCGAAGACACAAAAGACGGCATTCCAACTATCGTAATGGCCCATGGCTATTCAGCGGTTAAAGAGATGTATCTGGACTCATTTGCCGAAGTTTTCTGTGATGCCGGTTTTGCAGTTCTGGTTTATGACAATCGAAATTTGGGTGCCAGCGATGGTGAACCCAGGCAGGAGATCGATCCCTGGCGCCAGATTAACGATTACCGCGATGCCATCACCTTCGCTGGAACGCTGCCGGAAGTTGACAAAAGCCGAATAGGCGTATGGGGATCAAGTTATAGCGGCGGGCATGTCATTGTTGTCGCTGCTTTGGATCGCAGGGTCCAATGCGTGGTGTGCCAGGTGCCCCTGATCAGCGGCTTGCGAAACGCACGTCGTCTGATTCGATCCGATTTTTTTGCCGGTGTCAGGGCCAATTTTGATGCCGATCGGGAGTCCCGCTACGCGGGCAATCCCCCAGCCATGATTAAGGTGGTTGCCGAAGAGCCCGGAGAGGCGTGCGCCCTGCCGACCGATGACAGCACACAGTTTTTCTTTGAGACGCAAAAACTGCGGGCACCCGCGTGGAAAAATGAGGTGACGCTCAAATCAGTTGAAATGTTTATCGAGTATGAACCTGGTGATTACATTTCCAACATAAGTCCAACACCGTTTTTACTTGTCGTCGCCGGTAAGGATCATTTGGTGCCGGCGGACCTTGCATGCGAAGCATATGAGAAGGCCCTGGAACCAAAGAAGCTTCTAATTCTTCCAGGTGGCCATTTTGATGCATACACCGGTGAAGACTTCAAAGTGAACAGTGCGGCCCAGTGTGACTGGTTTGTTCAACATTTAAAGCCTTGATGAAAAGGAGCAGCTGCTATCAGCCAACCAACAGCGACCACAGCAGTTGCGCGTGCATGCGCGATTCAGCCGGTCGCAATCGTTATACCCTATCACCGGCGAGTTTCCAAATCCGCAGGTGTTGGCGGATACCGTTGGGATCCTAAACGAGTATAGAGCCGGAGTGAATATTTTAGCCTCCGGCTCGGAGAGGACTGTTATCGATTTAAATAGAAAAGACAGGGCGATGCGATACAACAAATCTTCAATATTCAATCGTCAATCTTCAATCCCGGCTTGTCCGGGTTAGGCTTTCATACGCGTAACAAAGTCCGCAAAACCGCTCATGTACTTGGAGAGCTGTTTCATCACCCCATCATCCGTTAAATTACCCTCGTCGTCGAATTTACTCATGGCTCCGCTGACCCACAAAAGCCTGCCGGACCATACTTGGGCTCCCAACACACGCAGCACTGGAAGCCACGCATACTGTGAAAAGGCGGTACCAAAGCCGCCTGGTGTCGCCCCCATAAGCCCTATTGGACGATTCCCGAAAACACGTGGACGGTCTTTCGGAGGACGTGACAACCAATCGATGGCGTTCTTGAAAACGCCGGGAATCGAGTTGTTATTTTCAGGTGTCACCATCAACAAACCATCGGCGGCGGCGATCCGATCCTTCAGATCGCTCACGCTCGGCGGAATACCTTCCGTTTCTTCGACATCTGCGTTGTACAAGGGGATTTCTTTGATGGATTCAATTGCAAGCGTACATTCTTCAGGAGCAGCTTCGGCTGCTGCACGTAAAAGTCCGGCGTTAAACGAATGCTTCCTCAGACTTCCTGAGATTCCAACAATAGTAACCATTGTTACCTCCTTTGGACTTCATAATGAATCTGTATGAGTAAATATTAAAATTGGGATACAGATTAGCACGGAAGAACACTGACATTATAAATTCTGATAAAACCGGGTGGCAAAGTTTTTACCTTCAATTGAATTTATCAATTCAACAAGGCTGAATTGATACTTGACTTATTGCAGTCAGCACTATTTAAATATTAGTCAAATGTCAATATAGATTTCGCGTCGATCTGGGAGCGAATGAAATCTCTCCGTGGCAAGCCGCGGAGTATCATGTTTTTAGTATTTAACTCACTTTTATCGCAGCAAGCTGCGGCCAATTAAACCCAGGAGAGATTAAAGTGATCTCTGTGATCTCCAAAATCTGTGGATATAATAAATAGAAGAGGCAAAAAATGACGGATTACAAATGAAACAAGACGCTTTGCATAGCCGTTATCGCTGGGTAATGCTGTTGCTTTTATGGCTGCTGTATATCGCTTTCGGCCTGGTCGCGCGCTCCATTACGCCACTTGTGACACCTATCCTGAATGAACTGCGCATGTCCTATTCTCAAATGGGATTTATTCTGGGATCCTGGCAGCTGACCTATATCCTGGTTGCCCTTGTAGCAGGTGCCATTCTGGACAGGTGGGGAATCCAAAAATCCATATTTGCCGGCGCCCTGGTTATAGGATTTTCCGCTTCGACTCGTTTTTACGCCACAGGATTTTGGACGATGTTGATCGCAATCGTCCTTTTTGGAATCGGCGGCCCCATGATTTCCATCGGCGGTCCGAAGACGATATCCGAATGGTTCAGCGGCCGCAGCCGCGGGGTTGCGGTCGGAATTTACACCACCGGACCCTGGATCGGCGGGCTAATGGCACTGGCGCTAACCAATAGCCTGGTGATGCCGCTGGTCAGCGGCAGTTGGCGGCTTACTTTTGTTTGTTATGGAATGCTGACGTTTTCGTTCGCATTGTTGTGGTTGTTTCTGGCCAGGTCAAGCGCATCGAAACCTGTTGCCGTCGAAGCGAGTATCATTGACGTTTTTAAAAACCTCATTGCCGTTCGTAACGTACAGATACTCCTGATTATGGCGCTTTTCGCATTTGCAATTAACCATGGTTTTTCCAACTGGCTGCCTAAAATATTTGAAGAAAACGGTATGTCCGCCTCGCAGGCCGGTTATGCTGCATCCATTCCGATAGCAAGCGGAATTCCGGCCATTTTATTTTTACCCTCTTTAATTCCGCCCCGTTTCAGAGGCCAAGCGATAGCGCTTTTTGCCTTGCTGTCCGCCGTTAACCTTGTTCTGGTAATGAAAACATCCGGCACACCGCTTTATATCGCTTTAATGGTGCTGGGATTTGTTAGTTCGCCTTTCATGCCGCTGATGCTGCTGATACTGATGGAAAACCCCAGCGTGGGAACTGAATATATGGGGGCCGCGGGGGGGATGTTTTTCTGCGTCGCTGAAATCGGGGGTTTCTCCGGTCCGTCAATAATGGGGATTTTAGTGGATCTAACCGGAACCTTTATGGCCGGCACAATATTTTTGGCTATTATTTGTATTGCGATTGCAATCATGACCTTTTTTATTAAAGCCGAAAGTTGAGTGTTCAGTTCATAAGCCGCAAAGGCACAAAATAATTTTTAAAAAAATTAAAAACCGTCTTGACAGCGGAATTACCCGTACTTATTATACCTTCGCTCTATAAGAATCCACTGCGAATTATAGAGATTGGGCAACCTTGGCTCTCGACTGCTGATCCTTCGGCTGAACTGAACGCCAGGATACGGAGTTGAGCAAATTGAACAAGTTCAATGACGCAAGGTTGTTCCCTTAAACGCTTCCGGCATGTTCCTCAAGAGGCTGCGGGAGGCTATACTAAAAGGGAGTGTACGTCGGCATTTTCCGACCTGCGCTCCCTTTTTCTTTTTTTACCCCTTGCGTCCTGCTCAAATTATGATTATTGTGAATTCGGCTAAGTGTAGAATTGCCACTTATCCTTTAAAATCAGGCATTGCAGCAATTTAGAGGTAAGGCTGCAGGCCGGCACAATTCCCTCTCTCGGGCAGATCCGGAAATATAACAACGGGTCTGCCCGTATTGCATGTGGTGTTGCAATATTACACCGGAAATTGGTCCAACTTGGCTTCCAGATGTTTTCTTTTATCCGCCGGGGAACTAATCCTGAACTGTCGGCAGTTTATAATCTTTGTAATTGGCACGCAATTTTGTTTTCAAGATTTTACCGGTTGCCGTATGCGGTAATTCATCTAAAAAAGTGACGTCATCCGGCAGCTGCCACTTGGCAAGCGCCCGCCGTAAATACTCGATAATATTGCCTTTGGTGACGGCGGAGCCCTTGTCCTTGACGACCAGCAGAAGCGGTCGTTCATCCCAGTTGGGATGGGACACCGCAATCGCGGCCGCTTCCGCGACACCCGGACAACCGACGGCCACATTTTCCAGGGCAATTGAAGAGATCCATTCGCCGCCCGATTTAATGACATCCTTGGAGCGATCGGTAATTTGCATGTAGCCGTCCGCGTCGATGGTGGCCACGTCGCCGGTGTCAAACCAATTGTCATTATCCAACGCATCATCGCCCTCACCCTTAAAGTACCCCGACGTAATCCAGGGACCCCGCACCAGCAAATTACCAAAGGCCTTACCATCCCATGGCAGTTCTTTGCCGAAACCATCGACGATTTTCATATCAATGCCATATACGGCCCGGCCCTGTTTCAGGGATAATTCAATCTTTTCGTCTAAGGATAGATTGATATGTTTTTTCTTCAGACTGTAGGCCGTTCCGAGAGGACTCATTTCGGTCATGCCCCAGGCATGGATGACATTAACGTTGTAATCCTTCTCGAAGGCCTCGATCATAGCCTTCGGCGCCGCGGCGCCACCGATGACCGTTCGTTGCATGCTGGTAAATTTTTTACCGTTTTCCTTCATATACGATCGCTTTGCGCTACGCCTAATTTTTCAAGACTTTTTGTCAGCTGTCGGGAACGCGTTGCACAATCCATATATGTATACCGGTGAAAAAGTCCCTCGACGGTTCGAGATACAATTTCTTCATCGTTATGATGCAACGCGGCGAACTCGACCAGAGATGAAATCAGCAACGGACGATCTTGCATTAAAACTAACATGACTATACCTCTATTGGAAAGATTCGTTAAAAAATTGATTAGTCGATTAGTTGATTAGTTGATTGGTTGGTTGATTGGTTGATTGGTTGATTGGTAGAAGATGATTATGGGTTTAAATCAGTATTGTCAAGCCTTTATAGAACGGCGCTTTTTGAAATATATGGAATAAGGTGATAAAGCCGGTTCATGAAGGGTAAAATGGTGAGAAAGAGGTTTTAAGTCTCCAAAAGCGGATGAAGGAGCTTGAGGCAAAACTTGCCTAAAAAAATAAAGTAAGATATACAAAGGGTTATCAAGCATGAAGAGATTCCTCGAATATTTGAGGACAAGGCAAGGGACGTCTTTCCAATACTTCTTCGACCCTGTGCATGGAATTTGGTTAATTGGCTTAACCAGATCCAGGTTCGTTTAGCAGAAGGAAGGGCGCTATCAGAATGGACGGAGGGAAAGAAGTTATCTGAAATTAAGCATCCGGCTGTTGAAAAATGCTTTGCAACCATTACAGAGGAGATAGCATACACAAGCAATAGATAACGCCCTTGCAAATGGCGGAGATGCCTTGATAAATATCTCAGTTACCAACAGTCTTTATGGATTCATTCCAATTTATAACATCTTCTGCTACACCTGCTCAGATGTTGAGGGTATTGCAATCGAAATTGAAACCCAATAGAATCAAAGGATATCTTTTAGAGAGCAATCGTTACTAGTCAGCTCATTCCTTAGAATCAAGGTTAATCGTGGGCTGTCCGGTCTCAAGCCAAGGGCGGCGGCGGGGGCGGCAACTCTCCCCGCTCCAGGGCTTCCCGGGCGGCCTTTACCGGTATACCCGCCTCACACGGCACACCCACCTGGCACAATCCACAACCATACCCCTCGAACTTATAGGTCTTTTTGACATACTCCCTGGAGCGAACCAAATGCTGCCGACACTTCTCCTTGTCATGGCCATTTTCGGCAATGGCGCGGACCGGGCAGCGATCAATACATTTGCCGCAGGATCCATCGGCAAAAAAGAGGCAATAGGCCCGGTGGTCGGCATACGGCCGGGGCGTCGGTTCGATGTAGACCTTGGCCACCACCGATCCGACCCGCATGGCTTTGCCTCTTGCGGTGATGAGACCATCGCACAGACCAAAAGTGCCCAGGCCGGCCGCGTGGGCGGCATGGCGTTCAGACCAGGAAGAGGCATAGGAAAACCGTTGCGAGTTGACGATGGTCCAGTTGGAAACGAGCATCGGAGCGATGGCAGCATGGCCGGCCTGTGCAAGACTATCGGCTACGTGTTGACGTAAGGCGACGTTGAACTTCTCTCCGTAAACTCTGATGCGGGCCCATTCCTCGGCGGGATACTTCTTCGTCCTGCGATTGGCCTTGCGGACCAATTCTCGCTGGGGCAACACCCATGAAATGACGGTCAGTTCTTCTGCGCTGGCTGATGCCTCAGGACGTTGCTGGTTAAAGACCTCCCAGGGCGTCCAATGGAAGGCTCCGACGTATTCCTTGTACTGCTGCCAAATCGGGTCTGCACCGGCAACAAATCCCACCAAAGCACTATCCCAGGCCGCTTCCCCGGTTTCGTTTTCCATGGTGTTGTGGGAAGAAGTGGCGATGAAGTCATGGATCAAACCCCTTATCCAGTCCGCCGATATGTTGGTGCTGTTATTCATTTAAAACTCCTAACCTAATATTAGAGCAAACCCAGAACGATTGTATGAAACTTCACAAAGCCCAACAGCGAACGGCAGAATATCGAATGTCGAAGGGATGAGGAATGGATTCGATTTTTATTTTTCTTAGACAAGATTTACAGGATTGACGTGATTTTTTTTCGCCTGCGGCGAGAGTCCCTTCGGCCGAAGGCCGCTCTATCCTGATGATCTCGTTGATCCTGCCTGCCCTGTGAAATCTCTTATATACTTATTTCTCCGGGGTCCAATTGCTTTTCATAGATAAGAATCCACTCCTCTTTTTTACCGTACTTCCAACAATCGCTTTTTGATAATGACCGCAAGGCCAAAGTTTCTTTACCGATTAAACCGGCAATTTTTAGGACCGATGGCTGGGCTGAACCCTGAACCCTTGAACCTTCTCAAAGCATCATTTCAATCAAATGCGGTCCGGGCTCGTCCAGAGCAATTTTTAATTCCCTTGCCAGAGATTCACAACTGTCTACCGCCACAGCCGGTACTCCCATCCCCTGGCTGATCTGCGCCCAGTCGATGGCCGGATTTCCCAGATCCGTCAATGTTTGCGCGTACCGACCGGGTGAAGTAATTCCGGAGCGGGAAAATTCTATATTCAAAATATTATAGCTGCGGTTGGAGCATATCAGGGTGGTGATGTTCAATGACTCCCGTGCTTGCATCCAAAGCGCCTGCAGGGTGTAAAGGGCGCTGCCGTCCGCCTGGAAATTGATGACCGGCCGCCGAGGACAGGCGATGGCCGCACCCACGGCGCAGGGAATGCCGTAACCGATCGCGCCTCCGGGCAACATCAGCAGAGTATGGGGCGGTAGACCGGCCCCCAGCGGAAAATAATCAGCCCCGGATGTTATGGATTCGTTGACAATAATGGCATTTTCAGGCTGCAGCGCCGCCAGGATGAGGCAAGCATTTTGAGCCGTCAATTGACCTTGAGGCAGCGCCGGACGCTCAACTTGCGAACAGCCGGTGACCGCTGTATCGATGCTACGGGGTGCCTCCAGGGCATCGGCCAGATTTTCCAACGCTTGCGGCAGGCGTTTTCCAGCCGCCTTTATTTGACAAATATCCTGATTATCATTGAGAAGTCTGCTTTCATACCCCTTCCAGCCGAAAAAGGTCACCGGTTCGTCGGTGCCCGCCAACACGACTATCTGGTATTTGGATAACAGCGCCAGTGCCTGCCTTGGAAAATAGGGAATGAATTCCGTCGCCGGAATCCCCACCCCCCTTTCCATGCGGGCCGGAGCGCGTTCCGATATAAGATCACAGCCGGTTTGGATTTTTATTCTGGCGGCAGCCGCCAGTCCGCTTGGGCGCAGCGCCCAGCCACCCAGAATGAGGGCGGCTTTTTTCTCGGTCCGCAGCAACGCCACCGCCCGTTCGATGGATTCTGTTTCAACGAATCCATCAAATGCTTTCGGCGGGTGGATTTTGTCATCACCGCTCTTCTCAGACCACTGGACATCGCTGGGCACGATTAAAGTTGCGACCTTTCCCGATAATGCGGCCGTGATTGCATCGGCAGTGTCCTGCGATAGATGTTGAGAGACGGTGCTGGTTCGCTGCCAGCCGGAAACTGATTCTGCGAGCGCAACGATGTCCATGCTCAAGGGTGAATCGGCAGACCGGTGCCAGGTTGCGTGTTCGCCGATCACGTTTAAAACCGGTGTCCTGGCCCGGCGGGCATTGTGCAGGTTGGCGATGCCGTTGCCCAGCCCCGGTCCCAGATGAAGCAAGGTCATGGCCGGCTGGCCCGTCATCCGGCCGTAGCCGTCAGCCGCGCCGGTACAGCAGCCTTCAAACAGACCTAAAATGGGTCGTATCCCCGGGACAGTATCAAAGGCCGAAACCAGTGGCAGTTCAGTGGTGCCCGGATTGGTAAAGCAGATTTCCACACCCGCGTTTACAGCCGTTTTTAGAAGAATTTCAGCTCCGGTCATCGTATGATCTCTCCGGTTGATTTATA
>JARFPZ010000379.1 GCA_029288035.1 Desulfosarcina sp.
ATGATTTCCCACTTTTTTTGACAATTTTCCGCACCTTATGGTATATTTAAACTTAAACCAAATCTCAAAATATCTTTTTTAGACTGTTGTGGAATTACCACAATTAGATGAGAAAATTATCGTGACCAATCAGATCGTGCAATCACCCGCCGTGAAAACCAGCCTCGTTTCGAGTACCGAAACCACCCTGGACAATCCCCCTAATGAGGTGCTTAGAGCGGTTCGAGGATTTTTGGCGGCATTTTCAAAAGCAGCAAAAAGCTTTTCACTATACCCCGCAACCCACGTGATTTCAGAAAACCTATTGAGCGGTCTTGTAACCAGCCTGACGAATTTCTTTCAACTATGCCCTGGGCTTAAACTTGCTATTGATAAAGACCGCATTAGCTATAAAGAAATAGACGTGTACCAGAGCAATGGCAGAGAGGATTTTCTGGTCGCGCCATTATTCCGTGATGGGATCATCTGGATTGAGTTTAGAAAGGGGATAACAGCGCCCGAGCTCTCCTTTCTGCTTGATAAGCTCAACGAGTATCGGACCATATCAGATGAGTCTGAAGGGGATTTGGTGACAGCACTGTGGCAGAAAAATCTGCCGCATATCCACTATGAGGCAGCCGACGTATTCTGGGAAACGCAACCGAGACTTGATTTTTCCCATTTTGATGTATCAGATTCATCAAAAGAACAGCAACAGGGTTTATCTAGTTTGAGGCATGTCAGCGCCGATGGTGAACAGCAGAGTGGATCGGAAGAGACTAAAGATCCATCGACGCTGAGCATTATCTCGAAGGATGTCAAGCGCAGCTTGATACCGCTGACACCCGGCGAAAAAAAACAACTCCAAAACTTGATCAAAGAAGAACATCGAAATCGCAGTGAAGATATCCTGGATCTGCTTTTAATTATCTTGGAAGATGAGGTTGAAGAAGAGGAGTTTAAAAGTATCCTTGAGCTCTTGGTTAAGGAATTTGAATACATTCTGCGACACGGTGAATTTCGACTTGCTATCAAGATCCTCAATCACCTTAGAAAATTGTCCGGCAATGACGCTGCAAATAAAACCTGGCGAGATCCCCTAATCGATCAATATTTTGAAAGGGTCTCAGATGCAGAATTTTTGGAGATTTTAGAATCATATTTAGCGGAGTTTAAATCTGATGATGCCACCCGGTTAAAAGTTTTTCGACAGGTCCTCCTGATGCTGCGTCCAAAAGCGGTTCTTACCTTGGGTCCCCTTCTTACTGAGGTTTCATCAGCGGCCCTTCGGCTTCGACTGATGGAGGCAATCGGAATTTTGTCAAAGCAGGATTTAAAGCCTCTGGGCCAGTTGCTCAAAGCGCCGGATGAGCAAATGGTCAAGCGACTTGTAACCATTGTTGGACATCTTGACGGAAAAGATCCTCAAAGGCTATTGCTGGATATGGCGCGTCACCATTCACTAGACGTCCGCAAGGAAGCCTTAAAACAGCTTCTTAATCGAAATGGCTGCGTTCAACGATCTTTTTTCTTTTTGCTTGAAGATTCCAGCAATGTGATCCGTCGTGAAATCTTGCACCGTCTGGCCTCTGAGCGAAATCCCAGGTCGGAAGATCCATTGCTGGAATATCTTGGTCAAAAGGAGTTTAATGTTTCAACAAATGACCATATCCTCGCCTGTTACGAAGCACTTGGAAAATGCGGCTCCACACGTTCAATCCCGTTATTAAAGGCAACCCTGGAAGAACGGTCTTGGTTGGAAATTTTTAACTTTGGCGGATCGCCGCATCGTCGGGGAGCTGCTTTGGCGTTGGCAGCGCTAAATAATCCTGAGGCAGATAAAATCCTGATGCAGGCGACCCGTAGCTTCTTTCCGCCCATCAAACGAGCCGCAAGTCTTGCAATTTCCGGGAGACGGCCCGAATGACTGCGAATCAGAAAACCAGCGGATTAAATGAGCATATGCTACTTGGCGAAAGCCTGTTTACGGCCTTTTTCCGAATGGTACAAGCCGTTCGAATTCATCAAGACAACAATCAGCTGGTCATCCAGAGTGCCAGCGATTTCATCCACGCCATCAATCGTTTCGGTGGTGACGAAAGCCATTTAACCATTCAAATCATTTCCGGTCGCTTTTATCTCCAGCAAGAAAAGCTTCTTTATCGTCGTGAAACTGCCAATCTAATCAACAATGCACTGGTCTATTTTGAAAAGCGCAGTCTACACGGTCTATCTCTTTCTACCGCGATTCAATCCAAGAATTTGGGCAAAGTGCTCCATTTTGCCCAGCTAATGAATCAGGCTGAATCCCGCAAAGACCCGTCCGGCTGGCTCGAAGAACAAATGAGTGATGGAGGTTTTGATTGGGTCGAACTCGTTTCGCAACCGGATTCGGACAATCTTCACAATTTGGATGGGCCTGATTCGCTGACAATCGCCATGGATGCCATGGCCGTCAACCCGGAAGACAACGCCGTCAAATCGGCCGAAATAGCCTATGCCGGCTCGCTTACGTCACTTAAAGAAGTTATCGGCAAAGTGTCGGACAATCGGCCGGCGGGAATACGAAAAACGGTTCGAATCGTCCAGAAAACCGTCGATCTGGTCATGGATAAGCGGTCGGTTCTGTTGAAAATGAGCACATTAAGAAACCATGACGACTATACCTACACCCATTCAGTCAATGTATCGATTCTGGCCATATGTCTGGGCCAACACATCGGTCTAAGTAAGACCGCTCTCGAGACCTTGGGAATCTGCGGACTTTTCCATGATCTCGGCAAAGTTGATGTCCCACTGAAAATTCTAAATAAACAAGGAAAACTCAGCGACCATGAGTACAAGGAGATCCAGAAGCACTCTTTGAACAGCGTTCGCCACATTGCTAAATTAAGGGCACCCCGAGAGCTCAGATCCAAAATCATGCTGGCGCCATTTGAGCATCACTTGAAATACGACCTAAGCGGCTATCCACGGTCCTGGCGTAGCAAACCGGTGAGTTTGTTTGGCAGAATTCTGACCATTGTGGATGTTTTTGACGCCATTACATCCGCCAGAATTTATCGATCCGAATCCGTCAGTCCGGCCCAAGCCCTGAAAAGGATGAATGAGAGCTCCGGTAAAGATTTTGACCCGATTCTGCTCAAGGCTTTTATCAATATGCTTGGTGTTTTTCCGGTTGGAACCATGGTGGCACTTGACACGGGCGAAATGGGAATCGTGTCTGAAAACCCGGAAAAAAGCGACGGTCTTCATCCTCTGGTGACAATTTTGGTCCCGGCAGAGGATAAGGGTTATGCCCGCGGCGAGACCGTGGACCTTTCTGAACGTGAAACGCCTGGCGGTAAATACAAGCGAAGTGTCATGAATACATATAATTCCGCTCTGTACGGTGTCCAGCCATCAAAGTATATCCTTTAGCGCGCTTTGGCAAAAACTCCGCATGATAATTTTCCGGCCTTGAATTCGCAATGCGCCACCGCACCCAGTTCCTTGAATACTCCCACCAATCGCAGAACCCTCATATCGCATAAATATATTAAAGGATTTCGTCTCAAATGCAGATATCAAGCTAACAACAGCAGAATTCACTAATTAGTCCATAAACAGTTAAAAAGTTACCTATCTTGTCATTCCGATTAATAACCCTTTAAAGAGTAACGATTTATTTACTTAATTTTGACCGAATTTTAGCTGAAGAAACCTCATACTTGAAGAACGGTAGTGAAAACTGAAAAAAATAGGCAGGAATTACAGGTAGCGAAAATAATTACATAGTGTTCAACAGGCAACCATGGGAAGCAGCCAAAAAAAAGTTCTCATTGTAGACGATGAACCGGTCATACTCGATATGCTTGCTCAAAGCTTGGCAGTTGATCACGAGCGATACGGGGTGGTGACGGCCCGAAACGGCCAAGAGGGCTTTGAAATATTATCCCGGGAAAACGTTTTTCTGGTGATATCCGATATTGTAATGCCTGAAATATCAGGTCTTCATCTTTTAGCGCAAATCCGCGCTAATTATCCGCAGATTGAAGTCATCCTTATGACCGGTTACCCAACCGGTGAAATCAAACGGCAAGGGCGACAAGGCAACTGTCTTCATTTTCTTGAAAAGCCTATCAAACTAAGACATTTGCTTGAGATGATTCGCGAACAAATAGCCATTAACGATCAAGGCTTTGCCGGAACCCTTAAGAATATTCAGTTAATGGACTTGATCCAGATGTGTTGTTATTCAGGAATTACAATGGCCGTCAGCGTAATGAAGGGTTCTCAGCAGGGTACTATCAATATAAAGGACGGAGAAATTGTCCACGCCGTTTGCGGAAATATGACGGGGGAAAATGCTTTTTATAACATTCTTGGCTGGCAGAGCGGATCTTTTGAAACTATAAAGATCCCTTCTCCTATGGAACATAGTATTGATAAAAACTATAACTATCTGCTCCTTGAGGCTGCAAGACTATCGGATTTAAAAACGGAAGAAGAGAAACTTACCGGGGAACAGATCTGCTGGGATGATTATTTGGAGGAATCGGTTGACCCTGATGAACAATCTGAGCTCAATAGCAGTATGCGGGTGCTTATTGTGGACGATTCTCCCACGATGTGTAAAATCCTGACAAAAATTCTCACCGTTAAAGAGGAAATAGAAGTTGTTGGAACTGCACAAAACGGTGAAGAGGCCCTGGAAAGAATAGATGAACTGAAACCGGATGTAGTTACCCTTGACGTGAATATGCCGATTATGGACGGCAGCTCGACATTAAAACATATTATGATTAAAAAGCCTTGTCCCGTGATTATTATCAGCAGCATCGGCAACCGATCCCAGAAGAATATATTGGATTTTTTACACCTCGGAGCGGTAGATTTTGTCAGTAAACCCGAAAAGGTTGAGGATATGGTGGTCCAGCAGCAGAAGATAATTGAAAAGATACGAACTGCTGCTACCGCCAAAATCGGCAACTTTAAGCGCGGAAAAGATTTAAAAGTCATGGCTCAGGTGCAGAACAACGTTAAGAATCAATTACCTTGCAAACGTTTGGTGGTAATCAACTCAGGGGCCGGCGGGTTTACCGAATTGGTGAATACAATACATTTGTTGCCCAGTGACATGGACGCGAGTATCTTGGTATTGCACGAAATGCCGCCGGAGTTTGTGAGCCCTTTGTCATGTTATCTCAACGATAGAACCGTCGTAACCGTATTGCCCATTCAAGAGGATGTCCATCTACTTGGAGGAATTTGCTATATCGGCACCACTGGCGCTCGTCTGAAGTTGAACGCCGCACTGGACAGCTATGCAGTGAGTGTCGAAGCCACTAAATCTGCAGATGACCGGGTCGATTATCATTTTAGCGATTTTCTACATTCTGTCTATAATTCATTTGACGGTCCCATTAAGGTTGTGCTTTTATCCGGAGCCATGGTGGACAACCTTGATGGGCTGCGCTGTATTAAAGAATAAAATGGCCAAATCATCGTCCAGCCGCTAGCTTCGAGTATGGTTCCTGAACAACTTGAAAAAGCAATCCAGGCCGGGCTGGTTGACCGGGAGGCTGATGCTGAAGAAATCATCAATCAAATCCGGAATTGTGAGAACGAATGTATCTCATTTTAGAAAAGTACGGGTTTGATGTGATGATCTGAAGAAACTAACATCAGGGCGAAGAACAAGAGAGGCAATAGCGCATAGACCCGTGGACATGGTCGTTTTCGATTACATGATGCCCAACATGGACAGGATGCAATTAATTTTTTGAGTAAGGCGGGAACCGATTTGCCCGCCGATTAAAACTCCCGGAACTGCCCAAAGAACAGTTGACCAATCAGCTTTCCCTCCTAAGATCAATTTGAAAACAATTATTCTTTCAATCTTATTTTTTAACCTCCAATAGTCTCATGGTATCAACAAATTGATCAATTTGTTGGCGAATTTCATCGGAGATATGGAGAAATTCACAGCCGAGTCCAACATGCTTTAATGCTTGATGATCAGCTATCCATTTGACTTCAAGCTCAATATTGGAAATAAAGTCTAAATTATTCGTTCCTTTAATCTCTTTTAGAGTAAGGTGATCACCGGTGCTGATCCCTTTGAAAGAACTTCTATGCAAAAAGAAATGCAACCCTCCTGCGCTCAAATCTATGATCTTAACTGCGATGGACTCATCAGCTATTGAGCGGGGAGAACTAATAAATCCCATGATACCATCATCCACCGAGATCGCTACGCGTTTAAATCGCCTTCGTTCCTTCCCATAATTTTGGTTTCCCATTTTAACACCCCTTGTAATTTTTATTATTTTGATATTTGCGACATTTTACTCAACGCAAAGGAACAAGTCAGATTTATCCGGGCCCTTTGTCCTAAATCGCTGAAGTCGTTTGGTCTAAACAACAATCAGACGTTCGGAAATATGAGGACGGTACAAAATTTTTGGATATTTATGATAATGAATATGTTGCTTTCAAGAAGCATTTTGGTAATATTCTCAAAAATAAAACAGGATAAACTCAACGTTAGCTTTAAGCGTGATTCTCATCTTACAACACTAATGTCAATAAATTCCAGTCCGGTAAGATATTCTCTATCGGATTTTTCCTGCCATTTTATTTTGGCTTTGACAGTAAATTTATTTGAACTGCCGGGTAAGTGAAATTCCACATCAATCACATCATTGATCTTCATTCCTTTTTCAACTTTAATGCAAATACCACCCAGGCTCACATTTCTGCCTTCGATGGATTGTAAAGCTTTGGAATTTACGCCATCCGTTATATTTAGTCTCGCATGATTCCGCTTATCGGCAGGCATGTAAATTTTTCTCCGTTTGTTTGGTTTTGGTAAATTGCTATTCTCTCATTTTTCAATTTCATTTCGATAGCAGTAGAAGAAAGTCTCTATGCCGTAAAGATAAAACAAGTAGTTGTCTTATCACTTTTATTGCAGAGGATTCGGTTTTATATTACCTTGGAGTGAGGTCATTTTTTGGCCCGACTGGAAGATGCTGGTGATATCTGTAATAC
>JARFPZ010000427.1 GCA_029288035.1 Desulfosarcina sp.
TGCATGAAAGGCTCACCGTCGGTTGGCGGGGTCGCAAATCGGCCATAATGGCTATCATCGGGTTTGGCGTTCTGATCTTCACTTTCCTTGGTGTCAACCTTTTGTTGGAAGGACATCATGGGGAATTTACCAGATTTTAAAACGTCACTATGTCAGAAATTGTACTGGTAGGTATCAACCATAAAACGGCTTCAGTAGAGCTGCGGGAGTGTATCGCGTTTTCCGAAGAGGAGTCCGTAACTGCCGTCCAGACACTGTTGCGTCAACCGAATCTGAATGAGGTGATTCTGTTCTCCACCTGTAACCGGGTTGAGGTGTTGTTCGTTACCGACGACAAAAACCCGGCAATTTCAGCCACAAAAAAATTTATTGCCGATTTTAATAAAATCCCCCTCGAAGAATTTGAAAATGCCCTTTATGTCCATGCAGGAGATGAAGCGGTGCGTCACATTTTCAGGGTTGCTTCCAGCCTCGATTCCATGGTGGTCGGGGAACCTCAAATTCTCGGCCAGATAAAGTCTGCCTATCGGATAGCCACGGCCATAAACACATCCGGCGTCATCTTAAATCGACTGCTTCACAGAACATTTTTTGTGGCCAAGCGAATTCGTACAGAAACCGGCATTGGTGACCGAGCGGTATCTATCAGTTTTGCAGCGGTGGAACTAGGGCGCAAAATATTCGGGACCCTGGAAGGCAAAACCGTTTTACTAATCGGCGCCGGAGAAATGGCGGAGCTTGCCGTCGAACATTTGGTTCGAAATAAGGCTGGCGATATATATGTGGCCAACCGTACCTTTGAAAATGCGGTAGTCCTGGCTAAAAAATTTAGCGGACAAGCCCTGCACTTCGAAGAGATATCAGCCTGTTTGAAATTTATTGACATTATTATCAGCTCCACCGGGTCAGCTGATTTTGTGATCACCCGTGACCAGGTGAAAGGTGTCCTTCGAGCCCGGCGCAGCCGACCGCTTTTTTTTATCGATATCGCTGTTCCGCGGGATATCGATCCGGCTGTAAATCGATTGTCGAATTCCTATGTGTATGATATCGACGACCTTAAGGATGTCGTTGACGAGAATTTGGAGGATCGCCAGCAGGAAGCCGTCAAAGCAGAACGAATTGTCGACGAAGCGGTTATCAGCTTCCGCCACTGGCATGCCGGCCTCGATGTGGTGCCGACGATTGTTGCGTTGAGGAACAAAGTGACAGCCATTGCCCAGGCGGAAATAAAAAAAACGTTGCAGTCAAATAACTTTTCCGATTCCGGTGTTGAAGCGATTAACAAAATGACCGGTGCCCTGATTAACAAAATACTGCATGACCCCACCATTTTCTTAAAAAAGAACGGTATGCTGTCAGATAGGTCGTATTATATTGATGCGGTTCGCAAACTTTTTAATTTGGATGAGTAATGCCTGGAAGCGGGTTACTTAATGCTGGATTATTATGACGTAAGGTGCAAGGCAAACGGCAAAAAATGAAGTAATCTTTGTGATTAAATAGGAATCAAGATTTTCAGCAGGAGGTGACGAATTGAAAAAGGTAGCCTTTCTATTCCCCGGTCAGGGTTCCCAGAGTGCCGGGATGGGCGAAGAATTTTATCACGAATATGATACTGTCCGGGAAATTTTTGACATGACGGAGGACATTACCCGAGTTAATATTTCAAAGTTGTGTTTCAGAGGTCCCATGGCAGAATTAACCATGACCGTAAATTTACAACCAGCCGTCACGACGGTGAATCTTGCCTGTTTAGCGGCCATCGAAAAGGAATATCGTGATTATCATTGTTGCGCCGGCCACAGTTTGGGCGAATACAGTGCCCTAACCGCCGCCGGGGTAATTTCAAAGGAAGACACCATTCGATTGGTCTTCAAACGGGGTGAATTAATGCACCGTGATGCCACCCGCAATCCAGGCCTGATGCATGCCATCGTGGGTCTTTCCATTGATGAAGTCTCTGACATGGTTTCCGAAGGACAAAAAGGCGGTGTCGTATCGGTTGCCAATCACAACACCGAGCTTCAAATCGTGATAACCGGGGCTGAGAAAGCGGTGGCTCGGGTTTCGGCTTTGGCGACGGCCAACGGTGCAAAGTCTATTCCTTTGAAAGTCAGTGGCGCCTGGCACAGTACGCTGATAAAAGATGCCCAGGACGAATTCAAGGAATATCTTGAGACGATATCGTTTAACGCCCCGCAAAAAACCATTTTCCTTAACGTCACCGCGGACTCGTCGGACAACTCAGATGAAATTAGAGAAATCATGGGCCGTCAGTTGTGCAGTTCCGTGCGATGGTACGACGCAATGAATAAGATGATAGAGGAAGATGTGGAGGTATTTGTGGAAGTCGGCCCGGGCAGAGTCCTTGCCGGTCTGTTGAAAAAGATCCTGCCAAAGGACCATCCCGCCAAAATTTATAACGTCGGGAATATGAAACAACTTGAAAAATTTTTAAAGGATAATTGATTGTGCGGGGAGATTCGCAGGGTAACGTTAAAGTAAATTCTAAATCAGTTTCATTAGAAGATTCTATCAGACAATAAAATACCAAATTTTCATGATTTTCATTCAGCAGGTAATTACTGTAAAAACAGTTTAATATTTATTTAAATGACGGATCCCTGGGGAGGATTCATTTTACGCTTTACAAGGAATCCGGGCTGTGCTATTTGACTCTTTTTATAATTTTATTAAAATTAAAATCTTCAGAAGGCCCGATCATGAAAAAGAAAGATATAGAGAATTTTAAAAAACATCTCACCGCAAGGCTCGATGACCTTTTGAATCAGGCAGGCGATACGGTTTCGGGCATGACCGAGACCAAGGAAAATTTTCCGGACCCGACCGATCGCGCGGCCCTGGAGGCAGACCGAAATTTTATGCTGCGAATCCGCGATCGGGAAGCCAAACTGATAAAAAAAATCAGAGCGGCCCTGGAGCGGATTGAAAGTGATAGATACGGGATTTGTGAATCCTGTGGTGAAGATATATCTATCGAACGGCTGAAAGCCAGACCTGTCACCACACAATGCATCGATTGTAAATCCAAAGAGGAAGCTTTGGAGAAAGCCCTTGGAATTTAGCAGGCATGTGAGCATCGACCTTCATATTCACACAACAGCTTCCGATGGTACGTTTACACCCCAAGAAATTCTTTCCCACGCACAGCGGCTCAACTTAAAAGCAATTGCAATAACGGACCACGATACAGTGGCCGGTTCAAAAGAGGCATTGCGCAGCGGGATTCCCCCTTCCCTAAAATTTTTAACCGGCGTTGAAATCAGTGCATCCCCACCTCCCTTTTATCCCGGTTCCGGAAGTTTTCATTTGCTGGGCTATTCAATTCGTCTCGATGATCCGAAATTGAATGGAACCCTTGAAAAACTGCAGCAGGCAAGAAAAAACCGGAATCCGACGATAATAAGCCGCCTAAATGAATTTGGTATATCTATCACCTTGGACGAGGTTCGCAAAGTAGCGGGGGAGGGACAACTGGGCAGACCTCACATAGCCAAGCTTATGGTAAAAAAGGGTGCGGTCGCATCGATTGATGAGGCCTTTGACCGGTTCTTAGGCAACGGTAAACCCGCTTATGTGGATAAACAACGCGTTGACTGCTTTAAAGCGATAGAAATTATACTAAACGCCGGAGGTGTTCCCGTCCTGGCCCACCCGGGATTGTTGGATTACAACAATGAAAACCAGTTTGACGAACTAATCGGCAACTTAAAAAAAGCAGGAATCCAGGGACTTGAGGTTTATTATTCAGAGCATACCCCGGATCAGACGCGTCTTTTTGCCGAGCTGGCACATCGCCATGGTTTATTAATGACCGGCGGCAGCGACTTTCATGGTGACATTCAACCTGAAACAGAAATGGGATCGGGAAAAGGCGACCTGATCGTTCCTTACGAATTGTTCGAAAAGTTAATCCAGCACTGATGCGTCCAACCCCTTTTCGTTCGCATGCCTGCTGATTCAAATCAATGAAACATTTTAGTTGATTAGAAAATTCGGACACGGATTTTCACAGAAAAACACAGAGTTTAGAATTTAAGAATTATAACCCGAACTTTTCGTTTAGAAACTATCCATCCCTTTAATCCGTGTTTATCCGTGTCCCATTAAAAAATCATACCGTTCCTACGACAGAGATATTTGCAGGTACACCAATGGAAGCAAAAGACCCGTCCGGAATTGAACGACGATTAGAATACGAATTTAAAGATAAAAACCTTTTGCAAGAAGCCCTGAGACACAGCTCATATGTCAACGAAATTGCCGATCCTCATCTGCGGGACAATGAACGACTTGAATTTCTGGGAGATGCCGTCTTAAACCTGATCGTGAGCCATATCCTCATGCGTTGCTACCCGGATTTAAAAGAAGGCGAACTATCACGAAACCGTGCCAACCTCGTCAATGAATTCCGGCTTGCTAAGACGGCACGATCAGTTAACCTGGGCGCATACATTTCACTGGGTAAGGGAGAAATACAGACTCAGGGGCGGGAAAAGAACTCCATTTTGGCCGATACCTTCGAAGCATTGACGGCGGGAATTTATCTGGACGGCGGTTTCGAGGCAGCTTATGAAATCATCGAAAAAAAATTCCTGCCTCTAATAGACGAACTGGACGCCTTCGCGCCGAATTATGACTATAAGAGCCGGCTACAAGAACGAGTGCAGATCGGGAATGGAACTATTCCCGATTACAGGATCGTCCGTGAGGAGGGTCCAGATCATGATAAGACGTTCTGGGTGACCCTTAAGGTGTTTGATATCGAAAGCCAAGGACGCGGTAAAAGCAAAAAAGCAGCCGAGCAGGATGCCGCCCGAAAAGCGTTGGAGCTGTTGGAAAAAGAATCTTGATGCCACGTACACGACGCTCAACCTGAGGTTGTTGCAAATCAACCGACCAAAGAGCGTCTCGCGGATCAACTGAGACCCTGATCGCCCGGAAACTTCAACCCCGACGCAAAAAAAATAACCTTGACAAAGAATTTTCCTTCAGCTAATAAAAAAATCTGCGACGGCCAACCGGTCCTCAGCATCAACGGCTCTGACTCTTTGCCGGATCTTTCACCCTGATATTCCCGTTGGATAACTGCCGGTGTAATGAAGGGTTGGGAGCCATATCCCTGCAGTCGGAATGCAGGGTCACCTTAATTGGATTGAACCCTATGCAAAGGAGGTAAAGATGAAAAAGTATTTATTGATCATGCTGGTCGTGATGGTGGGCCTCTCGCTCACCGGTTTTGTCTCTGCTGCTGATGTCGACAAAGACGCCATCAAGGCCAAAGTCGACGAAATCGCGGTGGCCATTGAGGGCGGCAAACCGGCTTCGGATTTTGCGGATGCTGCCAAATTGGAACCCCACTACGTTTACATTATGGAGGAGAGTGGCAACCTACTGGTTCATCCCTCGCTGGTCGGAAAGAATCTAAAAGAGGCGGCGATGCCGGCTTTTGAAGCCGTGAGCCAGGCAACGATGGAAGGCGGCTGGGTGAAGTACGAATGGAAAGGCGCCGAGAAAAACGCCTATGTCAGAAAAACAAAGACCGGGGTGATCGTCGGCAGCGGTTACTAACAGAACCGGTGGATTAAGCCCACACTCCGGATAGTTGCTCGCGGGGAAGTTCCATAGTGCTTCGACCCGCAAGTAGAGTGACATATAAATACTGTCACATACGATATAATTGCTTACTCAGCATAAGCCCTGAGTGAGTAAATACGTCATCGTATTTGCGAATTGATGGACTTAGGCACAAAGAATGGATCTAAAAAATGAATCCACCAATTCTTTGTGACGGGTATTTCGGTGTTCCTGCCAAAGGCCCATTGAGTCTATGGATGCAGGCCTGAGATGTTCAGGCCTGCATCTTTTTTTGGCCGCGGAAGAACTATTTCGAGTTTTAGGTTCTGTATCGACTGAAGTGAGCTATAAATTCATATCCCCCGCTGCCAAGTAACGCTGGTGGAAGCTGAATGCTTCGTCGAGGATATGGGGTTCATGTCCGCCCCGGGTTCGGATTGCCCTCTGGTAATAATCCCACAGCAAAGGACGATAATCCGGATGCGCACACTTTTTGATGATTTGTTCGGCTACCTGGCGGGGTGTCAGCGGGCGGGTGTCCACGAGTCCGTGCTCTGTTACCACAATGTCCACCGAGTGTTCGGAATGGTCCACGTGGGAGACCATGGGTACAATCGCCGATATTTTCCCACCTTTGGCCGTGCTGGGCGTGACGATGAAGGTCAGCGCACCGTTTCTCAAAAAGTCTCCGGAACCACCGATACCGTTCATCATCTGGGAGCCCATAACATGGGTCGAGTTTACCTGTCCGTAAATATCGACTTCAATCGCCGTGTTGATGGCAATGACTCCCAGCCTGCGAATCACCTCGGGAGAGTTAGAGATCTCAACCGGCCGCAACACGATTTTTTCTTTATATCGGTAAAGTTCGTTTAAAAAGCGCGCACGTGCTTTGTGCGATAACGTCATTGCAGATCCCGAAGCGGCGCGCACTTTTCCAATATCAATGAGATCCAGGATCGCATCCTGAAGCACCTCTGAGTATATATAAAGCTCCTGATAATTGTCATCCTCCATAAACCCGTTCAGGACGGCATTGGCCACATCGCCGACACCGGACTGCCAGGGCAATAAAGGTGGTATGCGCTCCTTTTTGACTTCATGGCGAACGAAGTCCAGAATGTTGCGGGCAATACTCTGTGAGACCTCATCGGGCTGGGTGAACACCGCGCAACTGTCTTCTTCCTCGCTGTATAGAATCGCCACCACCCGATTAGGGTCCATTTCAATGAATGGTTTTCCGATCCGATCCGATGTTCGGTATATCGGTATCGGCATACGGTAAGGCGGATCTTCCGGAATAAAAATATCATGAATACCTTCCAGCTCCGGCGGTTCCAAGGATATTTCGATAATAATTTTTTGCGCCTCCCTGACGTACGTCGGCGTATTTCCCACGGATAATGTTGGAATAAGATGCCCTTTTTCGGTAATGGCCACGGCTTCGACGACGGCCACATGAGGCTCTCCCCAGTTACCGGCTCGGACCTCGGCGGACAGCCTGGACAGATGGTCGTCCTTAAAGGCAATCTCCTCCTTATTGATCAACTCGCGCATGCTGCGGTTGCTCATATAGGGTCGTCTCCATCCGATGATACCCGCTTCGGATAGAATTCCGTCCACGGCATCGCCGGT
>JARFPZ010000304.1 GCA_029288035.1 Desulfosarcina sp.
CGCTGCATGCGGTTCGGCGGCCCTGGACAAATCGCTGATCCTTAAACCCCGGTCGCCAGTCCAACGAAGACAGCTCATCGGAAACCACCAGGATGCCCGCAAGCGCCACACCGCGGAATTGAGCCACCGAACACAGCGCCGAGAGCTCCATGTCCACAGCCAAAATCCCGTCTTGCTGGTGGTGTTCAACCAGTTGTCGGGTTTCACGATAGACGGCATCCGTGGTCCAGATTGGACCGGTTTGGAAATCGATTTTATGCTGATTCAAAACCTGCCGGATCTTGGATACCAGGTAAGAGGAGGCGTATGAAATCTCCGCATCCCGTTGCCCATAATGAGCGGAAGTTCCCTCATCAATAATCGCAGAGGTCGGCAGGATAATATCACCGATATTTATTTTTTTGGAAACAGCCCCGCACCACCCCAAAAAAATAATTTTACGAACGCCCCAGGCAACCAGAGTTTCCAGCAGCATGACCGCATAGGGGGCACCGACAAATGGACCAGTGACGGAAAGCCCTTTTGGCTGCAGCCGGTCACCATACAGCCGGCTGGTCATCAACCGGTAGAAATCATTTTTGTTAAAATTAAACACCTCACAAAGAGAAAAAAGATCCGTCCGGGTTGCCGCCATTACGGCAACCGGACCGAGATCGGGGCCATTCTTAGGTTTTGCCGGATTTACAATGGCGTCGTTTTTTTGCACGTCTGAGGTCCGCAATCTCGCCTTGTTTTTTGGCGGATTAGGCATTCGGCTATCCCGTTTTCTCAGTCTACTATCCCAATAGGTTGTAGCCATTTTGTTGGGTCTCGATGATGGCACAAGAATGGCTGACAAGTAGGTTGGGTAGAGGAACGAAACCCAACAAGAGATATCGGGATGCTTAACCCAACCTTCCACGGATAAGATTTCATCACGCTCGATAATGTCCCAAAAAAAGTTCTTTTTTATCTCAATTCATAAGCCGCCGGCATCGATCACATTTGCACCCATCAAGCATGCCCTCGCGGTAACGGTAGAACCTTTTAAATTCTCACCGGCATAGCCGGTGGCTTATGAATTGAGTTATACGGGCTTGGCTATTTTCGTCAGTTCATCTTTGATCTCATCGATCATATCATAAAACCACATCACATCCTCGATGGTTAAGCGGCCGGCTTTCACAGGGGCACGCTCCGTCCCGTCTTTTTTCAGCAGGATGCGTGGGCCGATTTGCACCTTCGGTTCTCCGGTTCCGTATTGGTTAATGGTTACCACCAGTCCGGTTTCGTCACATTTCCACTTCTTCAGCACCTTATCCATTTCAGGGTCGTACGGCATCATTTCCTCCAATTAAATTCAGAACTATTGACATGTCGCAAATTTACGCTTAGTTTTTCTTCAATTTTTGTAGATTCCTTCGATTGGTTATAAATCCTTTTCACTCAATCGGATATAATGGGTGTTCCAAATTTTGATTTATATTTGGAGCAGTGAGCAGTATCCAACAGTTGTAACCCTTGAACCCTGAACCTTGAACCTCTCATTTTAACTATCGTTTTCCTTTAACAGCGCAGAACCATAATGTCGTTTAAAATAGGTGGATGAATATTTTTCCACCTTCCAATCGGGAACGCGGCAGGCCCCGCAAACGCCCCGAAACCATTTATTTCTGAGCCAGCGAGCCGCCCGGCTGTTTCTGGAGTTTTTAATCATAAAGGTTTTGTTACAGTGCGTCGTGATCCGGGCTTGATCTCCCAGGCGGTCGATGGTCTTGATCCCATGCAACAGCCCTTTACGCGAAGGCCAGAGTTTTATTTTTTCAATCAGTCGAAACAGTTCAACCCGTTTACGGTAGAAGCGTTTAGCAGGCTTTTTAGCTGGTTTTTTCTCTGCCACGACGTTAAGCCCAACCCGGCTGCGCCGGAAATGAAAATTGAAGATTGAAGATTTGATTCATAATGGAAAAGCAGTAACCACAGGCTGGAACCTTTGAACGTTGAACCGCTGAACCTAACCTCAAATATTCAACCGAATACCGTCAAGATAGGCCAGGCTCTTTCCCATTTTCCCCAGGCTCTGACTCCCTTCCGCGACCATGAGCAATCGTTCGAGACCGAACCCGATCCCCACCCAGGCATCCGTAATTTGCCAGGCGCGATCGAGCACATGGGGTCCCATGGCGGCGGACCCCAGCTCCTGGCGGTTGCGTCCGTCCAGTATATCATTGGTTTCACCATAAACGGCTGAACTTTCGGACTGAATAATATAGTCGTCCACACCGGCCGCTTGGGTCACCAGGGCTGCCAGCTCTTCAAGTCTTCGTTGGCGAGTCTCTTCGGCAAGGCCCATCTCCACCAGATTGAGCATGGTGAATTCATTCGAATGCCGGGCGCCGTGAGACTCCTTGCGGAAACATGAGCCGATCTCAAATATGCGCACCGGTTTTTCCCAAATCCGCAAGAGATCCTGCAGAACGAAGTATAAATGCGGCGCCAGCATCGGTCGCAAACATTTATCCTTGTCAAGCCAGAATATTTGCGATGTCAGCGGATGGGTATCGTCAATGGACATCTTGTTCAGCAGACCCTTGGACAAAATGGTCGGTGTCGTCACCTGTACAAAATCATTCTGAATGAGGATATCCGTCAATCGGCTTTCCAGTCGACAAAGCCTGGGCCTGCGATGAACGTCACGCAGCTGCTGCAGTTTTTGCCGCTCGACTTTAACCAGCTTTTTCTCCAATTGCTGAAACGCTTTGTCGCGCGCCGCGGCGCCGTCAAATTGTGACTGAAGATCGGCGTCATCCGCGGCCAGTTCCTTCAAACGAGTCTGCTGAATCTCGGTCCAGGATATATTCAAATCGGCCTCCAGGTAAAGAATAAGGTGGTCGGCTCAGAATACAGAATTCCGGGTTTAATAACCCCAAACTGCTTATGAGAGCTATTCGTTGTTATTTATTGGTTATTGGCTAATCGCTTCAATAGAATAAAATCCACTCTTATAAATCATCTAAAATTGAGATATATAATGAGGGATTCATCCTTACTCTAATAACGTATAACCATTAACACCTGATTGATCTTATTTTGCTGATATAGGGTGTGATTATATCCTGTCAATCCAGTTAATCCTGTCAGAAAAATAAAATTGGCGGGAGGTCACGGTGTCGCACCGAGCTACGTGGATTTAGAGTCCACGCGATCTCCTATCGATCCACCCCCCGCTGATCAAAAGACGATACTGACGATCGAATATTGA
>JARFPZ010000316.1 GCA_029288035.1 Desulfosarcina sp.
CAGGAAATCCCCCGGACAACCGCCCCCGTCCTCTTGTCGTTAGTGTTGATCGGTCTCGGCTGGCTGACCCCCCTGGGTCCGATTGTAACGATTTTATCTTCGATGGCGGCGGTAATTTTTCTTGCCTGGGATAATACGGATCTGATCCCCGCCAGGCGGATGGCTCCTTTCAAAGAATGCTTCCGGTTGCTAATGAGCACCCTTCCATTTCACCTGGGTTTCGGCCTCCTTTTCCTGATTCCATTGCTCAATATTTTGTTTCTTTCGTTTGCGCCTGTAGGCGCAACCCTTTATTATATAGACAGATATAGAACATAGAGGACAGGTTGGTGAAAATCAAAAGCTCGCAGAAACTCACAGAATTGAAATGGCTGAACATGTTCGAAGTCGCATATGTTGATAAAAACGGTCACAACCGATATTGGCAGATTGCCTCCCGCGCCAAAAAACCCAAATGCATTACCAAAAAATTTGCGGTACCCGATGCCGTGGTGATCGTTCCTTTTCATACCGCCGAAAATAAAATCGTTGTCACCAGAGAATACAGAATTCCGCTGGCGGATTTTGAATACGGTTTCCCGGCGGGTCTGATTGATGAAGAGGAAACCATTGAGCAAGCCTCCCGGCGTGAACTTAAAGAGGAAACAGGCCTGGACGTCATCAAGTTTACCAGGATGAGTCCGTCAATATATTCCTCTGCCGGCATGAGTGATGAATCTGTGGCCATGGTGTATGTTGAATGCGACGGTAGGCCGTCCAAGGCCGGCAATACCGGTTCAGAATTCATTGAAGTTGAACTTGTTTCCCCGGCCCGGGCATCCCGCATGTGTAAGAATGCGGCCCTAAAGTTTGATGCCAAAGCCTGGTTGGTGCTCTCCGAATTTGCTAAGTACGGTCATCTTTGAGTTGGGATTTCGGTAATATATCCACCGGCGTTGACTTATAACAGGTTATTCTTAACATAGGACTGCTCATCTCCTGAATTTTTAAGGACAAAAGGAAATCCCCGACAATGGTGCAAGAGGATTATTATCAAGTTTTAGGCGTTGATAAAAACGCCACGGCAAAGCAGATCAAAGAGGCCTATCGGCAGCTGGCATTTAAGTTCCACCCGGATCGTAACAAAGAAAACACCAGTGCCGTGGAAGAAATGAAAAAGGTCAATGAAGCGTATGCCGTTCTCTCAAATCCAGCAAAAAAACGCGAATATGATACCCTCAAAAATCAATTCGGATCTTCGGCCTATACGCATTTTAGAAATAATTATTCCGAACAGGACATATTTAGCGGATCGGACATCAATCACATTTTTGAAGAAATGGCCAGAAATTTTGGATTGAGAGGCTCTAACGAGATCTTCAAAGAATTTTATGGCCGGGGATACCGTCAGTTCGAATTTAAAAAGCCGGGATTTTCTGCTAAAGGGTATTTTTCCGCCCGACCGGTCAGGGGAGCCGGTTATCAAAACCAGGCAAATTCAACGTTTGGCGGCAATTTCGGAAAAATGTCCCGGTTTTTGCTGCAAAAACTAAGCGGCTTTCAATTCCCCGAGGATGGAACCGATGTTCACGACCATCTTTATCTGGATCCACAGCAGGCCCTGTCGGGAGGACCTTATGCATACTATCTGCGCCATAAATCAAAAAAACTGTTGGTAAAGATCCCCCCCGGCATCCGCGACGGTCAGCAGATTCGGCTGGCGGCAATGGGCCAGGACGGCAAGGGCGGCGGCCAACCTGGAAACCTGCTTTTAAAAGTTCATATTCGCAAGCCGCTGTTCAAATCCATCAAAGATTTTTTGTCAAAATGGAAGTTAAATTTATGAAAACAATTGTATGCCATGGAGACAGCCTCACCGAGGGTTCCGATCTGGAAAATAATTTTACTTGGCCGCAGCTGGTCGAAAATCAAATTCAGGTGACCGTCCTCAACCGTGGTATCGGCGGGGATACCAGCGGTGGACTGCTGGGCCGCTTTTACCCGGACGTAATTCGATATCAGCCGGAGATAGTGGTGATATTGGCCGGAACAAACGATTTATGGTGGGATCTCGATATCAATTTGATCCTGGCCAATATATTCGCCATGACCAGCCAGGCGAAATATCGGAATATTGTCCCGATAGTAGGTCTGCCCTTGCCCATGCAGATGGAAAGCATCCGGCACCAAAATATGATGGCCCCCATCGCCGGGTGGGAAAAATGCCTGGATAAATTATCCGAACTTGTGGATGCATTGGCATCGGCGGCCAAGGGAAGCGACATTGCCTGTCTTGATTTTTATCACCCCTTTATAGATAAAAATGAAAATGTCCGCGGAAAATATTTTCTGGAAGACGGCCTTCACCCCAATAAACAAGGACATCGATTGATGGCCGAAAAAATGGTGGAATTGCTGCGCAGTCTATTTTATTTTTCGTGATTTCGCTTTGATTAGCAAAACACGATATATCAGGTCTTGACTTTCTTTGCAGTCTGTCATGAAGTGAAACTGATATTTAGGAACAAAATTAATTTCCGTAGATTAGAGAATCCTGTCTTCGCGTCACCTCGGTACGACATTCCCAGTGGACTTGACCTGCAATTACCTTTGGATCGCAGCCTTCAACTGATTTCTCCTATCCGAATCCAGCGACTTCGATCAGCAACCTTCATCTAAGTGCTTTGCTTCAGAAAAGGAGGCCTCCATGAAAACCAAAAGCCGCTCGATTGAGCTGATCATCAAAGAACAAATGCAACAACTGCATTTATAACAAAATACTTCAATGCGGATATTTCGGATCCCATAAACTATGATATTGTCATCAATACCGGGACGCTTGAAATAGACAAAGCAGTGGAAGCTGTTATTGCAGCGCCGGGGGGATAGAGTGCGATCATCTTATTGGGTAAAATATGTATATACCTATTTTACCTCAATTTCGCCTCTAAGCGTTTTTTTCAGCCCCGCAAGGGTACCCCGCCATGAAGCATCTTCACCGGCCATTATGCCGATGATAATATCCTTTTCTACACTGACCTCCAGAATAATCTCTTCTTCACCGATTTTGAATACAGCTTCCGCCCACCTTTCCGCAGGAAGACCACCGATTTCACAATCATAATCCGTGCGGATCTCTCCGGTCATCCTGATCTGCCCCATCGTTATCTCCTTCCTAAACTGAGCAGTTCCAGGTTTCAACGCTTACAACCGATGGATACTGCTCACAATATTATCAAAATCTGGAATACCCGTCATACCCCATTGAGTGAAACAGATTTGCAATCAATTAAAGGTACGACCACTTGGATATGAGCTGTCTGGGTTTTTCAACCCGGAACGTTGACCTTGCAACCGTTAAACCTATATCCTTGTATCAGACCAATTGATGAAGCGATTGCATCAGATCATCAAATTCCTCGTCAGCGAAACAGTACTGCATATCCAAAAATTTTCTGCGCAGGGAACTCACTTCCTGCTTGACGTTGCTATCCTTGAAGATAGCATCCGCGATATATTGAGCCAGTTGTTTAAAATCATTTTCTCTCATCCCAAAGCGGGTCATCTCCTGAACTCCGGTCCGCAGTGAGCCGGCAGCCGTAAATCCCTCCTCCTCCGGAGCTGCCTGGTAATTGAGGATAATATTATTATCTTCCAAGCGTCGCGCAATTTCAGGGCCCCTGGCATAGCCCACGTCAATGACGACCTGATGGGTTTCGGTATAGGACATCTCCGGGTCTCCTGCCACAGCCAAACCACAATCTTTTAGTGCCAGCGCAAATGCTTTGGCGTTGGCAATGACGTTTTTCTGGTACTCATCTTTAAAATGGTTCATTTCATAGGCAGCCATCAACAATCCTACCATAGTACCCAGATGATGATTACTCATGGATCCCGGAAAGGACCGGCGCTGAATAGCCTCCCAGAACTCATAGCCGCGGTCGTCTTCGGTGTAATTGACAGCGATGATACCGCGCTGAGTGCCATAATAGGTTTTGTGTGTGGAGCCGGTCACGATGTCAGCCCCCTCTTTGAAAGGTTGCTGGAAGTATGGTCCGATCAATCCCAAAACGTGGGCCATGTCGTACATCAGCGTACAATTCAGCCCAAGTTCATCGATAATTGCACGAATTTCAGCCACCGGTTCACGATGGATGATCATACTCTTGCCTAAAATGATCAGCTCGGGTCGGTGCTCTACGATCAAATCACGGGTCTCGTTCATATCTATCTTGTATGGGTTTTCTGCCAATACAGGAAAGTTGACCACCGCAGGTTTTTCTCGTTTGGGATCACGCATCACAAAATCCCGCAAAGCCCCCATAGGTTGAGCACTCAGGTGCCCTCCTTTGATGATATGGTTGTTCATTATTTTTCGAATTCTACGCTGCTCGCTCTTACGATCGGCCCGATTCAGGTAATCTACCATTGCGCTGAAAACCGCTGTGTTTGCCATCTGCCCCGATATCACTCGCGTTTCAACTTCGGTACATTGCAGATACTTTTGCATTTCGCAGGTGAGCAGATATTCGACTTCACAAATGAAATCCGTACCTTGGTAGTAAAAAACATCCGCTTCTTTAAATGCCTTCACTTGTTTGTGTTCGGCATAACGTGCCGCCGGATCCATGATGGATAGCAGCCGAGCCATGGCTGAAGCGGTCTGCTCCGAAGGAATCAAATTGATACATTGCTCTTGCCGCCAGCGGGTATTGAAAGCCGCCTTTTCAATCAGCCCACGGACATTGTCTGTCATTTGTTTGCTGGCACAGATCGTTTTTTTGGCCTCCCGCTGCTGATCGCTTTTAATGGGCCAGCAATACGTTGGGGCTTCGTTTCGTATAAAATACGGCACAATTACAGCTGCAACTTTTTTACCCCGGATGTCTATTTCGATCTCGTCTCCCTCAACCAGATTGCTGTCCATCATTGCCAGCCCGATAGCCCTCATATTTCGATCTTGGCCTTGAACGGATGACAGCCCGACACCTTCAGTTTGCCAATATGGGACCATGGTTCCGCTGGTAACATATCCCACCTTCTTTTGGCCGTGATATACGCAGGCACCGGCTCGTGCAACACCTTTACCTGTCAGTTCGATGGGCCGAATCAGGCGGGGAAGATCCTCAAGGAGCGAATAATCCCAGTCAACGATCCCTTTATAGGCCTCAAATTGTTTCATCAAAGGTTGCTTTCCGACAAAATCTCTCTTGAGCGGTGAAAAGCTTACTGCAAAACGGGCCAAATCGCAGGCAAATATCGGTATTTCTGCACCATCCGCCCCCAGACCCAATTCGTGGCCGTAAAGTGGCAATCCAGCCTCCAGCCTCAGGGTGTCACGAGCTCCCAAACCCACCGGCACCGCGCCCTTTTCCAGCAGCAACTCCCATACCATTAAAGCATCCTCACGGTCGCTAAAAAGCTCAAAACAAATTGGTTCACCGGTGTAGCCGGTGCGTGCAACAAAAATACGACGCCCGCTAATATAAAGGATACTCAAATAGTTTCTTAGAGGCTCCGGCAATCGTCCGGAATCCATGAGATCGGATAAAATTTCTTTGGCTGAGGGCCCCTGAAGGCTCAGCATGGTCATGTCCATGGTGCGGTCTTCGATCATCACCTGACCGAATTTATCCTTGACTGCCATTAAATGATCCCAATCCTTTTTACGATTGGCGGCGTTGACGACCAGCAGGTATTCATCCGCTACAAAGCGGTATAAGTAAGCATCGTCCAGGGCGCCACCGTTTTCATTAGGGATCATCGTATACTGACCTTCTTCGATTTCCAGGGCGGCGGCATTGTTGGTCAGCACATACTGGAGAAAATCAAGTGCACCGGGCCCGCCGACAATGAAACGGCCCATGTGAGAAACATCGAACAGCCCCGCCTGCCTGCGGGTGCTCAAATGCTCCTGCACAATACCGGATTCATAATGCACCGGCATGTCCCACCCGCCAAATTCCACCATTTTGGCACCGAGATTGACATGCTTGTCGTAAAATACGGTTTTGAGGAGTTGTTCCATTGATTTAATTCCTTCTTTTATGGTTACTCGGCGACCACCAGCCTAGCTGGGGGTATGAGGGTGGCCCTTAAAGGGGCCGGGGCCACCTCTGCTGGTGGCCGCTGATTTTTAGTGGAATAATAATTAAAAGAGTGGGGGGTGTCAATTGGTTATCCAGCCGAAACGTCATTTGCTTCCTGACAATAGGTCCTTTCCGGGTTTTATCGTACAATATTTGGTAAGTTAGATATAGGGATATTAGAAAAAATAACATTGACACTTTGCTGGTAAACTATTAAAATCTATTAAAAAAAAATGACAGCGTTCAAATGCGACAGCAAGTCCAATATGGAAACTCGAACGTTAATGAGGTTAGATTTTTTCGCTGATTAATTTTGGTGGCAACCAGTCAACATACCCGAATCACACAAAAATTGTCATTTAATTCTATTAAAACAGGTCGAACAATAAGAATAGGAGGATTAATGAAATTCTTTAATATTCTAGTCATATCCGCACTTACTTTTTTTTGTGTTTCCGCCTTGAATGCTGAAATTTACACTTGGACCGATGAAAAGGGGGTTAAGCATTATAGCGATACCCCCCCTGAGAACGCAGAAAACTATGAAGTTCATACGGAATCTAAAACATACAAGTACGATGAAGAAGCAGACCAAAAACGGACCGAAGCAGACCAAAAACAAATACAAAACCTTCTCGAAGAAGCTGATGAAAACGATAAGAAACAACAGCAGGAAAAGAAGCTAAAAGCCCAGGAGGCAGAAAAAAATCGACCGCCTACACAGGAAGAAAAGATTGCCGCCGAGAAGGATAAACTTATAGAGAAAATCTCTTTTCTCGAAGGACAACCGTTTGAGTACTTCGGAAATGAGTTAAACAAGCACCGCTATGTCGAACATTACCGCGGCAGACTGAAATTGCTGCGGCAAAACCCGAATAAATACTTCAGCAAGCCTGATATTTGGCAAGGAAATGTACAAATCCCCGATTGAAATGTTATTCTAAACAAAATACCAAATATTTTCAATTAGTTGTAGAAATTTCGAGACGTTTGATTTCAGGGCTCCTGACCTCAATTGGAAAAACTTTTCGGGAGGCCCTGATATCTAAAGAACCTACAAAATTTATAGTGAAAATAAGCGTAAATATTTTACGACACACCAGTAGTTCTGAATTTAGGCGGTTAAACGGAGGTGGGCATGCCTATTGCCAACATGTTGAGTATCACGTCAAATCCTTTCCTGTCCATGATGGTATGGATTGTTTTGCTGCTCGCCGCACTTTATTTCGCTCGCAAACCTTTTCATCGCGTGGTGGGGTCCTTGGCTAAGATCATCCATAATGCCATGCGGCTGACTGCGACATCAATACTTTCAGCGGAAAGCAACCTGGTCCGACGTAACCGTGAAGTTCTAATAGCGGCCGGCCTGGAGAAAGCCGAAAGACTATTGGAGAGGGAATTCGATCGCATCAACTCAGCAGTTATCAGGGACCTGGCTAGTTATCCACATCTCCAACGCCAGCTGCTGGAATTTACCACCCGCCTTAATGAGGACTATAGCGCCAGTGCGGATGTTCCACCGTCACTGCCGAACTGGCGGCCGATCATCGAATCGATTGCTGGTATTAAACATACCGGCGATTCGATGGTTGCCAATATGCTGGGGGAAATCAACCGCACCCTGAAGGAGCAGCATAAATCAGCCATTGAGAACTACCGAAAATCCCATGTTTCACGCTATGGAATTCTAAAGAAAATGCTGCCGGTTTGGCGTAAGGTGCAGAAGACCCTCAACAAGGCCGGCAACTCAATCGACAACCTGAACCGGCGGGCCAAGAGTATTGACCGCTATATGGATGACTATGAACAAATTCGCTTACAGACGGATAAGGCGGCCAGGCTACTCTCGTCCTCTTCGCTGACGCAGTTTTTTAGTTCCGGTTTGTTTCTGCTGATTGCTGGCGGCGCGGTCTTTATAAACTACAATATGATTGCCTTGCCCATGTCGGAAATGATCGGCAACGTAAGCGACATCGGGCCTTACAAAACATCGGACGTCGCTGTGTTGGTTATTATTTTAATTGAATTGACCATGGGACTGTTTATAATGGAATCACTGCGAATCACGCGCATTTTTCCCAACATCGGCAGTATGGACGATATAATGCGTCGACGGATCATGTGGATAGCCTTCTCGCTGTTGGCGATCCTGGCCGGGCTCGGGTCGGCACTGGCAGTTGCGGGTGATCGCTTTGCCTGGCATTTAGGGGCATTCGGCCAGTCCATCGCAGATACTGAACAAACTGCCTCGGTGGGCATGCTACCCGCAGTTGGACAAATGATTATGGGATTCATCTTTCCCTTTGCCCTGGTGTTTGCAGCGATACCGCTGGAATCATTTATATCATCTTGCCGCACGGTTCTGGGAATCATCGCTGTTGGTGCACTCAGATTGATTGCCTTTGGGTTTCGCTTGGTCGGAAACATTGGATACTATGCCGGCAGATTCGTGATCAATCTCTATGATTTGCTTATTTTTCCGACGATCTGGCTGGAAGGGGTGCTTGCGAGCCCCAAAACGAACAAAAACGTCGGCGACGAACATCAACTTTATGGCGGCAGGCGCATCATCGAGGAAATGATTGACAGAGAATAACGGTAAATTGTTGAGCATAAAAGAATCTGAGGATACACCCAACGGGAAATCAGCGCTTGCAATTCGAAATGTTCGCCTATTCATTGCCTTCCGCGTATTTTTCAACGCTCGATTCTATTATCCTGTTTTCACCATCCTGTTTTTAGATTTCGGTCTGACCCTTGAACAATTTGCCCTGCTCAATGCCGCTTGGGCGGCATCCATCGTTCTGCTGGAAGTCCCCTCAGGTGCGCTGGCCGATACCATTGGCCGTCGGAATCTTTTGGTTGCAACCGGGATACTGATGGTGATTGAAATCGCGCTGTTGTGTTTTGCCCCTCTGGGTAACCCCGATTTGCTCTTTGCCATATTTCTGGTCAACCGGGTTTTGAGCGGAGCAGCCGAAGCAGCAGCCAGTGGAGCTGATGAAGCCATCGCCTACGATACACTGAAAAAAGAAGGTGATATTCGCGACTGGCCCCGGGTCCTCGAAAAGCAAATGCGAATCCAATCTATAGCCTACATTGGTGCCATGAGTCTTGGCGCGGCTGTTTATGATCCGTCGCTGATGCAGCGATTGGCGAGTGCCCTCGGAATGAATGTACAGCTGAACCAGGACATCACCCTGCGATTTCCGCTTTATCTTACCTTCATAATGGCCATCATGACATTGCTGACCACGTTGAAACTTCAAGAAGAGCGGCCGTCGGTCGAATTCGAATGCAGCCCATCAGAAGATTGCGGAAAATCGATAGTCCAGGCCTTCAAATTAACCCTTCAGGCAGGTGGCTGGATCTTAAAAACACCCTTTGCCTTGGTGCTCATTCTTGCAGGTCTGATGTTCGACAATTGTATTCGCATGGTCGTCACCTTGAACAGCCAATACTACCGGCTCATTAACCTACCGGAAGCGTCATTTGGTTTGATCGGCTCAGGATTTGCAATGCTGGGTCTGGTCATCCCCTGGCTGGCATACAAATTGGTGATGCGACACTCTCCGGCTTACAATCTTGGAGTAATGGCCATCGTCAGCACAATCGGCCTGTTCGGGATAACCTTTTTTTGGCCAATTATCGGATTGCTTCCAGTGGCACTGCTTTCCGTGGTGATGTATATGGGTCGCTTTTTCCAGAGCCATTACCTAAATCGCATCACCGCCTCACACCAGCGAGCCACGGTGTTGAGCTTCAAGGGCTTGTCATTCAATCTTGCCTATGGTTTAATCGGTGTAATGTATTCTGTGTTGTTGGTTTTTCTGCGACCGCAGCTGGCCGTCTCCTATCCTGATTTAAGTCACGCAGGAATTGAGAATTTAGTGTTTATAAAATCAATCGGCTGGTTTCCCTGGTATTTTCTACTGACCCTGGTCGCTTTGCTTGCAATTGCACGCTGGCAGTTGCAAAATACAGATGTATATAAAACACCCGGCTAACAATTCCCAGTTAGAAAGGCTAACCAAAATGGTCGACCAAAAATTTGAAAACCACGATAATTTTGTTATCAATGACAAATATGACGATGAAGATATACAGGAGCTAAACCGCGAGGATTACTACGATGATCACTCAGGTATTTTCCGCAATAAATATTTAAACCCGTTTACCATCGGCGGTGTCAGTCTAGTCGTCATCGTTATCCTTCTTGTGATCCTTTTATCAGGCCCTGAAGATGCCGTCGACAGCAGGCAGCTGCAATCACTTGAAGTAAAAATTCAACAACTGGAAAAAAAACTGGCATCTATGGGCGCCATGAATCAAGCCCTTGATCGGCTCGGCGAGCTAGAACAACAATTGAGCCTGATCAGCGAGCGATATGATCGTTTCAATGGAACGGTTACAACCCAAGTCGATCAAATCATAAAAGAATTAGGTTTGTTACACCAAAAAAAATCATCGCAAGCAATGCAACCGGTTAAAACAGATCAAAAGCAAACAATATCCAAATTCCATCAGGTTCGTGCCAAGGAAACACTGTGGTCGATCAGTCGCCAATATGGTTTGACACTGGACCAGCTGCGCAGCTACAATAATATTAGTCCCAAGGCGACCATCCTGCCCGGCCAAAAGCTCAAGTTGACTCCGAACTGAACCCCATTAGGACCAGGTTATATATGAAACAGGTCATAAAGGACAGCTTGGTGGAGGTCTCAGTAACCGTAACGAATTTAAAACAGCCAATCGTATGTCATCAGGACCGTCTCAATAATCCCCTTTATGCTCACCTTATGATCCTAACGTTTTAGCATAAGGCTGAAAACCACCGATAACCACCCGGGTGATCCCATAATATCAATAAAGTTTTTGCCATAAGTGCCGATAATGGAGTAAACGCTTCGCCCCGTTGGCAATATTTTAATCTTGCGACGGTTTCATCAAAAAATACATTTTGAATAAAAAGATTTTGCGATGATCCTTGGGATCAATATAGACATAACCGAATGAGTTAAGGGGAAAAATTATGACTTTCGCACTGGGAATCGCATTTCTGATCATGCAAATTCTGTCCTTTGTTTTCTTTTTCATCGTTCTGGTCAAGTTATTTAAAAATGAAGGGGCACTGAAGGGAATATTGGGCTTTTTCTTTGGGATTTATGCCTTTATTTGGGGCTGGATCAAGCACAAAGAACTTCATTTGACCAAGGTCATGGTGCTGTGGAGCGTCTTGACGGTAGCCTCGATTGTACTAGTACCTATTATTATGGCCAGCGGAACAATGGAATTTATGAATTATGCGGCAAAACTATCCGACAATCCAGACTTTAAGCTTTTACAACAGAAATCATCAAACGGTTCTCAGAAAATCAATTTATCAAATGAGCTTTCTAAAAGAAAAGCAGCTGTAACAGGGAGTCAGAAAAATCCGGTAAATCAACCTAAGCATCAAGCGGTGAACTGGGGTCAAAAAGCAATGTCACTTTGGCAGAATGGCAAATATAAAAATCCCAACATGGCCATTGAGTACTGGGGGCATGCCATTCGTCAAAAACAAGAGACCGCTAAAGCCTACAATAATCGTGGACTTGCCTATTATGAATTAAAAAATTACGAGCAGGCCATCAAAGATTACGACCAGGCGATCAAACAGGATCCCGGATATGTCGCAGCCTTCAACAACCGTGGCAATTCCTATTATGAAATGGCCGATTATCAGAGGGCACTGACCGATTTCAATCGCAGTCTTCAACTGGCGCCGAATTATGCTAAAGCGCATTTTAATCGGGGACTGGTTTACTATCAATTGAATCAAAGTGATTTGGCCTGTGGCGATTTTAAAAAAGCCTGTGATCAGGGAGATTGTGAAGGGATAAAATGGGCGAATAAAAATGAAGTGTGCCAAGCGACTGAATTGATGGGGCTTCGCTAAAAATAGTACAACCGATGTTAGGAAAGGTGGAATGCTTCAAGCTACGACCCGCCTGCCCTTGCCAGGCAAGGGCGGCGGGTCGTAATGTTTTGTTTCGTCGATTGGAGTCGGGCCTTTTTGAGCATATATCTCCCGATCGTCATCCCTTTAGATCTTATTTTATTTGAAATCTTTGGTTACTTGTAAGTCGTCACTCATTTTCATCCTCAGCATATCTTTGAAATTTCTCCAAATGTTTTAATTTCCGAAGGTAAATCGTCGACTTCTATGTTCAAATCCACCTTCAGTGCAAAGGCTCTTTCGATCACATTCTCCAACTGGATCACATTGCCCGGCCAGTTGTATCGCAACAAAACATCCAGTGTTTCCGGTGATACGTTCATAGACTTGGATTCACGTTTCGTGTTAAATTTCGCCAGGAAATGGTTAATCAGAAGGCAGATATCCTCCTTGCGTTCTCGCAGCGGCGGCATTTGTATGATAACGTCATTAGTGCAATTGAGAAAATCCTGGTTGACAATTTCACGCCCACCGGTTTCTCCTAAATTTCTTTTGGTGGCAGCCAATAACCGAACGCCGGACTTTTGTTTATCATCAACTGCCGCAGATGGCAGAAAATTCTCCGTATAGGCTCGGCTGATTTCGGCCTGCATGTCCGGAGCAATTTCGGTAATTTCATCAAAAAAGATAGTGCCGCCGGCCGAAGATTTAAGCAGACTTAGGGCGTGCTCGTAAATCTGATTTTCGGCAACCCCTTTACCGAAGCTTTTGCAATTTACGGGTACAAACGCTTTTTGCTTTCGGTCACTGTTTTTATAAATCACATGAGCCGTCAACTCCTTACCCGTCCCGCTTTCCCCCTGGATTAAAACATTGGGGCTGTTATCGCTCATACGGTCAATTTGCTCGTAAATTTCCTGCATCTTGAGGCTGATACCAATCAGTTGATCATATTTATGCCTTTCTTTTAACCGGCTCTTCAGGATAATATTTCCCTGTTTAAGCTTTTTTTCCTCATAAATTTTTTCAATCAGAATTTTTAGAACTTCCAGTTTGAATGGCTTTTGGATGTAATCATAACTGCCATATTTCATTGCCTGAATGGCAGATTCCATGGTGCCGTGCCCTGTGACGATTATCACCTCGGTCAGAGGCCGGTATTCTTTGATCATGGCGAGCAATTCGAGTCCATTGATATCAGGCATTTTAAAATCGGTAAAAACGACATCAAAATTTTTTTCCTCAATAAGCTCAAGTGCCTTAAGACCGTTATCAACGACGCTTACCCGATAATTAAAGGCGTTCAGATACTCCTCAACCAAGGATAGAATTGTCGTATCGTCATCCACAAATAAGATTTCAAAATCCTCCATGAATTCCCTCCATCTGAACTTGCTGATCAAACCAAAAAAGTGTGCGTATGGTTTTCAATACGCCAATTATTCAGCTGCCCGCTTCGGAATCTTTTTCTAGATTGTAGCGTTTTATTTTTTCAACCAAGGTCGTTCTTTTTATCTTAAGAAGCTGCGCCGCTCGATTTTTTACCCAGTTTGTTTTCTCAAGTGCGCTGATAATAAGGGCTTTTTCAAACTCGCTGACAGCCGTGTTGAAGGAAATCCCGTTACTCTGCAATCCCAATTTGTTATGTGCCGCCCGCTCAGTTTCCATTCTAAGTTTTTCGGGAAGGTCCTCCGGTAATATTTTATCACCTTCGTGTAAAACAACAAGTCTCTCGATGAGATTCTTAAGCTCTCTAACATTACCCGGCCAGGAATAATTCATCAAAATTTTCATGGCCGAATCGGAAACTTTCGCAAGCGGGGGATCCATTTTCCGGCCGAACTGCTCCAAAAAGTGGGAAACAAGAAAGGGAATATCGGATTTACGCTCTTTTAGAGTCGGCAACATGATCGGTATCACATAGAGACGGTAAAAAAGATCTTCACGGAAGTTTCCTTTTTGAACTTCTTCTTCCAAATCCCGGTGTGTGGCGGCAATAATTCTGGCGTCACTCTTGATGGTTCTATTGCCTCCGACGCGCTCAAATTCACCTTCTTCAAGCACCCTTAATACTTTCACCTGCAGGTCGGCGCTCATGTCACCGATTTCATCTAAAAAGATAGTGCCGCCTTTGGCCATTTCGAACTTGCCGGCCTTATCCGAAGTAGCGCCTGTAAAAGCTCCACGCCGGTAACCGAAGAATTCGCTTTCTAGCAGCCCCTCTGGTGTGGCGCCACAATTAATCTGGACAAATGGGTTATCTTTTCGGCCCGAGGCCTCATGAATAGCTCTGGCAATCAGACCTTTACCCGTGCCCGTCTCCCCGTTCAGCATAATGGTAGTATCACTTTCGGCGACCTTTTCAACCATCCTGAATATCTTTAGCATGGCGGTACCCTGGCCGATGATTTCCTTGAATATCACCTGGGATGGTAATTCGATCGGTATGATCTTGTCTTTAAACTGGAGATTTGAGTCCGTCATAAACTTCCCCCCTCCGGATAATTGAATATCCCGGAACCTATACGACCTATCGGTACATATCACCCTATTAGAGTATATAAAATCAGATAAAGTCAAGACAAGAATAACAAAAAAGCATAATTTTTCAATACTTTAATGATAATTTTAACTAAGCCCAAAAAGTCTTTATAATGAGATGTACCGAAATCACGCTTCAGGCCGTTGGTAAAATTCGCTTGAAATCGGTGCAAATCAATTAAAAAATCGATTGATTAGGTTTCAGCAATTTGCTGTTTTTTCAGCGAGAACAGCATCTTTAAGCCAACCCGAACTAGCTGGTTGTAGCAAAACGTAGATCCTGATTTTTCGGGGAAAAAATTATTGACGATTGAAGATTGAAGCTCTATTGTCTCGTTTTGCTCTGCTTTTTTATTTAAATCGATAACATTCCTCTCCGAGCCGGGGGCTCGAATATTCAACCTGACCGTGGCATAAATCGTGTACAAACATGATGACAAGCTTTTAAGTTGCACTTTATTTCAATTGTAGCGTAACCCTTGAAAAAATCACTAAAAATAGCAGTTAGGGATATCGTTGCACACGTATTGCGCACAGGTGATCTGGCATTTGAATTTTTATCCTCCGCCCGTCCGGTAGATGCCATTCGAATCCACCAAAAACTTCAGCAATCCCGTCCGGAAAATTATACGGCTGAAGTTGCCGTCTCCCATCAGATTGAAACTGAATTTTTTATACTAACTGTCGGCGGTAGGATCGATGGCGTCTTTCTTGAACCGGATCGGGTGTTGATTGAAGAAATCAAAACAACCACTCGTAACCTGGAACATTACGCAAAGAACAAGGATCCCCTTCACTGGGGCCAGGTTAAATGCTATGCCTACATCTATGCTAGGGAACACGGCCTGAGCGAAATCGGCACGCAGCTGACCTACTATCAGGTCGATACCGCAGAAATCCGCAAGTTTGAACGCCAATTTACCATAATCGATCTGGAATCATTTTTTCAAAATTTGATCGCCGGTTATCTCAGCTGGGCACAAACCCTTGTAAAATGGGAACAATTACGTGATGAATCCGTCCGCAGCCTGGAATTCCCTTTCAACAATTATCGCCCCGGTCAGCGTGAAATGGCGGTGGATGTTTACCGAACAGTCAAAAATGGCGGCCAGCTGCTGGCCCAGGCTGCCACCGGAATCGGAAAAACCATGGCGGTCATTTTTCCGTCGGTAAAAGCCATGGCCGAAGGGTTGAATACCAAAATTTTTTACCTGACAGCCCGCACCACCGGTAAGATTGCTGCGGAAAAAGCGCTGGACGAATTACGCAAAAACCAGCTTAAAATTAAATCCCTGACCATCACCGCTAAAGATAAAATTTGTTTTAATTCCGCAAGTGCCTGTAACCCGGAAGAATGTGAATTTGCCCGTGGATACTTTGACCGCATCAATGAGGCTCTCAATGATATGTTTCGTCAGGACGCCTTCACCCGGACAGCGGTAGAATCAATGGCAAAGGCTCATCAGGTCTGCCCCTTTGAGTTTACCTTGGAACTGTCGTACTGGGCGGACTGCATCATATGCGATTACAATTATGCTTTTGATCCGAGGGTTTTTTTGCGTCGCTTTTTTCAGGAAAAAAACAATGATTACACGTTATTGATAGATGAAGCGCATAATCTTGTCGACCGCTCCCGGGAAATGTATTCGGCAGAAATCTTCAAGCAGCCGATACTGGATATGCGGCGTGCCATTCGCAATGAAATTCCAAGAATATACAAAATCCTTGGCAAGGTTAACGCTTGGTTGGTCAAGGAGAGAAAACAATGCAAAGAAAGCGGCCACGCCCGTCATGCAAAGCAGCCACCGGGTGAGCTGTTTCCCATCTTGAGTGGATTTCTTGGCGTTACGGAACGCTGGTTGTCCCGCAACATCAAAGCGCCGTTTCGCGAAGAATTGCTTGATTTGTTTTTTGCAGTTTCAGGTTTTCTGCGGGTAGCTGAAAAGTACGATGAAAACTATGCGACCTGTTATGAAAAATTAAAAAAGGATCTGAAGCTCAAGCTGTTTTGCATTAACCCTTCCAGCCAGTTGGAGAACGCCTTGAAACGATGCGGGGCTGCAATCTTTTTTTCAGCCACATTGACGCCCATGTCATATTTCAAAAAAATTCTGGGCTGCAATGGAGACGCCGCCGGTATAACCATACCTTCACCATTTCCTGGCGAAAATCTAAACCTTTTTATATCCGACAGGATTTCCACTTTATATCGAGATCGGGAAAAAACAAGATTGGAGGTTTTACAGGCAATCTACACGCTGATCAATCAGAGGAAAGGCAACTATCTAATATTCTTTCCGTCTTATGAGTATATGATGATGGTATATGAATCATTTAAACCCCATGACCCCGACAGCGATATTATAATTCAAACTCCGGGCATGAGCGAATCCGAAAGAGATGACTTTCTAAACCGCTATCGGCATACTTCAACCAATTCACTAGTAGGATTTGCCGTGATGGGAGGCGTTTTCGGCGAAGGCATTGACCTGGTGGGCGATCACTTGTCCGGAGCGGTCGTGGTGGGTGTCGGTCTTCCCGGAATTTCGCTGGAAAATGAATTGATCAAGGGCTATTTTACCTACACCGATAATGCCGGCTTTGAATATGCCTATCAGTACCCGGGTATTAACCGCGTGCTCCAGGCTGCCGGACGGGTGATTCGCACCGAAAACGACCGCGGCGTCGTCCTTTTAATTGACCAGCGTTATGCCACCTATCGCTATAGATCTCTGTTACCCATTGAATGGCAGCCCATCAGAGTGAAAAATCAGGAACAGTTCGCCGAGACATTACAAAAGTTCTGGAGTCAAGAAAACTGATGACAGATGGTAGAGGACAGAGGCCAAATAACAGATTACAGAGGTCGGATGACAGAAATTGGAAGTTAGAAATGGGAAGGCGAAATTCGGAATGATAAAAGCATATGGTAGAGCGCTCAGCGTTTAATAGAATAATTTTTTAGTACGCTTGTTGCCTGCTCCATGGGTTTTGGCTTTTTCCGACTTTTTAATTTTTCTATAATCAAAGACTTGTTTGACAGTATAAAAATACATCCATATAATCAAAACAGTATCATAAACCTGCTATTCATTCCATATTTGAAGTCTGCTCCTCTCGCGTTCCGATTAGTAGGTGTCAAGAAGCGTAAACCGGGCTTGATTCTGGGCAGGGATTGATTATCTTTATATAACTTCAAAATACAGGGGGGTCCGGATGAAACCTCTAATCATAACGGTCGGTCTTCTTTTGACGGTGTTGACAGGATTAAACCTCAGCGCCCAAAGGATCTATACCTGGACCGACAAAAACGGGGTTGTAAATTTATCCGGCCAGCCGCCCCCCGAGCCAGACAGGGTAGAAGATATTGAGGTGATTGAATATGATGAAAAGACGCCCCAGGAAATAGAGGCGATTCAAAAACAAAAGGAAGAACTGCGCCGTGAGTTTGATAAAGAAAGACAACTAGAAAAAGCGCGGCAGGCTGAAATAAAAGCCGGAAACGCCGAAGAACGGGCCCGAGAAGCCGTGAAACAAGCAGAAGAAGAATTCGAGTACAACAATGAATATATTCGTCGTCTCTCCTCTACCCAAGAAAAAAGAAAACAGTTTAGAAAACGGATTGACCGCATCAAAGCAGAAACCGAAGCCTCCCGGGCTGAGGCCCAGGCAGCCGTTGAGCAAGCTGCAAAAGCAGTCCAAGAGGCACGCACCGCCACCGAAGAAGCCCAGACAGATCAGTAAAAATGAGTGCAAAGCGTCTGCTATGGGCTTTCAGCTTCCTTTAACTTAATTCCGTCTTCAACCTTGCGATATCCCAATGCCATCTGCCCCAGACGCCATGCACTATGCTATTTTGCTTCCACCAACTCTTGGACCATATCCAAAAGGGGCGGTTTTAAGGTTCGCCATTTGGGTTCGATGGCTTTGTCCTGATGCCAGTTGAATTCGACAAGATCATATTTTTCCGAAATCGTATGTTCTCGCTGCTGACCGTAGACGGTCTGCGGATAATACTCGATAAACAGCATCTGTTGGGGTTTGATGTTGAATTCCCTGGCAATACTGGTAGCGATATGGCCGCTGCAGCTTCTGACCGACATCGGGCTTCCGTCGACATCCGAGACAATAACGATCATCGGCCTTAGATGTGTCAGTCCCTTCTTAGTGCCCTTTTTGAGATCAAAGATACGCAGCCGGCATTTCCCACTGGCCAAGCGCAACTTTCCCCCCCAGCCTTCCCATGAGTAAATGTCATCATAAATCAGCATTAAAAAACCTCGGATGTTTCCGTCGACAGTAGTCAATGGCCGATGGTTATCTGGAAATCGTCCCCGCTTGCACACCAGATTCAGCTTGCCTTACCAATTCATATGTCATATATTGTAAGCTTCAAAAAATAAAGGGAAAACTTAACCTTATGCTAATGTCAAACAACGCTAAAATGGTGCACCATCTCGAATATGATGACAAACAGGTCATTTTGGTGGGCACCGCCCATGTTTCCAAAGAAAGTGCAGAACAAGTTACCAGGGTGATTCAGGAAGAAAGCCCCGATACGGTTTGTGTTGAACTGTGCCAGTCCAGGTATCAGTCGATCCGCCAAAAGGAGCGCTGGCAGGAGACGGACATCGTCAAAATTATTAAAGAAAAGAAATCGTTTCTTTTGCTCTCAAATCTCTTACTGGCATCGTTTCAGAAACGAATCGCTAAAAAACTGAACATTAAGCCCGGCCAAGAGATGATCGCCGCCATCGATACGGCGGATGAAGTCGGCGCCGCAATTCATCTGGCCGATCGGGATATCCGTACCACCCTGTCACGCACTTGGCGGGAAATGGGTTTGTGGAACAAAATCAAGCTCTTGTTTCAATTGATTCTTTCGCTGGGTGAGGTTGATGAAATCAAGGAAGAAGATATTGAAAAAATGAAGCAGGAGGATGTTCTCGAAACCTTGCTGAGCGAAGTGGGCAAATCGTTACCAGTCTTAAAAGACATTCTGATCAATGAGCGAGACCAGTACCTTGCCGCTAAAATTCGAACCGCCCCCGGCCAAAAAATAGTAGCGGTTGTCGGTGCCGGGCATGTTCCAGGCATTAAGAAAAATTGGAACTCTGATGTTGATATCCCGTCCCTCGAACGGCTGCCGCCCAAAAAAAAATTTACCGGAATCCTAAAATGGCTCATCCCTGCCGCCATCATGGCGATGTTTATCGCCGGTTTTTTTTTCGGAGGTAAACAGGCCGGTAAGGATATGATTGTCTGGTGGATTACCGCCAATGCTATTTTAGCCGGACTTGGAGCTATTATTGCCCTGGCTCATCCGGTCACAATTGTCGCCTCCATGCTGGCGGCACCATTAACCTCATTAAACCCAATGATTGCCGCCGGCTGGGTTTCAGGGCTTGTCGAGGCATTCTCACGCAAACCGAAGGTAAAGGACCTAGAAAGTCTTCCTGATGACATCCTTTCGGTGCGGGGATTTTGGAAAAATAAGGTGACGCGAATTCTTCTAGTAGTCGTATTCACCAATTTGGGCAGCTCTGTCGGCACATTTGTTGCCTTTCCGGTGATCGTGAAAATGTTGATAGGCGTATCGCCATAATTGAATATTTTCGAATGAATATTGAATATTTACGGATCCCTTGCGGCAGGTCACGGGGAATTAGATGTTAACAGAGATTAAATTGACGGAGCGCAGCGACACCCTCAAATATTCAATCTGCAATCTTCAATCTTCAATTCTCCGTCTCCCAATGGATACGGTTATCCAAAGTCAGCATGCATTTAAAACGCCACGGTGGCGACAAGTTATAATTCCACTGGCCGTGGCAATTCTATCCATTACATTGGGTTGCGGCAGTGGGGCGAAGATGTCGCAGCATAATTCTCAAAAACCTTTAGCAAAGCCGCTTCCCTCTATGGGTCACACCATTCAGGCCGGAGCTTTCGCAAAACAAGACAATGCCGTGCGGTTTACCGAAAAGCTGCAGGCCCAGGGATTAAACGCCTATCATTTTCGCAGCCAGTCCGGGCTCTATAAGGTGCGTATTGGCAACTACCGAACAATCGACACTGCCCGGCGAAAGGCCGAGGGCCTGAAAACTGCTGGAATTATCGATGAATACTATCTTATCGGACCAGGCGCTTACGCCACGGTCGCCCCTGGGTCTAAAGATAAGGCGTATCTTAGAAAAGAAATAGTAAGAACCGCAAACCGGTTCATTGGGGTCCGTTATCGCTGGGGAGGACAATCGTCTAAAACAGGTTTTGATTGTAGCGGCCTAACCATGGTCGTTTACCGATTAAACGGATTGGAACTTCCGCGATCGTCACGGCATCAATGGAAGTCCGGCAGACCGGTCGATCCAGGTAAATTGTCAGCCGGCGATCTGGTGTTCTTTGCTACCAACGGCGACGGAAGAGTTTCCCATGTGGGCATCTATATCGGGCGCAATAACTTCCTGCATGCACCCGGCAGCGGCCGCAAAATCCGCATCTCTTCCATGTCAAACAAATACTATAAATCCCGTTACCTGGGAGCCAGGTCGTATCTCTAGTCGGATAGAAGATAAGAAGTTAAGAAGCTGAGAAGCTGTCTGATCTCTTATTTTCTGGCCTTCTTATCTTCTTACCTTCTCACTTTCTATTGCTCTATCACCACGATCCTTCGAGCCACCTTCTTACCCTTGCCCAGATCAAAATTCCTGCGGACTACACTGATGCGACCGGCAGCAAACAGCTGGATACATTCCGGATAAAGCTCCCATTCCAGTTTCAGCCCCTTTTCGCGGATTGTATCGATGGTATCTTCGGGACGGATTTCAAATGCCCGCTGACCAATGATCGGCCCTGTATCTTCGCCGTAATCGATAAAATGGACGGTGCAACCACCGACCTTGCATCCATAGCGAAATGTATCTCCATATCCGTCAAGCCCTGCAAAAGCCGGCAGCAGTGCCGGATGAATATTCATAATTCGCGGCTGGTTGGGTACCGTATTGACCCGGTCAATAAAATAGGGAGTTAAATTTCGCATAAAACCGGCTAAAACAAGAAGGTCAAAAGGATAGGGCTGCATCGCATCCAGCAGTCTGGCTTCAGCAATAGCGCGGGATATTAGGAAAAATTGGCCCTTGGCCGGATCATCCTGATCCGAAAAAAGAGCTTGCTTCGCAAATATTTCCTTGAAATCAAAATCATCCGGCAGAACCGCCTTTGCAGGCTCTCTTCTGAACTCCCGGATGATTGATTTATAGTCCATGACAAATGCCGGAATGTTTTTTTCCCGGGCCCTTTGCAGGCCGCTGGCTTCAGGATCGTCCGACCCGACAAAAACCATACGCCCTTCAATTTTTTCATCATCACAGGCCTCGATGATCGCCTGCAGGTTCGTTCCACTACCTGAAATGAGCGCCCCAATACGAATTTTTCCAACCATTTTGTAAAAATTCCTCCCAGCCCGAATAACGCCCTATAATAACTTCATAAAGCCGACCAGCGAAGCCCAGAATTTCGAAGTGCGAAACACATGGAATGATGAATGACGATTTCCGATTGACGAATCGTGGATGTCGCTTCGCTCAGCTCGTTTTTTAAAATATAACTAACCTATAACATTGGAATACAGGAATGATGGAATATTGTCGACAAAATACTGATTATTTAAGGATCAAGGTTGAATCAAAGTTGGAACGAATTTCAAATATAATAGGATAGCTCGGCGAGGTTGACAAGATACTTCCTCATAACTATAATGATTCAATCGTGAATTCAAAGGAAAGGATTAAATGTTATGGCAGAAGGCATCATGGAGATAGATGACGGCAATTTTGAAACTGAAGTATTACAATCCGATAAACCGGTCTTGGTTGATTTCTGGGCGCCCTGGTGCGGACCTTGCAAAGCCATTGGACCGGTGGTTGAAGACCTCGCAAATTCATTTGGTGATAAAATAAAATTTACAAAGTGTAATGTTGACAACAGTCCTGTGACGCCCGGAAAATTCGGAATAAAAGCTATCCCCACCCTCATTTTCTTCAAAGGCGGCGACGTCGTTGAACAAATCACGGGCATGGTCGCCAAATCAAAATTGGAAGAAGCCGTCAATAAGTTATTGTAACTATATCAGCTATATAGACATGAAACGCCTCATTGTTGTTGGAATCATCATACTGTTTCTCGCCTCTGGGTGCTCTGCACTGAAAAAGTCATGGGATGCCATCACCGGCAAAGAGGAAACCGGATCTGCCCAGCAGCTGGCTTGGGATGGAATGGATGCTTTCGAAGACGGGGACTACAGTGGCGCCATCGAAAATTTTCAGCAATTAAAAGATTTGTATCCTTTTTCCAAGTACGCGATTCTCGCTGAACTAAAAATTGCCGATGCTCACTATCATCTGGAGCAATACGAAGAGGCCATATTTGCCTATGAGGAATTTGAAAAGCTTCATCCAAGAAACGAAGCGATTCCCTATGTCGTCTATCAAATCGGGCTTTGCTATTATGATCAGATCGACACCATAGATCGTGATCAGACGCCAGCCCGCAAGGCTCTTGAAACCTTTCAGCGTTTAAATAGACAGTTTCCCAAAGATCAATATGCACGTAGCGCTGCTGAGCATATTCCAAAATGTTTGAAAAGCTTGGCCGGAAATGATTACTATGTCGGTATTTTTTACTATAAGTCCAAACATTATAAAGCCGCTTTGAACCGCTTCATGTCGGTACTTTCCAATTATCCCGATGTGGGATACCATCAGGAAGCCCTGGAGTATATCGCCATATGTGAGGCCTCATTAGCCGAAGATCAGGAGTAAAAAAACACTTTACACCTCTTCAACTTTAGTGTAGATTACGTTGTTTTGGAAATGCTGGATCAACGATTCAGCCTATTAATGATTTTAAAACTTATGGTGAGGGAGAATAATCATGTCCAGGGTATGTGAAATATGCGGCAAAAAACCCATGGTGGGTAACAATGTGAGCCATGCTCACAATGTAACCAAACGCAGGTTTAACCCGAATTTACAGCGGGTCCGCACGATTTCAAAGGGCCAAGTCAAAAAAATAGTTGCCTGTACCAGCTGCATCAAGTCCGGATATGTGGTGAAGGCGGCTTAACCAATCCTTTTTACATCCTGTACGAGTTTAACCTTCCTAACAGCCGATAAAATCTTCTCCAAATGGCTGATATCCTCCACCCCGATGGTAAAAAAGCTGTCAACTATTTGGTTGTCGCGGGTATCGGAGCTGGCATGGAGGATATTGGCGCCGTATTTGCTGATATTGCCGACAAGATCCGCCAACAGACCTTGACGATCTTGTGAGATAATCCGAATCTTCACCGGATACATCTCGCTGGCTTCCTGGCTCCAATCAACTTCGATTTGGCGTTCGGGACTCATTTCCAGCGCATTGACACAATTGATGCGATGCACCGTCACCCCATAACCACGGGTTATATAGCCGACAATGCTATCGCCGGGAACCGGTTGGCAGCATTTCCCGAACTTTATCAGAATATCATCAACTCCCTTGACGAGCACGCCGGTTTTGAGCTTCTTTTTGCGGTTCACCCGCCCGATGAGTTTGTTGAATATCGATTCCGGAACATCTTCCGCCTGCGGTTTGGGAGCAAATTTGCGTACTACCTGCAGAGGCGTGATTTTGCCGTATCCCACATTGGCAATCAAATCATCATTGGTTTTAAAACCAAAATGAGCCGCTACGTCTGCCAACTCCTCGTTCTTGGCCAGGCTACTAAAATTAAGCTTTTCCTTGCGAAAAGCCTTGTCAAGCATCTCCCGGCCCAAAGTAATACTGCGCTCTTTTTCCTGGGTCTTTATCCATTGGCGGATCTTTGACCGCGCTTTGACGGTTTTGACAAATTTCAACCAATCTTTGCTGGGGGGATGATTTTTCGAGGTTATAATCTCGACGATATCACCTGTCTTCAATTGATATGTCAGCGGTACCAACTGACCGTTCACTTTAGCGCCGGTACATTGATTGCCGACTTCCGTATGAATCATATAGGCAAAATCAACCGTGGTAGCGCCGTTTGCCAGGGTTTTGATCTCACCGCGAGGCGTGAATACGTACACTTCATCCTGAAATAGATCAATGCGCACATTTTCCAGAAACTCGCCGGGGTCCCGAAAATTTTCCTGATTTTCGACGATGTCTTGGATCCAGGCAAATTTTTCACTGATATTTTCATCAACGCGTTTGCCTTCTTTATAACTCCAGTGCGCGGCGATGCCGGACTTGGCCACCCGATCCATCTCCCGGGTCCTAATCTGGATTTCGATACGCTCACCAAATGGTCCGACAACCGTGGTATGCAAGGACTGGTACATATTTGCTTTGGGACGTGCGATATAGTCCTTGAACTTGTGATCAATGGGTTTCCACATGGAATGAATCAGTCCCAGGGACTCATAACATTGGGTAATAGAATCGAGGACAATACGGAAGGCGATAATATCATAGATTTCTTCGAAAGGAAGGTTCTGGGTGACCATCTTGTTGAAAATGCTGTAATAATTTTTATTACGTCCCAATACTTCGCATTTCAAATGGGCCTCATCCATCTTTTTTTGGATATAGCCTTTGACGGTTTCCATGTATTTCGTGCGCTCCGTGCTGGACTTGGCTATCAGATCCTGAATCCGGCTATATTCCTCCGGTTGAAAATATTTAAACGAGGTCTCTTCAAGTTCATTTTTTATCCAGTAAATTCCGAGACGTGCGGCAATGGGTGCAAATATGTCAAGGGTTTCCCCGGCAATTTTTTTCCGTTTATCCGCTTTGTGGAATTGGAGGGTACGCATGTTGTGAAGCCGGTCGGCCAACTTGATCAGAATGACCCGGATATCATCTGCCATGGCCAGAAACATCTTACGAAGGCTCTCGGCCTGTCGCGCCCTGGTGCTGTGAAAAGAAAGACTGCTGAGTTTGGTGACACCGGAGACGATGTGCCGAATTTCGGAGCCGAACAGATCTTCGATTTCCTCCGGAACCGCCTGGGTATCCTCAATCACATCGTGTAAAAGACCGGCTGCAACACTGATGACATCCAGTTTCATGTCACTGAGTATTCCGGCCACTTCCAACGGATGAGAAAGATAGGGCTCGCCGGAAAGGCGCACCTGGCCAGCATGCACTCTGGCGGAATAGATGTAGGCGCGATCGATGATATCCAGATCCGCTTCCGGATGATACTCACTAATTTTATCTATGATATTATTAATTCGGATCAATTCTGGTCACTTTAGATTTCTCTCAAATTTTTCCACTTCCGCCAGCAAAACTTCAACCAGTTTTTCCTGGGCGAACTTTTTGACGACTTTTCCCTTCCTGAAAAGGACCCCGCTTCCGTCTGCACCGGCAATACCAATATCGGCCTCCCGCGCCTCTCCGGGTCCGTTTACCACACATCCCATTATTGCAATTTTTATCGGAGAAGCGTTAGACAATAAGGCTTTCTCAACCTGTGCGACGATATCAAATAATTCAATATTGCAGCGTCCGCAGGTAGGACAGGCGATGATTTCCGGTCCACGCTGCCGAAGGCCCAGCGCCTTGAGAATTTCATAGCCGACCCGTACTTCTTCAACCGGATCCCGCGTCAAGGATACCCGAATCGTGTCGCCGATGCCTTCAGCCAGCAACGTTCCGATGCCCAGGGCAGACTTGACAATGCCGGTATAAAGGGAGCCGGCTTCGGTCACACCGACGTGCAGCGGCAAATCGGTTTGGGC
>JARFPZ010000563.1 GCA_029288035.1 Desulfosarcina sp.
GCCACAATCGAGGTCACCACCGCCGAGGTGGTTGCCTCTCCCACGGCCGATGCACTTCGGCCGCACTGCATGCCCCTGAGACATCCGGCCAGGGCTACCAGCACGCCGAAAACAGTGGCATGGAGAATGCCGATAAAAAAGAAACTCAGCTTTATGGCGGCCTTTGTCTGGTTGATATACTGCAAGAAACCGATATCGAGGACACCGACACCGACGATCAAGCCGCCTAGTATTCCCATCAAGTCGGCATAGACACACAGCAGCGGCATCATCAGGACCAGGGCCAGCATCCGCGGCAGTACCAGAAATTCCATGGGAGAGACACCCATGGTTTTTAAGGCATCGATCTCCTCGTTTCCCTGCATGGTTCCCAACTGGGCGGCAAAGGCCGCACCGGTGCGACCCGCCATCACAATTCCGACCATGACGGCCCCCATAACGCGCACCATGGCAATGCCCACCAAATCGGCCACATAAACCTGGGCACCGAACATCATCAGCTGGATGGCCCCGATAAAAGCCAGGATCAGGCCGACCAACAGACTGATCAGGGTGACGATGGGCAGTGCATCGGCGCCGCACTGCTGGATGAACAAGCCCAGATCCGTGCGACGATAGCTGGCCTTGCCCATTATAAACTTAATAAAAACAATAAATGCTTCCCCGATAAACGCCAATAATTCGAGGGTTGCCTGCCACATGTCCATGGCCGCCGACCCGACCCGGACAAAAAAGGGTTCGCGGACGGCGTCTTTGCGAGCGCCTTTTCTCTCTGGAACGGCCGTAGCCAGAGCAATCAGTCGCCCGACACCCTCCGGCAACCCATCCTTGTCGAATTCAATATTATTTTTTGAACAATAATCTCTTATTTTTATTAGAAACGTCAGCAGCCCGCTGTCCCATCCCGTCAAATTATCCGAATTGAACCCGATGCGCCGGATGCTGCCCGACGAGACGATCTGCTTTTCGACGAGATCGGCGGAAGGAAAACGTGACCCGATTTTCCAGCTGCCCTTAAGTCGCAGACGCAACGTGTCCTTGCCCTGGCGATCTGAGCTGATTTCACCGTCTTGGGCCACGCCTTCTGCGATTGATTTTGTAGTTTTAACCTCCGACATCAACTGTTCGCCTCACGTTGTTTCGCGTTCCTTCTTTTGCATTAAATCCAAATATTCGTCCAGCTCCTGGAGGTTGGCGAAAACCTTTAACGTCGGTATGGCCTGGAGAATATCAAACACTTTTTTGATTTGAGGCTGGAGACTGGTAAAAATCATCCTGCCATTGGCTGCTTTCATGGCCTTTTTCGTTTTCAACAATACCCGGATGCCGGTGCTGTTGATGTAGTCGGTAAATTCCATGTCGAAGATAATGACATCCGGTCGGCGAGTTAAAATGTTATCGACCTTTTCTTCCAGAATGCGATAAGTAGCAGTATTGATGGAGCCGATGGGGGATACGACGAAGACCCCCGGCCGCTTTATATTTGATTTGACTTTTAGCTGCATAGGAGCCTCCTATGAGGTATATTTTTTAAGCGTGAATCCCATACCTGCCACGGATCACTTTGGGTTGGATCTGCCATCCGCTACCCTAACTTGTTCCAAACCATTTTCTGAAAAACCGCCGCAGTGAAATATGCCCTTCGATCTCCTCTTTCGCCGGTGTTTGGATTTCTCTGCCTTCCGGCCACCATTCAACAGGGTCAAATTTGCAGGGTAAAAGTTTTTCAATTGCCGGAAGCAGCTGTCCTTCAATTAAAACTTTTTCCCGACCCTCGACAGCTTGGAAATAAACATTAATTTCTTCAATATACCACGCCTTACTACTTTCCAGAGAATCCAGGTTAACCTTGACCATCCTTTCAAATCCCTTTTCCAGCAGAGGTCTGAGCGTATCTTCCGTAAGATCGACATACAGCCCTTGATATTTGTCTATAAGCGCTTCATCCTCTCCTTTATCCACAATGAAGGTCAAGGTCAAATAGCCGCCGCCATAGGGACGGTGAAACGAAGATATTTTAACAACGCCTTCTGTCGTTTTACCATCTTCTTCGAGTGGAATGACAAAGCCGACAAAAGCGATCATCTTTTCACTGGCTTTGAGGGTAAGATAGCTTTTCTGGGCATCAAATTCCTGGGTCATGCCGATATCCCTTTAGATGGTTTAGTTGATTGGGTTGATTGAGTTGATTAAGTTTATTGGATAAATTGAGTTGAGTAGGTTGATTGGGTTGAATAAGTTGAGGGGTTTAAATGGCTATAATCCATCGACCTTAATCAACGAATCACCCTCAACTTTTTTCCAATCAACCATTCAACTCAATCGACCACCATCTTTTCGCTGTGCCCTATGCTCTATGCGCTATGCCCTTTTTGCCCGCAACCCGTAACCCGCAACCCGCAACCCGAATCACCAATCCGGCCGGTGCAAAACTTTTTTGACTTCCTGCGACGGTGGATAGTCTGTTTTCTCCGGTGACAGCAAGTCACCCCAGTTGGTGCGTTGCTCCATTTCTTTTTTATGGTCCGCGGATACAAAATCTTTGCCTGCACGGATACCCCATCCGCCGCCCAGCGCCCTGTAGATGTCCACCAGACTTTGACCCACCGATCCGGCGGTAAATACCAGATTATCCTCTTGGGCGGATAAATCACGTTGGGTGTCCAATACACGCTGGTAGTCGACAAGTCCCTCGCGATACTGGATCAAGGAAAGGTCTACGGATCGTTTGGATGCTTTGACGGCATCGGCCAGAAAAAAAACCGCATCCTGCGATTGCAGAAAAGAAACCATCGCATCTTCCACATCCTGGGCGGCCCGGATGACGGTATCTTCGTAGTTGACCGCCAGCTCCTGGAACCGCGCGTCCGCCACGCGGACCTGATTGGTAATCCGTCCGTAATTGAAGATATCCCAGTTAAAGCCGGCACCGGTATTATATGTGAAGCTACTTTTTTTGAACAAATCGCTGAATCGCGAAGTGTTCGACGATTCGACCGTGTCGATACTGGTTTTACCGCTGGCTTGCAAACCCAGGGTGCCGAACAAGGTAAAATGTGGGAAAAGATCCGCTTTGGCAAACCCGATCTGAGCGCTTTGGGCGGCCAATTGACGCTCGGCCAACCGAATGTCCGGCCGTCTGCGCAGCAATTCCGCCGGGATACCCACCGCCACTTCGGCCGGTACTTTCGGTATAAGCCCCGGACTACCCAGCATGGCATCGATTTCACCGGGAAGTTTGCCCAGCAAAATGGCCAGGGCGTTTTTGGCCTGACGAATATCGGTGACTAATCCGGGGATCGTCGACTCGGTGGACCGTAACAGGGCTCGGGCCTGAGTGACATCCAGCTCCGTGACGGCACCGGCGTTAAACCGTACTTCAGCAATCTCCAGGGATCTTTTTTGGATCTTCACGTTTTGACGGGCAACCTCCAGGCGCTCTTCACTGGTTCGCAAAAGGATATAGGTACGCGCCACATCGGCGGTCAAGGACACCAGGATATCGTCGTAATCCGCGATGGAGGCCTCCAGATTGGCCACACCGGTTTGCACTGCGCGGCGAAACTTTCCCCAGACGTCCAACTCCCAGGCGGCATCCAGTCCGATGTCAAAACTTGAAAAATATCGATCGGCACCTGCCGTGTTGGGCGCATGTTTACTGAGCTGATTGATGGAAGCCGACCCCAAGGCTTGCTGGGTTTGGGGGTATTGAAAACCGAAGGCAATCCCCAATTCCGCGCGGGCCTCATAGATCCGCAGACCGGCAATTTGCAGTGTCAGGTTTTGCTGGTAGGCGGTGTCTACTAATTTATTGACAACGGGATCATTAAATACGGTCCACCAATCGCTAAAATCGACCTCCTTGCTTGCGATCTTGGGGTCGGACGATTCCAGCCATTGCGTTGGTTCCTGGGCCGTGGGTTTGACATAATCGGGACCCACCATGGTGCAGCCGCTCAATACCATCGCCACGGCAATCATGCCAAACAAAGTGGATCTATCTAAGTTTTTATTTTTGAGCGTTTTGCGCCTTTTGCCGGCCGAAGTAAAAACTGAAGATGCAAACATATTCCACTCCCCCTATTCAAACAGTTTGTTATGTGACGCCTAATTTTTGCTCTCAGCAGACTCCGTCTAAAGTCTGGCAAATACCGGGTATGAAGACCTTAACATAAGTTCATTCATTAAATCAATTAGTTGAATAATGCAATGATTATTTGTCTCTTTTAAAATTCAGAACTACTGACGTGTCGTATTATCTGATGCCACACAAATGTCTGCGGACGCGCCAACAAAACTGGATTTCGGGCGATTCGTTCTGAATTTTATTTCTTATTTTTTTCGGCTCTATAACCAAAACACAGTTGTAACCTTTGAACCGTGAACCCTGAACCTGGAACCGATCAGTATAGGACTTAGCCATCCTTTTCAACCTTTACCGGTATTACTTTCAACGCCGGCATCCTCGCCTTGGGATCAATGGGTACGGCACTCATCAGGGAGTTGAAATTGGGATCACTGAAATGAATCGGTGCGAAAAGATACCCGGGTTTCATGCTTACATCGAGCTTCAGCGGCAACCGAACCGTTCCGTATGGACTGGTCATTCGCACGGTCTCATTTTCGGAAAGTCCGGCAGTGGCTGCGTCTTGAGGGTTCATATCCAGAAACGACGACGGCCTGAGTCTGAGTAGCTTGGTTGACCGCCGGGACATTTCACCGGTATTGAAATGCTCCAACAACCGTCCGGTGATTAATACATAGGGGTATTCTTCGGTGGGTTCCATGAGGGTATTGGGAAGATTGACCGGCAAAAATCGGGCCCGCCGGTCCCGGAAACCGAAACCGTCTTCGTAAAGACGGGGCGTTCCGGGATGGGATTCGTCATAGCACGGCCAGAAAATACCCGGCGATTGCCGCAAGCGGTCGTGACTGATGCCACTGAACACCGGGGCCGCGATACGAATTTCTTCCCAAATCTCCGCAGTCGAAGAATATCGCCAGTTTGCACCCATGGCATTTGCCATTTCCTGAAGTATCTGCCAGTCCGGTTTTGCTTCACCGGGCGGCCGCACACCTTTGGCCGTAAATTGTATCCGTCGCGCGGCATTGGTGACGGAGCCCTCTTTTTCTCCCATCATGGCGGCAGGCAGGACGATGTCCGCATATTTTAATGTTTCGATCGGGAAGATGTCCTGTACGATCAGCAGTTCCAATCGCTGAAGCATCCAGGCCACAAAATTTGACTGAGGCTCGGATACGGCCGGATTTTCACCGATGACATAAAGCGCCCTGATTTTTCCGGATGCAACCTGATGAATCATTTCAGGTGCCGACAATCCTGCTTTGGTTGGGACATTGGCATCCCAGATGGAACCCACATGAATCCGTGCCGCTTCGTCTTCAAGTGGCATATGACCGGGCAGCAGGTTGGGAAGCGCCCCCATGTCACCGGCCCCCTGAACGTTGTTCTGACCCCGCAGGGGTGACAATCCGCAGCCCGGTTTGCCGATATTGCCCGTCAACAAGGCCAGGTTGACCAGGGCGCTGACGTTATCGGTCCCGTGGGCATGCTGGGTTAAACCCATGCCCCATATGAATATTGTTTTGCGGTCGTGAATCAGTTCAGCAGTCAATTCCAGTTCGCTTCGTTTCACACCGGCACGAGCGCAGGCGGCGTTAATATCAAAATTTTCAGTTGCCTTACGGACGGCATTGAAGCCGATGGTATGTTTTTCACAAAACGCCTGATCCTGCCATCCCTTGTCGATGATTATTTTCCCCAATGCGTTCAGCCAGAAAATATCCATGCCCGGCTTGACCTTCAAATGGACCGCTGCATTTTTAATGAGGTCGGTTTCCCGCGGATCGGCCACGATCAACTTGAGTCCGCCTCTTTTGGCGCGTTTTTTGACACTCATCCAGATGATGGGATGGGTAAATGTCGTATGGGCGCCCACCACGAAAACCGTTTCGACGGCATCGTAATCTTCAAGAAAGGTACTGACGGCACCGAACCCCAATTGTTGTCTCAGAGCCGCCTCCGAAGGGCCGTGGCAGAGCCGGGCACAGTTGTCCACGTGGTTGTTGCCGATGACTGCGCGCTGAAATTTTTGCGAAAGGTAGACTTCTTCGTTAAGGATTTTCCCGCTGCACAGCATGCCGACACTCTCGGGGCCATATTTTGAGATGATATCTTTCAATCCTCTGGAAGCGGCGGTGACGGCTTCCTCCCACGAGACCAATTCCAGCTTATCGGCTTTGCGGATGAAAGGCTGGGAGAGACGTTCTTCGTGATTTAGCAGTTCGTGAATCGTGATCCCTTTCACACAAAGGTATTTTCCATTTAGCTCGGGATTTCTTCCCGCGGCCTTGCTTTTAAAAGGTCTGCCATGTTCATCCAGCGACAGTTCAAGATTACAGCCGACACCGCAATAGGGACAGACTATGGGAATGGGTGTTGCCATGACTGCTCCTCCTTACTTGGAAAGTATCATAACAGAGTCTTTTTATAATGAACATCCAACACCCGCCTGCCATGCATAGTGTATTGGATTGGTACTAACATCAGTATATAAATCGAATTGTTAGATTGACCTCACACCGTCATCAAGGCATTGCGGGCAGGTCGAACTTCCGACATAGAACGTCGAATGAATGGATTTTGTGTGGTTTAGAAAAGATTTCGCGAGGCGATTCCATCCTTCGTCACTCGTCATTCATCATTCGATATTCTGCGGTTCGCTGGTTAATAAAGAACACCCGATTCCCGACGCTCAAGATATGCCGTCAAGATGGCTTCGAGCTTGTCGATATATCCCACGTAAAAATGATCGGCGCCGCTGATTGCCTCAAATTGCGCTTCGGCATTCCATCTCAGATAGAAGGTTTTGATCAAATCTGAAATTAAATCTCAAGGCGGTGTATCCGTTTTGACGATATACCCGCGCTAACGCCTTAACCACGTTATTGTGCATGTCGCCGCCATATAGCGGATGGGGATACGTGATGGCGACGCCTTTTTGCAGACTATTTTTCTCAAGGCGTCCCTCGATTTCAAGTCCATCGGACAGAAATGTAAGTTTATCGTCCATAGCCGCCCTCTTCCTCAGATTCTGTAACCAAGACCATAGGATATCCTTACTATCTTCCTAACGCTGAAACAAGGGGAATCTAAAACCAAACGCCCTTTTCGGCTTTGCCATTTTATGAATTATTGACAGACGCCCATATCCGGGTTATGGATGGGTGCTTAAAATCATGCCTCTCCGGATTTTCAGAAAGCGTCTTTTATGCAAAAAACCAATACGATGTCGGATCAGATCAGTTTATTTCAACGCATCCGCTACTCAATTTTTCCCGGTTTGCCTCTAAAACCAAAAAACACAGATAGACATCGAATATTTTTCAACAGCCTGATTCTTCATTTTCGCCCGCGAAATGTTCCGCAACGGACACTCCGATTCACCTTGACCTGGGGCCTCGGCGGCATGGCCGTGGTGCTGGTAGGCCTGCTTTTTGGTAGCGGGTTGATGTTGAAATTCGTTTACCAGCCGGTTCCGGATCGTGCCTATGGGTCTATCGTTCATTTACAGCAAAATATCTTTTTCGGCCAGCTGATTCGCAATGTTCATCACTGGAGCGGCAACACTCTGCTGATCGTCGTGTTTTTGCATTTTTTACGGGTATTTTTTACCGGCGCGTTTCACCCCCCGCGGCAGTTCAACTGGATCCTCGGATTGGCCATGTTCCTGGCGGTGCTGACGTCTAATATTACGGGCTACCTGCTGCCCTGGGACCAACTGGCTTTTTGGGCCATTACGGTTTGCACCGGCATGCTGGAATACCTTCCCGGAATCGGCAGCTGGCTGCAAAACTTGGTTCGCGGCGGCAGCGAAATCGGACCGGCCACCTTATCTATTTTCTTTGCCATTCACACAGCGGTCATGCCCGCCGGCCTTCTTATTCTAATGCCGTTTCATTTCTGGCGGGTGCGAAAGGCTGGCGGTCTGGTGGTTCCCCGCACGCCCGCAGAAAATCCGAGCAACCGGGGCGATTCGGTGCCAACCATCCCGAATTTGATTTTAAGAGAGCTCGTTGTTGCCCTGGTGCTGATCGCCGTCATTATGTTTATTTCTGCCATTTTTAATGCGCCCTTGGGAGCCGAAGCCAACCCTGGCCTCAGCCCCAATCCGACAAAGGCGCCCTGGTATTTTGCCGGTGTCCAGGAACTGCTTTTGCACGTTCACCCGCTGTTTGCTATTTTTATCATACCGCTGCTAATGATCATCGTTTTGTTCAGCATCCCTTACATCAATTACCAGACCGACACAGCCGGCGTTTGGTTTGCCTCTCTCAAGGGGCGCACGATGGCGGTTTGGTCGGCTGTGGTTGCCGTTATTGTGACACCGCTCGGCATTGTTTTAGATGAATTTGTGATCGATTTTTCAGCCTGGCTGCCGGATATCCCCAGTGAAATTAGTGATGGTTTGATTCCATTTGCGTTAGTGATCACGGCCGCATTACTATTTTACAAACTAATCAAAACGAAATTTTCATCCAATAATAATGAGGCCCTGCAATCCGTTTTTGTGTTATTGGTAGTCGCATTTATTATTTTGACGATTACCGGCATCTGGTTTCGCGGCCAGGGTATGGCCCTGATATGGCCGTAATTCAGATATCAGATGTCAGATGTCAGAATTCAGAAGAATGGATTTAGGATTGAAGATAATATTCAGACAGGATAACAGGATTGGCAGGATTTTATAGTAAAAGTAAAGACAGGCTTTTAGCGTATTCCAGTAGATCCTGTAATCCGGTCTAATAGATAGATCAAAAAAAAATTATGCCAAAGAACACGCAAAAAAAGAAATCAGAAGCTGAATCCCCCAGGAGATCCTTTTTAAATATCATTTGGATAGTTTTGGGCGGTGTTGTACTGGCGGAGTTTGTGGCTGTGGCTTTTGCTTTTCTGCGACCCCACAAATCGAAAGCCGGGGGAGAAAACGCCGATTCAATTATCACTGCCGGAGCGGTTGAAAGATTTAGGCCGAATTCGGTCACCGCATTTGTGCGGGGAAAATTTTATCTGGCGCGATTGGAAAACGGCGGATTTTTGGCCTTGTCGCGCACATGCACCCATTTAGGGTGCACGGTACCGTGGGTTGAAAAAGAAATGAAGTTTGCCTGTCCCTGTCATGGGTCGGCGTTTGATATCACCGGAAGCGTCATTGATGCACCGGCCCCCCGGGCGCTGAATATCTATCCTATAAGCATTGAAAACAACATCATAAAAGTGGATATCCGCCAGCCGAAAAAGCGCAGCACGTTCAGAGCCGAGCAGGTGGTCTATCCTAAGAAAAAGGCATAAGACGTAGGGCTCACGGTACAAGGAATATATTTAGAGTATTTCTGTCTCGGTGTTCCCGGTGTTCTCTGTGGTAAACTTTATGACTCGCTGGAAAATAACCGGAATTATTGCAACCCTTGTTATTATTTTTTCCATTCCGGCTTACATGCTGAAGGAAAGATTTAGCCACCGCCCGCCTGCATCCCGGCCCGCCGCAACCTTTGTCGGTGGCAATAAATGCATGGATTGCCACAAAGCCGAATACGACCGCTGGCAAAACTCCCACCACGACCGGGCCATGGAAGTTGCCAATGATGAGACTGTGCTGGGCGATTTTAACAATGCAGCCGTTAAATTTCATGGTGCTACCAGCCGCTTTTATCGCAAAGATAAAAAATTTTTCGTGCACACCCAAGGTCCAGACGGCAAAATGGGGGATTTTGAAATCACCCATACGTTCGGATGGTACCCCTTGCAGCAATACTTGGTGCCTTTTCCCGGCGGCCGCCTGCAATGCCTGCCCATCACCTGGGATGTGAAGGCCCAGAAATGGTATCACCTGTATCCGGATACACCCATCGATCCCAAAGACTGGCTGTACTGGACCAACGCCGGTCAAAACTGGAACGGCATGTGTGCCGAGTGCCACTCCACAAACCTCAAAAAGAACTACGACCCCCAACGCGATGCTTACCAAACCAGCTGGTCGGAAATCGATGTCAGCTGTGAGGCTTGCCATGGGCCCGGTTCCCGTCACGTGCAATGGGCCGAGTTGCCGGATATGGCCCGGCCGCAAACCGCCAATTACGAACTGGTGGTCATAGCAAAGGGCATGGATTCGCGCGAGCAGGTGGAGCTGTGCGCCCCCTGTCACTCACGCCGCGCGATTCTGGGAGATTACACCCACGCTGAGCCGAATCTGTTGGACAGCATGCTGCCCAGCCTGCTGACGCCGGAGCTGTATTTTGCCGATGGCCAGATCTTAGAGGAGGTATACGTTTATGGCTCCTTCACCCAGAGCAAGATGTACCGCCGTAACGTGCGTTGCAGCGATTGTCACGACGTGCACAGCATAAAAAAGGTCAAGGAGGGCAATGCCCTTTGTCTCCAGTGCCACCGGGCCGGCGTCTACGACACCAAAGCGCACCACTTCCACAAGAAGAAAGGGGAAGAAGGGCAGCCCATTAAATCAGCGGATGGCAAAATTCTGTTTGATGTGGGCACAGGTGCCGAATGTGTTCAGTGCCACATGCCGGAACGGCCCTACATGGTGATTGATTATCGTGCTGACCATAGTTTTCGGATACCACGGCCTGATTTGAGCATTAAACTGGGCACCCCCAATGCCTGCAACCGCTGCCATCTCGATAAAACCGACCAATGGTCTGACGACTATATTACCAAATGGTACGGCCCCGGTCGCAGGTCCCATTACGGCTCGATCATCGCCGAAGGGCAAAAAAGAGCGGCTCATGCCCAAAAAGACCTTGTTGAATTGGCCTCCGATCCATTGTATCCGGTAATCGTACGTTCCACAGCATTGTCGCTGCTGGCGGCCTATCCAGGGGAAGAGACAAGTCCTACATATGAGCTGGCACTGATGGCTGATGAAGCCCTGATTCGGCGAACCGCCGTTGATCATTTGAATGTCTCTGATCCCAAGCGGCAGACCGAGCTTCTGACATTCATGCTCTACGATCCGGTCAAGGCCGTGCGTATGGAGGCAGCCCGGCGAATGACTGAAATTCCCGATCCGCCTCTGGATAGCAAACAGAAAAAGATCTTTCAGGCCGTCTTGGATGAATACCAAAATTCCATGGAATATTCGGCCGATTTCGCCTTTGGCCGATATAACCTGGGGAATCTTTATACCGGCTTAAAACAGTCTGATAAGGCGATTGAGAACTACCGGGCCGCGATTAAAATCGACAACTTATTTTATCCGGCCAAAGTCAATTTGGCCATGCTTTATAACCAGCAGAACCAAAAAGACAAGGCCGAACAATTGCTGCGCGACGTGGTCACCACCAACCCCGAAATGTATGAGATTCACTATTCACTGGGACTGCTGTTGGCTGAAAAAAAACAATATGAGGAATCAGCCGGTCATTTAACGATTGCGTCCCAAGGAATGCCTAACCGGGCGCGCATCCATTACAATCTCGGTTTACTCTTACAATTTCTGAAGCGTGATGCTGACGCCGAAGCGGCCTTGATCAAGGCATTGGAGATCGATTCGGACAACTTAGATTATCTTTACGCACTCGCTGATTTTTATTTGAAAAAAGGAAGAATCCTAAAAGCGAAAGATATTGCCGAGCAAATTGTTGCAAAATACCCAACCCAGCGTGCCGGACACGATATGCTGAAACTTATCGAAAAAAATTTTTAAATGGGATAGATTACAATCTTTTCGTCTTTTGCGCCTTTTCGTGGCTATACCATTATTCCTGCCGCAATCCCAACTTCTCGCTGAATGTGCACGTTTTTCTAAATCCTAAGCAGTAGACCTGGCTTGGCATAACGGCAGGCTATCGCCTTATCCAAGCCAAAGCTTATTAAAAACTCTAATCCTGAATGTTGAACTCTGAACTCATGGAACGTTTACAATTGAGGTTGACACGGAACGCAAAGAAGTTGATAAATAAAAGAAAGCCATTGGCCTGAATGTCGAAACTGTGGCAAAAAATATTCTGAGTGATTTCTTGAGCAGCGCGGAATTCAACTCGGCAACACGAGATAGTGGAATGGAACCGACACCCACCGAAAACAAGTTAAAACTGCAAGCCGGCGGTTTCGCCACTTTGGTGGAAGCCTTAGAATATGCCGCCCGGGGAGACACCGGCTTTAATTTCTATAATGGCAAAGGTCAATTGCAGGATGTATTAACCT
>JARFPZ010000623.1 GCA_029288035.1 Desulfosarcina sp.
TTTTTCCCCATGGGCATTGTCGATGTCGGCAGTATGCGTCAACGTGGACACCATGCCACCAAGCTGGTCGGACGAGAACATTTTGATGAACCCGATTTATTTGATCGCAACTTTGAAGTTGAGTGAGGTATTAATGTCTCCATTATTGCTTGTAACCGATGGTTCGCAGCAAATCTTTGCGGGCTTTTATATCTGTTTCGGTCTCGATTCCTTTGGATGAAAAGCCGTCAATAACGCCGAGAATACCCCGTCCCTGTTCAGTTTCAGCAATAATGACTTCCACGGGATTGGCGGTTGCGCAAAATATGCGACACACTTCCGGCACGTTTTTGATGGCATTCAAAACATTGACGGGATACATGTCTTTCATGAAAATAATAAAACTGTGGCCGGCAGAAAGGGTGTAGGCATTTTTTTGGGCCAATTCGCGCATCTCATCGTCCGTGCCGGTGTGTCGCACCAGGCACACATCCGAAGCTTCACAGAATGCCAGGCCAAATTTTGCCATGGGAACCGTTGAGATCATGGCTTCATAGATATCTTCCACCGTTTTAATGAAATGTGATTGGCCTAAAATCAGGTTTAAGTTGGCCGGATTGTCGATTTTGACAATTTTAATTTCCATATGATCCTCCAAGCGTTATCTTTTGAGTTTCATTTTATCCGCCAATGGAACTCATCTGGCCGCATACCCTGGATGGGTTTTGAATAGCCAGGTTATGATCGGATGGCTTGTGGCGAACGGCCTTGAAGAAAACTTCCATCAGTTCTTCGTCTGTCCCCCCGGTTCTCATAACCTCCTTAACATCCTCATGATGATCGGATAGCAGGCATGGCCTGAGTCGGCCGCGTGCGGTTAATCTGAGCCGATTGCATCTGTCGCAGAAATGGTGGCTCAAAGCATGGATGAAGCCGATTTCTCCGGCAGCTCCCTCAAAGTGATAGCGCTGGGCAGGACCATCGTCGATTGTATTGGTTACGGGGATGAGGCTGCCCAATACACTGATGCGTTTTTTTATTTCAGGAGCCAGCAGAAGAGGACCATTGCCTATTTGCGATTCTCCAATGGGCATGTATTCGATAAAGCGAATGTGCAGTGGGTAATCAAACGACAAACGCGCCATGTCTGCTAGCTCATCATCATTGATTCCGTTTAAGGCAACGATATTCAACTTAATGGGATGAAATCCCATTTCCATCGCCATTTCGATGCCCTGCCAAACCTGATCAAACAGATTAAAACCGGTTATGCGCTCAAATTTGGTTCGGTTCAGCGTATCCAGGCTAATATTTATTCTTTTGATACCGGCCGTTTTAATCCTTCTCAGGTTGGCTTTCAAAGAAACACCATTGGTGGTGAGGGATATGTCCGCCAGTCCATCTAACCGGCTTAGATCTGACAAAAAACTGTACACCCCTTTTCTAACCAAAGGCTCTCCGCCGGTCACCCGAATCTTTGAGATTCCCAGTTTTATACCGATTCGCACCAATCTCAGAATTTCTTCGTAGGTTAGGATATCATCGTGTGAAAGCCGTGGAATTAGATCACGGGGAACACAATAGATGCATTTCAGATTGCACCGGTCGGTGATGGATATGCGCAGATAATTCAGATGCCGATTGTAGGGATCGATCAGTTTCAATTCAGCCATTAATAGATATCCTATCTGGGAAAGATTTGATGATCGCAGTCAGCTTACATTAGGATTAAATTTTTCGCAATACTCCGGAATTTCAATTATAGGCGGTCTTTCGAGGCCTGCAATTTTTAAAATGTCCGGCTGGTACTGGTTCTCGACCAGATTATACTGAATGATTTCATCGAAAAGTTGGCTTTTTATTTCAATTAAACCCAATCTTTTCTGACGATTCATAAAGGTTTTCAAAATGGCGAAGGCCATTCTCCCCAACGCTTTGGTGTCCTGATTACGGTGAATCCGGCGATCCAGATCCACCTGGGCCATGACCTCCAAACCCCATTTTTCGTAAATATCGAGGATCATGCTGGTTTCTATGCCGTACCCGATGGGAAAAGGGATTCTCTCGAAAATTTCCCGATAACCGGCATATTCGCCCGAAAGTGGTTGAAGGAACTGGGTGAGTTCCGGGAAAAAAAGGGAAAATAACGGCCGGATCACCAATTCTGTGACCCTTCCCCCACCCGTGGGCCTGATCCTGTTTTTACCTATGGAGATCGGTCTGTCGTAAAAGGCTTTGACGTACTTGATTTTTTCATATCTGAGCAGCGGACCGATAAGACCAAATGCAAACCGGTGGTGGATATTTTTAATATCCGCATCGATGTAAACGATGATATCACCCGTGGTAATATAGAGGGCTTTCCACAGATTTTCACCTTTTCCCTTAAATTTTTCAAGATCGGGCAGAATCTCGTCGGCGTCATGAACATCGGCACCGAAGGATTTGGCAATTTCCACGGTGTTGTCGGTTGATCCCGAGTCGATAACAACAAGCTCATCCACCAGCGGGAAGCGGGTCATGAGCTCGGATTTCATGATGATGATTTCTTTTGCGATGGTTTTTTCTTCATTCAGGGTTGGCAGGCACAAAGAAATTTTTAGCTTTTTTTTCTGCTTTTTCTCGACCAGCAGAGAAAGATCCCCGAATTCGGAATAGTGAAATGTATTTTCTTTGAGCCAGTTTTTATCCATCGCAAATCCCACTGTCGATGGCTTTTAGCACACCAAGGATCTGAGCAATCCCTTTGAACATGGGCTCAATTTCCATGGTGGCGTTATTGGTATAGGCATTTTCACCATGGGTAATTCCCAGGGTGACCGTCGGAATTTTGCGTGCAAGAAAGATTGACGACGCCGACTCAGTTGATTTGCTGACCGGTTTAATTCCCAGAGCTTTCAGAACTTCGACCGTATTCTTTACCAGAGGATGGTTGAATTTTAACCTGGCGGCCTTCAAATTACTGATAGTTTTCATATCCAGGCCGACCTCATTTTCATGGGCGATGCCATCGACAATATCTTTGAGGTCACTGTAGATAGATTTAACCATTTTATAAGAATCGCTTCGAATTTCAAACCCCAAGGTGGCATCATAAGCAATTTTTCCATGGTTGGCACCCCCATTGATTTTACCGATAACGATACGAGCCCGCGGTCTCTGGGAAAGACGCAGGTTCAAGATTTCGTTGATGACTTCATTGAGTATCAATATCGCGTTGGGGGTGAATTTATACATCACGCCCTTTTCCTCAGGGATACTGCAAACGATCTCCCCCCGGATCATTCCATCGGAGAAATAGTTGAGTCGGCCGAGTTCGATGCCCTCCAAGCAGATAGCGGCCCGTATCGGGGTCGGCCAGGTTTTTAGTAGATGCCGAATCCCGCGCAAATTGCCTTTGCCGATGGACTGGATGGTACCTGCCAGGACAATATCCGATTCAAATCGCAGGCCCAGTCGCTCAAATATAATCGGCAGTGACGCCAGGACCCCCACCCCGAGGGAATTATCCAAGATCCCCGGGCCGGTGATCGAATTTTTCCTGATGGTATAGTTATGAACGATGTCCCTTTCAAAAAATGTATCCAGGTGGGCTGCAATGAAAATGGGCGGTTTCTCAGGGGAGGTTCCTCTAATAATTCCAATGGGGTTGCGATAACCGTCGGTGGTCACTTCATCGACCCCGAACTCGGCCAGCCGTTCCTGGAAGAGACTGCTGCGTCTTTTTTCTTTAAATGTCGGTGCGGGAACCTGGCCGATTAAGACGATATTGGTGATGATCGTATCTCTAAGCGCCTTTATTTCATCTACCAAGGCCGGCAGGTTGTTAAGGAACTCATTCATTCTAATCACCTAAATTTTACGGGGCGGCGTATAGGGATGTTTTTCCTCTTTTCAACTGAATATTCTGCCGCAGTTCCGCGATATCCGAATGAGTGCGATAAGCAGCGAAGCTGATCAATGTATATCAGAAACTGTAAAAAGGTCAATGATTATCAAAATTTGGAGGCGTCGTAGGCTGGATAAGCAAACTATTGCAATGCCAGTCCCTAAATTTGGGATTAAACCTTTTTATTGCGGTAAAATTTTACAATCGCATCGCAGAGCCCGGGAATGGTATATGATTTTGCAGTGATCGCAACTTCAAAGCCTGATTCTATTGCCGTTCCGGTGGTTATTGGGCCGATGCTCGCGATGGTTGCTCCCTTGATGAGCTGTTTAAAGCGATCCGGAGGAAGTAGCGCTTTAAAGTTTTGAACGGTGGATGAACTGGTGAATGTAACCATATCAATCGTCTTTTCTTCGAGCCGATTGATGAGCTGATCGGTGTCTCCCCGGACTTTCTTGGTACGGTAGGCGGTTACTTCATCGACGTCGGCACCCATTTTACGCAATTCCAACGGCAACACCGGTCTGGCTTCTGCGGCTCTAGGGAGTAATATTTTCTTGCCCTCTAAAGATATTTTGCGAAACGCCTCGACGACGGCCTCTGCTACGTACTTTTTCGGAAGGATGTCGCTTTTCAGTCCATATTCTAGCAATTTTGCAGCAGTGGCCGGACCAATAGCGGCGGTGTTGAGATGGCTTAATGCGCGAATATCTTTGTCCGTGCCAAATAGATGGTCGAAGAAAAATTTGACCCCATTGACGCTGGTAAAGATGATCCAATCATAGATGGACAGATTTTGAACAGCATCCGCCAGTGGGGTGAGATCATCGGCAGGCATCACGTTGATGGTTGGAAATTCCAAGCACTCAGCGCCCAGATCGGACAGTCGTCTTACCAGCTCACTGGCCTGCTGTCGGGCACGGGTGACAACGATGCGCCTGCCCAGCAGAGGGCGTTTTTCAAACCATTTTAGGGTATTTCTTAGTTGAACGACCTCACCCACCACAATGATGGCCGGTGGTTTTAAATCAACTTTTTTTGCCTGTTCGGCAATGCTGTCAAGGGTTCCGGTCACGGTTGTCTGACTGGGCGTGGTTCCCCAACGTATCAGCGCCACCGGAGTTTCCGGTGATCTGCCGTTGGCGATCAATTTCTGGGTGATATCGGGTAAGTTTTTAATCCCCATGAAAAATACCAGAGTTCCAATGCCCCTGGCCAGAGACTCCCAGTCAATGTTGGATTCTTTTTTATGGGGATCTTCATGACCGGTGATAAACGCAAGGGTGGCCGTAAGTTTACGGTGGGTCAGGGGGATACCTGCATAGGCGGCGGCAGCAATGGCGGATGTCACGCCCGGCACAATTTCAAATGGGATTGACTTTGAAGCTAAAATTTCGGCTTCTTCCCCACCCCGCCCAAATATAAACGGATCTCCACCTTTTAAACGGCAAACGGTGAAACCTGCCTTGGCCTTTTCCACGATGAGTGCATTTATTTTGTCCTGAGAAAGCGTGTGATCCCCGCCCTTTTTGCCGACATAAATGAGTTCTGCGTTCGTATGGGTATAATTTAAGAGTGCCGGGGAGGCGAGATAGTCATAGATAATGACATCCGAATTTTCGATACATTGCTTGCCTTTTACGGTGATTAAACCCGGGTCCCCAGGACCCGCACCGACCAGATAAACATTAGCTGCCATTATTTGCAGATTCCATAGTTTGCAATTGTTCTAAAATTCTATCGGCGCCTTGGTCTAAAAGGTGTTGTGCGAGGCTGATTCCGATGGTTTCTGTTGAATCGGCGGGCCCTGACAAGGTGGCTTTAAGTATTCGCGAGCCATCGAGATCGGCAACCAGACCGGTGAGCCTGAATGTGTTGTCAGTAATTAGACCATGGCCGGCGATGGGTACCTGACAGCTGCCACCCAGGTAATTTAAAAAGGCACGTTCACCCATTACAATGGCATGGGCGTGCGGATCATCCAGCGATTGTATCATTGGCTGGATGTAGGGATCATTTTGTCGGATTTCGATGCTTAGGGCGCCCTGTCCGACTGCCGGAAGTAAAATATCGAAATTCAGATGCTCTGTGATCCGATGGGATAGATTAAGACGTTTTATACCGGCTGCAGCCAGAACAACGGCCTCGATATTATCAGTTTGCAGCTTTTTCAAACGAGTTTCCACATTGCCCCTCAGCGGCACAATAGTAATATCCGGCCGCCGATGACGAATCTGGGCACCACGGCGCAGACTACTGGTCCCGATGGTACTGCCCTGCTTCAGCCTCGAGAAATAAATACCGTTTTTTGATATTAGAACATCCGCTGGATCTTCCCTTACAGGGACTGCACCGATGCAAAGACCATCCGGGATTTTAGCTGGCATGTCCTTCATACTGTGCACAGCAATATCAATCCGGCCGTCCAAAAGGGCCTGCTCAATTTCTTTAACAAAAAGCCCCTTGCCGCCAATTTTGGCAAGCGGCACATCAAGGATTTTATCACCTTTGGTTTTGATGGTGACCAGTTCGATGGGTTGTTTGGGATGGTCTACGGTCAAGGCCGATTTTACCCAGTTGGCCTGCCACATCGCGAGCTTGCTGGCCCTGGTTCCAATTTTGATGGGTTCCCTCATCCGTGACTGCATCCGGTGCAGTTGGTGGTCGCACAACCGCTGCAGGATGAACCGGCTGACGATGATACGGTTTCGCCACCTCCGCCCTTGCTGACAAAACCACAGGCTGACATGAGTTTTTTCACTTTTTTGCTGGTACACCCGGAACACTCAGGTGTATCACTTCCAATGATCAGGCATTCAAAATTCTCACCGCATTTTTCACAGTGATACTCGTAAATCGGCATTCAATTTTCTCCTTTGGGATTTCGCCTTTAATCACCAAAAATAATCATCAAGGCCCCAAAATCAAGGCTAATCTAT
>JARFPZ010000626.1 GCA_029288035.1 Desulfosarcina sp.
CGTATCGGACGCTCCGCTGACTGAGCGCAAAACGGGGAAGGTACCAATAACAACAATAGGGCAAGCACCAAGAGTACATTCAGTAAGAATCTGAGCTTGAATACGAGGTGCAACATTTCATTCCTTTCAAAACATTGTTCAAAAAAATTACAAATCAGCCGGATGCAAAAACTTTTCGTCGGATATTATCATATCGCCGATTATCTTGACAAAAAAGTACGTAAGGCTCGGTGAACAGACACGATTTGAAGACGAACGAATGGTCCAAAGCTACGGTGTCAGAAGCTATTGGGAACCTATCGTTATTTCTCTTTTTTGGATGAGCATATGGATATCATTGAGCTCCGACTGCCAGACCCAGCGTAGCCTCATCAGGCAGACTAAGCGTAGCAGCCCCGATACTCAAAGTAAAATTCATGAAGTGCATTCGGGGCTACCAAGGTCATAGTCATCGACAAATCTTGAAACAGGCTCTACAAATATTAGGAGAATCGCTGATAATCAAAGGTACGCCTTCATGTCGATCTCCTTATTATTCATGTCGATCTCCTTATTAAATGCCGCCAATGGCGATTTCCACCCGCCGGTTCTTTTTGCGCCCCTCCGCAGTGTCATTGGATGCGACCGGGTTGGTATTGCCATACCAGAATAAAATGACGCGATCAGGATCGATCCGGCTTTGCTCCAGGATAAAGTTCTTGACATTTAGCGACCGCACCCGCGAAAGCTTCAGATTGTACTCTTCAGCGCCGGCATTGTCGGTGAACCCGGCAAGAACAGCAAACGTATCGGGGTTATCTTCAAGAAATTTTGCAACCATTTTCAATCTGTCATGACTATCAGGCGGGACCTCTACCCCATCAAATTCAAACAGGACATCCTTGGTTTTGACACCGGCGATTTTTGACTCGGAAACGGTGTCAACCTCAACCCTTGAGTCGATAACATATAGCGGTCCGAGGCCGTACACTGGATTTTGGTAAAGAGCATCGAAAGGGATGACCCGGGAGCCTTCATTCAGTGCGGCGATATCCGCCAGCAGTTTTTCGGCTTTGGGTGTTGTGGCCGAACTGATCAGATAGAAATTGACGTTGTATTTTTCGACAAGGTTTCTCGCCATGTCCAACGGACGCAGCTTCTGTCCGCCGAGTTGATACGTGCCATCGCTGAATAAGAATATGGCAGTTTTACCTGAAAGGTTTGCTAAAATCGGATCAAGTTTTTTGATCCCCTCGGCCAGTGGAGTGGCCTGGCCGACAAAGCCACCCGTTTTTGTGTTGGGAAGACGGTCAATCGCCTGTTTGAATTTTGCCTGGTTGTAAGGCTGCATTTCATAGTATGTTTTAAAGGGTGTAAACGTGTAAAGTCCTGCATTGTATCCAAGCTCGGGAAGAATTGCATTCTGCTGTTCAAGGATTTGAAATTCGGCATCGATTTTTTTGATTCCTTCCTTGTACTCATCCGCCATTGATCCGGAGGCATCATAAAGAACAATAAAATTATCTGCCGTTCTGATGAGGATATCCTTGGTAATAAGATTTTGTTTGAAATCCTCTTCGGTGATAATTTCAAAAGCTGAAACCTGGGTTACCGTAAAGAATGACACTGCTGCGATAATCACAATTAACTGAAAAATAATACTTTTTTTCATAATGTACCTCCTTTTAATTATCTACTTTTTTTGTTTGGTATACCTATATCCCTCATAGAACGCTTTCTGGTAAAAGGTTACAGCATCACCTCCTTTCTCGCATCTTCAGAATTTCAATATTTATTACTTCCCGAGTTAATTTTTAAGATGGCCTGAAGTGTTATTGAGAAAACTGGGTACGGAAAAGTGTATTGTGCCTTCGTGCGTAATGCAGCAATGTAAAATATCGTTTTGAAAATTAGCAACGATGCTCATGACTTCTCCATATTGTATCAACCAATCGATAAATAGCCTTTATCTCTTCCCATTTCCATAATCATATTCTAAAATTTTTCCACTAATATCCACTGTAATCTTGAAATGGCTTTAAAATTGTATGAGAGGAAATTTATGGTCAAATATCAAAATTTCAAATTTTACAGCAACATGCCAGAGCGGTTCAGCCCTGGCTGAGACCTAAACACTGACACCTCATCTTCAATTCACCAACTCGATCTCTCCCGGCCGCCAGGATTTGTCAAAGAACGTTTGGAGAGGGCTGTAAAGACGGAGAATCACAAACCAACCCTTTGACGGGTCCGTTTGAATCCAGTTTCCCTCCTTGACGTTACCCGGCCGCTCGGGACCGAAGTAAATCGTCGTCGAACCGTCGGCGTTGAGCGCAGCCGCGGGCGACGGATAGCTCTGGCTGCCGGCACGTGGGTATCGCTGCGGCGTTTGCAACATCGAACGAGTCTGGTTGTCGTAGACGGTGAACGACCAGAAGCGGGCCGCAGGGATGTCCTTTGGCAGGACGACCTTGTAGGTTTTTGAGCCATCGAATGGTTTGCTCTCCTTATCAAGATTGGCAAGGAGATACTGAGAACCCACCCCCGTCAGCCGCATG
>JARFPZ010000670.1 GCA_029288035.1 Desulfosarcina sp.
ATTGAACGATGGTATCGATCCCCGGGTCATTGTGGCCGAGCACGGCTGGTGGTACCCTGAAATAAAGGAACACGGCCACGGCTGGAACATTTCCAATATCAACATGCTGACAGACAACGCCCACGAAACCATGGATCCGGCAATCGGTGCCACAAACCTGAGGACTTGTTTGTGCAGCATCACGCGGGATGAATATGATCCCAAAGATCCAAACGATAAAGAGGAGGAGCAATGTCAAAAGTCTCTTTAATGTTTCACAAAAAAGACTGCATGGGTTGTCACGCCTGTGAGGTGGCCTGCAAGCAGGAACACGAGCTGGGAGTCGGCCCGCGCCTGGTACGGGTCATCGAGAAATCATCTGATTTTTTCCCGGTTTATTGTCACCATTGCGCCCATGCACCATGCAAGGAGTCCTGCCCGGTAGACGCTATCTCAAGGAACGAAATGGGCCTGGTTCTGATCGACGAAGAATTGTGCATCGGCTGCAAGGAGTGTTTGGAGGCCTGTCCTTTCGGAGCCATGCAGTATAATGATGATCGGGAAACCGCCGTCAAGTGCGATCTGTGCAAAGATCGCCTGAAAAACGATCAAACACCGGCCTGCTACTCGGTCTGTCCCACGCGTTGCATATCGTGGGGAGCAACGAAATCACTTTCCGAACGCATCGTCCATGAGGCCCTTCCGCAAAGAATGAAATAGCCTATAAAATTCAGAACTACTGATGTGTCGTAAAATCTGATGCAACAGAAATGTCAGAGATCGCGTCAATAAGACTGAATTCAGATACGTTTAGATCCTTGAGACTGAAAAATATATTCCAGCACCGATGCCAGTCCCAGCTCTCTGGCAGGTGTTCGGCTCGCGAAACAGTGGATTGGAGGAAAATAGCATGAAGGAGCGATTTCTCGAAGTTTCTGCAGATGCGGATCAGAAACAAAACCAAAGGTTCGATATGTGGCTTTCTGGAGAAAGCATCCCTTTTACCGATGACAACGCGACCGCAGCCTATCGGGAAAGAGTTACCCTGATCAAAGACGCCATCCAGTTGAAAAAGCCTTCCTCCCGTATCCCTATCTGTCCCTCCGCCGGGTTCTTTCCGGTTCAATATGCAGGCGTCAGCATGTATGACGCGATGTATGACTATGAGGTTCTCACCCGGGCCTGGGAGAAGTATTGTCACGATTTCACCCCGGATGCATACAATGCCCCCACGACTATTGTTCCGGGCAAGCCACTGGAGATTCTCGATTTTCAGCTTTGCAAATGGCCCGGTCAGGGTGTTTCCAAACAACAGGAATACCAGTATGTGGAAAAGGAGTATATGAAAGCGGATGAGTATCAGGATCTTATCGACGACCCGACCGGATACTTTATGAACACCTATTTTCCGCGCATCTTCGGCAGCTTGAAGCCCCTGGAAAAAATGCCACTTTTTCCCCCTGTCAACGAAATCCCCTGCATACCACCCACCCTGATTCCTTTCGGCACCGAAGGCATCCAGCGAGCCTTCCAATCCCTCATGGAGGCCGGTCAGGAGACCATCCGGTGGATAACAGCTGTCCGCCGACTAAACGGTTCGATCATGGGTAAAGGCTACCCGGCCTTTTCGGGCGGCTTCACCAAGGCGCCCTTTGACGTTATCGGCGACACCCTCAGGGGCACCACCGGCATTATGCTGGACATTTACCGGCACCCGGATGCGCTCATCGAGGCATGTGAAAGAATAACACCATTTATGGTTAAATCCGGCGTGGCCTCGTGTAAGGCCACCGGCCACATCATGCCCTTTATTCCCCTCCACAAGGGTGCCGACGGCTTCATGTCCGATGAACAGTTCCAAACTTTTTACTGGCCGACACTGAGAAAGCTCATCATTGGACTCGTCAACGAAGGGTGTGTGCCTCAGCTGTTTGCCGAAGGAGGGTACAACCAGCGCCTTGAAACCATTTGCGATATTCCCAAAGGCAAAACCGTCTGGTGGTTCGACCTCACCGATATGGAGCGGGCCAAAAAAACTGTCGGCCAAATGGCCTGCATTGCCGGCAACGTGCCCCTTTCTTTGCTGTGTACGGCAACCACGGATGATGTCAAGGCCTATTGTAAAAACCTCATGGACGTGGCAGGCAGAGACGGTGGATTCATATTTTCCACAGGGGCAGGCATGCAGGGCGCCAAAACCGAAAATGTGAAAGCCATGATTGATTTTGCAAAGCGATACGCAAGGAGGTAATTATGTCTGACAAATTGGTTGATACCATGGTGCACATGCGGGAGCAGGAAGCATTGAGCCTTGCAGAGAAGATGTTAAATGACGGTGTCCATCCTCTCAAAGTTTTAGAACAGTGCCGCGAAGCTGTGGAAAAGGTCGGCAAACAGTTTGAACTTGGCAAATATTTCCTTCCGGAATTGGTCATGGCCGGGGAAATGTTGAAAAAGATATCAAAAATGACTGAACCGTTTGTCAAACAGGATGCCGGCCAAATTACCGAACGCACCGGCAAAGTGGTTATTGGCTCGGTGAAGGGAGACATTCACGACATTGGAAAAGACATGGTAATATTTATGCTGGATGTCAATGGCTTTGAAGTGCATGATTTGGGCGTGGACGTACCTCCTGAAGAATTTGTCGCTGCCATCCGGCAAACCCAACCGCAGATTGTCGGTATGAGCGCGCTATTAACCACGGTCTTTGAATCCTTTAAGAACACGGTTGCTGCCATCAAAGATGCCGGACTACGTGACGAGGTAAAGATCATGATCGGTGGCGGTACCGTAACTGACGATGTGCGCAAATATTCAGGCGCCGACGCCTATGGCAAGGATGCCCTGGCGGCCGTCAACCTATCGAAGAAATGGGTGGCCAATCAGTTTTAATAGGATACCAGGCCAGGCAGAAAGGTGGCGATTTCCGGGAAAATCATTAGTAAAATCGTGAAGACAATCAAGGCCAGGAGAAAGGGTATTATACCTCTAAAAATGCGTTGCAAAGGAATGTCGGGGGCGATGCCTTTGATGACAAATACGTTTACGCCCACCGGCGGCGTGATAACGCCCATTTCGCCCACGAGTACGATGATGACGCCAAACCAGATCGGGTCAAAGCCGAGCTTCTCAACGATCGGGAAGAAAATGGGGACGGTGACCACAATCAGACCCATGGCATCCATGAAGAAACCGCCGATGAAATAAATAAATACGATGACTCCCATGACAGCCATGGGGTGTATGGGAAGTCCCCCGAGCCACTCGGCCAGCAAGAAGGGTATTCTCGATATCGCCATGAAATGACCAAAGATGACAGCCCCGGTAATAATGAATATGACCATACAAGCTGTTCGCAAGGCTTCCCTGCCGGCCGCAACAAATGACTGCCAGCTAAGTTTGCGTCGGGCCAGACCGATAAGCAAAGCGCCACCGGCTCCGATGGCTCCGGCCTGAGTGGGACTGAACCATCCGAGAAAAAGCCCCCCAATGGCCAGCAGGAAAAGAAGCAGAGCCTCAATAATTCCCGTGAGTGATTTCAGCTTTTCCCTGAAGCTGGTAGGGGCTCCAGGGGGACCGATAGCGGGGTTGCGCCAGCATAGAAACACCACGGTTGCGGCAAATAAGATGCTCAGGAATATCCCCGGCAATATCCCGGCGACGAAAAGTTTGCCGATGGATTGCTCGGTCAATATCCCATAGATAATAAGGACGGTGCTCGGTGGGATAAGGATGCCAAGGGTGCCGGCAGCGGCAACGGTACCGGTGGCGAGGGTGTCATCGTATTTATATTTTTTCATCTCCGGAAGTGCTATCTTACCCATTGTGGCTGCCGTAGCCGTGCTCGAGCCGCATATAGCACCAAACCCGGCACAGGCGAATACGGTGGCCACAGTCAGGCCGCCCCGGCGGTGCCCTATCCAGGCATAGGCCGTCTTGAAAAGTCTTTTGCTAATTCCCGCAGCAAAGGCAAAGGTACCCATAAGGATAAACATGGGAATAACACTTAAGGGATAAGATGAAAAAGTGTCGTAGATATCGAGGCCTAAAAGACTGAGCGCCGCTTCCGGGCCAGTTAAATAAGCAAAACCAACAAATCCAACCAGGGCCATGGCAAAGGCAACCGGCATTCTGAGGAGAAAGAGAACAACCAGGACAACGATACCGATAATGCCTGCAACAGCCGGGCTCATTTCTGTTCCCTCTTCGTCAGGGAATTAAGAAATCCCAGTAACAATACCAAACAGACAGGAATACTGGCAAGGGCAATACTATAAGCAAAAGGGTACAGGGGTATGTAAGCAGTTGGGCTATATTCGCCAGAGGTTTGATAGGAATGACCCAGCACACAAAGGCGCCAAACAACGAGGATGAAGAGTCCAAAGCCAAGCAGAAGCACAACGCTGTTGATGACTGCCTGGGCGCGCCGTGGCAGCAGATTGAAAAAAAATTCTACCTGAATATGCCGTCCTAGAATCAATGTCATGCCGGCAGCAAATGAAATTGCCACGATCTGCGAAAGCATCACAATATCAATGGCACCTAAGAGACGCCACCGAAAGACCTTGGCCCCCACGACATCGATGCAGGTGATTACCATCATCAATAGCAACGCTGCAAGTGCTAACCACTCACACCAGCCACTTACGCGAAGATTAAACTTTTCAAATTTGTCTAACACTGAGCTTCCCTCGCCATCTTCGGTGGGTGCGGGGATAAAGCTACCGCACCCACCTTAAGAACGAAATATAGATTAATAAGCAATCCCGGTCTACTAAGCTTAAGCCCCCGGTTCGCAAGCTTTATGCCCCCAGCTGTAAGGAGGAGGGCTTGCTCGGGGGGCGGGGGCAGTCTGTTTATTTTATTGTGTGAGCCTCGGGTCTCACCTCCGGAGGGCCGACGGCTGAAGGGATGCGCAATGCGATCTGCTTTTTAGTCCAAAAATCAGTTCGCTCCCGCAAAAAATTAATCCAACCTTTCACCTCTTCCTCGGAAAACCCTTTACCTACCATCCTTTTTACATAATCATCTATTACCGGGGCGACAGCAGCCTGCCACCGAGAGAGCTCACTCGGGGGCAGTTCAATAAATTCCACTCCCTTTGACAAACCAAAATTTTTGCCGACGAAATCGATGGAATTCCATGTCAAGATATATCGCTCCTTGTACTCTCCAACGAGGGTGTCAAAGATGGGTTTAATATCTGGCGGCAACTTGTCATAGCTGTTTTTATTCATGACCAGATAAAAGGGAAAGGGATTGTTGATCTGCCAGACGGACGTCGTATATTTTACAACTTCGGCAAACTTGAACGCGAAAAGGGTTTCAAAGTTTGAAGCCTCCCCATCAATGACACCCTTTGAAATCGCATCATAGACCTCCATCATCGGTGTGGGAGCCGGGGTTCCGCCCAGTGCCTTGATAACCTCTCCAGCCTGCCCGGGTGCTCTGATGGTGAGCCCCTGGAGATCTTCCAGCTTGCGTATGGGTTTTTTGGCAGTGGCGATGGCACTGGGAGGCGTCGTATTCATCCAGAGCACATGCACCTTATCAAATTCCTTGGGCTTAAATTCTTGGTAGAAATCATTGATAACCTGACCGCCTACCCAGGCACTGGGATAACCGATAGGCAGACCGACGGCTTCGGTAACCGGCATGCGGCCGGGGGTGTAATACACATGGGAGTAGCCGATATCAGCAATTCCGCTAACGACCCCCTCAAACACCTTTGGCGCTTTAAGCAATGAGCCGCCAGCATAGTAATCGACCTTCACGCGTCCATCGGTACGCTTTTCCAAATCGCGACAAAATTCTTCTAACACTTTGGTTTGGAAAGCCGGGGGAGGAAAGTACATGGCTACTTTTAGATTGATCGCCTTCGCGGAATATGCCGGCAGGTTAAAGCTGGGAAGTATAAATACCAAACTGATGATCAAGGCGAAAAACAAAGATATCCGTAACGTTTTTTTCTTCATCGGTCGCTTGCCTCCTTTTCTGAAGAGTTAAAAATCATGGATTGTTCATCGGTTTTGATTTCCTTTCACCACCTCCTTTTGATCGAAATTATTACGCAAGTCTACCGAAGCGGAAACTCGTCTTCCAGTTTAGTAATTTATTTAGATGTTTTTTGCTTTTTTGTCAAACACACCCGCTAAATCTTTGTAATTCCTGAAAATCTATTGATGCTTAAGCCTCCATTAGATTCCGATCTTCTGGCGAATATCTTCGACGAGGGCTCGTTTATCCAGTTTGCCTGTTGGTGTTAAGGGTATTTTATCCATGAATTCGATTCGCTCGGGAAGTTGCAATACCGAAACCTTGTTGTCCTTTAAAAAGGCAATGATGGTATTAAAGTCCAGTTCGACTCCCGGCCTGGGCTGGATATAGGCACAAGCCCTTTCCCCCATTTCCGGATCCGGCATGGGAACCACGGCCACCAAGGCAACATCGGGATGGCTGCTAATCAATTTTTCAATCTCAGTGGAGCTGATGCTCTCTCCCCCCCGGTTGATCATCTCTTTCAACCGCCCGCACGGGGTAATGTATCCCTTTTCGTCGATCATGGCCAGATCTCCGGTCCGGAAGAAACCGTCCGGCAGGAACCCGTTTTCATTCTCTCCGGGACTTTTGTAGTAGCCTGTAAACACCCCGGGGCCCTTGATGACCAGTTCGCCGCAGGTATTAGGTAGCAGCTCCTTTCCCCTGCTGTCGATCACTTTGTAGCTGTCGTAGGGGCAGGTGGGCCGACCGACCGTTGTCGTCACGGTTTCAAAATCATCGTCGGATCGCGTCAGGGCGGTCTGTCCTTCGGTACCGCCGTACCCGTTGTAAAAAGTACAATGAAGCTTTTCCCTCACTCCTTTGATTAAATCGGGCTGACTGGCCCCACCGCCGCAATGCATTTTTTTTAATGAACTTACGTCATAGTCCTGCAATCCATCGAAATTAATCAGCCGTTTGGCGAGCGTCGGCACCCACACCACGGCGGTGACCTTTTCGGCTTCAATCGTCCGGCAGATATCGTCAGCCTTCGTTGAGTCCAAAAACACTGTCTTACCCAAGGTGATGATGCTGGCACAAAAACCTTTGGTAAATGTGAGGTCGTGTCCGATGGGCCCTGCCAGCAGGCAGACGTCGCTGCTTTCCATCTCCCACGCCCTGGCGGCATATTCCGCGCTGCACAGCAGACTGTTATGGGTGCGCGGTGCCACTTTCGGCAGGCCGGTAGTTCCGCCGGTGGGTCCCATATGTGCTACCTGATCGGGGTCGGGCCTTCGATTCGCGAGTCTGTTCAGGTTTTCTTTGGATAACGCCGCCCGATCGATTAGCTTCTCCATATTCAAACAACCTTCGTGCGCGGCACCCCGCGCAAGAATGACGTTTACCATAGCAGGGTTGTTTGCTAAAACATCACGGATAATCGGCAAGTAATCAATTTTTTTATACCGCTCCGGAACAATCCAGGTCGTTGCACCTGTCAGTTGAGCCAGATGGTTGATTTCAAGTTGCCGATAGCGGTCGATTAACAAAACCGGGATGGCGCCTATTTTCTGGAGAGCAATATAGCCATACACAAACTCATTCCAGTTGGGCACTTGCACCAGAACCCGGGTCAGTGGTTTGATCCCGAGTTCCATCATGCTGATCGCTAATCGGTTGACATTTTGCCGGGCCTGTGAAAATGTCAGTCGACTTTTACCATCAACGAAAGCCTCTTTATGCGGGTAAATGTCGGCCGCCTTGTTAAGCATATCGCCAAATGTCAGACCCGGCCACCAGCGGAATTGAGTGTATTTTTGCGCATCTTCGCGGTTGTACGGGATAAAGCCTTCCAGATGCATTTGTCCTCCTAATCTGGATTAAATTATGGCGAATGTACCCTAGTTCAAATTTAAAACAAACCGGTTCATTGATCGGCCTTGTAGATCTTGCAAAGCAATGCCCGCAGTTGATAAGTTCCCATGGCCGGATCGTAGGGCGGCGCATTGCTGGTGAGCACATTAGCGTTCGATTTCCAAAGGCCGAAATCAGGGGCCGGTTCTTCCGGAAACCACCAGCCGTGCTGAACATTCACGACATTGGGTTTGATGCCGTCCGTCACCTTCGCCTTTTGCATTATCCTGCCCCTCAAGGTTTCAATCCAAACCCAATCACCGTCCTGGATATCCGCCGCCTTTGCCGTCTTCGGATGAATTTCAACAAGGGGTTCCGGATCCCGCTTGCGCAATGACCTGATTTGACGATATTCGGTGTGGAAGAAATATTGTGACCTGCCACCGGTGGTCAGCACCAG
>JARFPZ010000027.1 GCA_029288035.1 Desulfosarcina sp.
CACCAGGACCATATTGAAGCGCTTATTAGAAAAGCAGCAAAAAAGGTGACCCACATATGATAAATAATGAATCACCTTTAACTGCTATCTCATTTTTCGAAAAAAAGTTCAAGCCCATCGGCGCATGCTCGGGATACAAGATAGCCGGCCTTTTCTTGCCCGGGCATTTTATCCCAGCCCCCTTTTTCAATGAAATCAGCTCTCTTCCATGAATTTAATTCCCCTAATTCTTTAAGTTTCTCTTTATGGTTCGGTTCCTTCATAAATTGGGCAACGCAGATCGCCGCCTGACTCGCCAAGACCGCCTCTTCGGACATCTTTTGGGAAGTCCTGAAGGTTGTCCAACCCCCCCACGCAAAGCCGAGGATCATTGCGATGACGGCCCCGCAAATTAGACCCCAAACGGAAAACTTAATTTTCCCTGCAGTTTCTGGTTTCATTTGATACCCCCCACTTTAAATTGTTGGTTAAGTTTAAAAGCACGGTAAGATGATCTTGATGGTATCCAATAGAGAAATGAAGCGTCGCCACCTCCCGTCAGAACATCCCCATCATTTTTAGGGGCATAGTTAAGAAGTTTGGAGTTGATTCTTCACAGGAGGCCCTGAATGGGGGTTAAAAGATGGGTGGAATCAAGGGTGCCGTTAAATTCCATAAGAAAAGATGCACGCACACCCGAGAAACCTGTTAAGTGTCACGTGCCAAACTCCCTTTTTTAAAGTATAACCTTTGGAGGCTCAAAGCCGTCCGATGATTTATTTTATAGGTGTCGAAGTTGGTGTGACACTTAACTTATATACTAAGAATACGCATGAATTATGCAAAGTCAATGAATTAATGCCATTATTATAGAGGGCCGAGGAAACTTTACTTTTAAAGACATCTTTTTGGGGTTCACCTTTGCACGCTTGGTGGTTGAGAGATCTGGTTCTATATCTTTCAGCTTTTGACAGCACTGAAAACCTTGTGATATAAATGTCTACGATAATCCCTGTAATACCGCTAACCGCGATTTTAGCAAATATTACAGGTATTAAAAGGTCTCAAAGATTTAGGTTTTAAAAAAGGGGGGCTATAATGAACATTTTCATTGGCAACCTGTCATACAATGTCACCGAAGGTGATTTGCGCCAGGCTTTTGAGGCCTTCGGGCAGGTCGCGTCCGCAACTGTCATCAAGGATAAACTAAGTGGTCGATCAAAAGGCTTTGGGTTCGTGGAAATGCCTGAGCAAGCTGAAGCTCAGTCTGCTATCGCAGCTTTAAATGGACAGGCTTTTAAAGGGAGAACGATTACCGTCAATGAGGCTCGGGCTCGTGCTGACAACCGTCGCGGTAGAGATAGAGGCGGAGAGGGAGATAGACGAGGAGGGGGACATAGACGCGGCAGAGGGCGTTACTAACAAGGCAATCAGGCTATACTAATTGACCTTTACACCTTAAAAAAAGTGAGTGGTCAGATACCTTCTGGATTAATTCCCCCAACTAATCCAAATAGGAGGTGATCATGACCACTCAAGAAAAATCGGTTGAACGCAAACTGAGGATAATCGAACTTACAGAATTTCTCAAGAACGTTATGGAATGACGGAGGTTTACATCATTTCCCCCATTCCGCCGCCCATTCCTTGAGCTCCCGAATGCATCTCCTTTTTTTCTTTGGGTTTTTCTGCAACCATGGCCTGGGTGGTCAGCATTAATGAAGCCACACTGGCTGCATTTTGCAATGCGAGCCGGACCACTTTGGTCGGATCCATTATACCGGCTTTCATCAGATCTTCATAAGAGTCCGATTCGGCATTGTAACCAAAAGCGCCCTCGCCGTTTTTTACTTTATCGATAACAACAGAACCTTCAGAGCCGGCATTGTTGGCAATCTGACGAAGCGGCTCCTCCATGGCACGCATGACGACTTTAACACCCAGCTTTTGATCGGCTTTGATTCTCATTTTCTCCAGCGCGGGCAAACATCGCACCAGCGCAACGCCCCCGCCCGGAACGATCCCTTCCTCTACTGCCGCACGGGTAGCATTGAGGGCATCTTCAACCCGGGCTTTTTTCTCCTTCATTTCGGTCTCGGTGGCTGCGCCCACGTTAATCACCGCCACGCCGCCGATCAGTTTGGCCAACCTTTCCTGCAGTTTTTCACGATCGTAGTCGGAAGTGGTCTCATCTATCTGAGCGCGAATCTGCTTGACCCGGCCCTCGATGGCTGTGCGCGAACCGGCGCCGTCAACAACGGTGGTGTTGTCCTTGTCGATGGTGATCCGCTTGGCTTTGCCGAGGTCCGAGACGGCTAGGTTTTCCAATTTAATCCCCAAATCCTCGGATACGACCTGACCGCCGGTTAAAACGCCAAGGTCTTCCAGCATGGCTTTTCGCCGGTCGCCGAAACCCGGCGCCTTGACCGCCGCGATTTGCAAAGTGCCTCTCAATTTATTGACCACCAGGGTGGCCAATGCTTCACCCTCCACATCTTCGGCAATGATCAATAAAGGGCGGCCCATTTTGGCGACTTGTTCAAGCACGGGTAAAAGATCTTTCATGTTGCTGATCTTTTTCTCATGGATCAGAATGTAAGGATCTTCTAAAGAGACGACCATTTTTTCGGCATCGGTCACAAAATAGGGCGATAGGTATCCTCGATCAAACTGCATACCTTCAACCACCTCAAGGGTTGTCTCCATGCTTTTGGCTTCTTCGACTGTGATGACCCCTTCTTTACCGACTTTGTTCATAGCCTCGGCAATGATTTTACCGATGGTTTCATCATTGTTCGCCGAAATGGTGCCGACCTGGGCAATCTCGCGCTGGTCTTGGGTGGGTTTGCTCAAACTTTGAAGTTCTTTCACAACGACTTCAACCGCGGCATCGATCCCCCGCTTAATGGCCATGGGATCATTGCCGGCTGCCACCAGCTTCTGACCCTCTTCATAAATCGAGCGGGCCAAAAGCGTCGCCGTGGTTGTGCCGTCACCGGCCATATCGCTTGTTTTGCTGGCGACTTCTTTTACCATCTGGGCACCCATGTTTTCGAATTTGTCTTCCAATTCGATTTCTTTTGCCACGGTGACGCCGTCTTTGGTGACCGTCGGCGATCCCCAGGATTTATCGAGGACAACCGTTCTTCCTCTGGGACCCAAGGTGACAACAACCGCATCCGCAAGGGTTCTTACCCCGTTGAGCATCGCTTCACGGGCTTTCATGTTGTATTTTATTAGTTTAGCCATCTTGTTTTAACCTCCATTTTAGTTTTTATCCGATGATGCCAAGCACGTCATCCTCACGCATGATAAGGTATTCTTCAGCCTCTATTTTTACCTCGGTACCCGAATATTTGCCAAATAGGATCCGATCGCCTTTCTTGACTTCAAGCGTAATTCGCTTTCCCTCTTCGCTGAGTTTACCATTGCCGGCAGCAATCACTTTGCCTTCAATTGGTTTTTCTTTGGCCGTATCCGGGATGATGATCCCACCTTTTGTTTTGTCCTCTTCTTTAACCCGTTGAACTAAAATTCGATCCTGCAATGGTCTGAGTTTCATGGTTCAAATTCTCCTTTTTGAAGTAACAGTTTTATCCATGTTATATGCTGAAAGTGTTGAATGTTAAGAAAAGGCAATGAACGTTGTCCTTGCCAAACAACTGGGCGCTATATTCAACTCCTTTCGAAAAAGCTTTAACCCAAATCGAAACATGAACCGAAGAAATTTGTGTGTCAATTCAGGTGATACCCAAGACCAATGCCATATTGGCCTTGTTTCCTACCGGTCAGTTCTCGGCACCATTTGACTTCGCCCAGGGTGTTCCAACGAATGCACTCAGGGTCTTTGGATCGATCGTTGTGATCAATGCAATTCAGAACCCGGATGAGAACTGTTGCCCCTACACCGAGAGTCCGATCCGTCTCAAAATAGCTTCCGTCTAAGCTGAAGTTAAGCGTGTGCGCCTTAAAATAATCTTTTTTGTTGAAATAAGACCAAATCATTTCTCCATCGCAACCATGACGTTTCGCACTGCGCTTATCAAACGAAGTTACCATGGTGTTTCCTCCTTCATTAAATTAAATATGTTGCTCGAACCTACCTTCCCCAAGCAATCGCAAATGTAATTGATGGTATTAAGACTTACTTTAAAGAATGTAATGTTTTGAAATAAATCAACAAATGAAAGGGCGCAATGTGATCGGCTGTTGCGAAGCCAGCTCCGGCTGAATTCAAACCGGGGTTAGTTGAAAAGTAGAATAAGGGAAATGTTGCGATTTTTAGTTTGTTCAATATGTTATGCATGTAAATCCATTTTGTCAAGCTGCTCCAGAATGAAAAACTGCAAAACAAATTTGTCATTTTTAAGATTTAATGGAATTGTAAATGATAGTCGGGAAAAAAGGAAAGTGGCGCAATTTTTTTTCTCTATTTCTCAGTAAGATATGGTAGTAAATGAATTGAAATTGTGAACAAACCTGATTTTTCAAACTGAAACTCAAGAACTGGATACAAACAATCTGGATGCTCATCGTAATACGATGAGTTAGCTAAGGTTCAGCAGGCATATGAAATGAGCGATAACACGGGGAGGCTGGTTTTCGTTACCCTCTTGAACGAAAATATCCCACGACAGAACCGAGCCAAGGCTCTCAAGGGAGGTAACAGCCAAGCGAAGGTTTGAACATGGTTTTTCGTGAATCGGACATGACGAAAAGCAATACAAAAAGGGAAAGTCCTGGATGCATATGGCCCGATTGGTACCTGGTACTTGCAACTTTCAGTAATTCCGATAACCGGAAAGCTACCTGGCAGTTGATAAACACGATTGTTCCTTACTGCGGTATATGGTATCTGATGATCCGGTCGATTCAACTCGGATACCCATACACGTTGACTCTTATTCTTGCTCTGCCTTCCGGCGCTCACATTTGTGAAAAGTCTCTCTTGTATTCGGCTGAAAATGTGGGTTGAGGAGCGGCAGAAAATGGCCGCTTTTCCTTGAAATGGTCAGTGCTCACTGCGAAGTCGGGATATGGCAGAGCATGTTGCCATGGGGCAAAAACAAACCATTCCTTGGAGTGGACGCGAAATTCAGCCGCCCCTTGTAGGTCGACCCTTTAGGCCGCGCTACTCAATTCGACCGAACAGAAAGCGGTTAAT
>JARFPZ010000179.1 GCA_029288035.1 Desulfosarcina sp.
GGTGCAGCAATACCTGATAATTTTTTTGACATTACAAAGGCTCCATAATTTTAGGTCAATGGTTGATAGTGTCCCAATGGAAATTATTGGTTTTGTAGGCTTGATACCGGGGGGTAGAAATATGGATGATCATAATTGAGCTAATCATTCAAGCTTTACAGAATTATATATTTACATTTTTATAATTTTATGTTCATACATTATTTAAATAAATATATATTTAATTCATTTAAATTGATAAATTATTATAGCTTTAAAGTTTGTTTGCTTCTTAACAATATCCTTTTGAAATGATTCTAAGTTCCAATTAGGATTTTAAAAATTTTTCAACCGTATCTGCAATCTGTTCGCCCTGCAGTCCTAAGTGTGCCAGCAATTCCTCGTAAGGCCCTGCATCTGCATACTGATCGTCCACGCCGATCATTTTCATCGGGACCGGATGCTCGGTTACGAGCAGCTCGGCGATACAGCTGCCCAATCCCCCCGCCAGGTAGCCTTCTTCAATTGTTACAATTTTGCCGGTCTCGTCGGCGGCCTTCAATACCATCTCTTTGTCTAGCGGCTTGATGGTATGCATGTTGATCAGACGAGGACGGATGCCTTTTTTTTGGAGTACCTTGGTAGCGACCACGGCTTTGGACAAGAGGGTACCGGTTGCAATGATGGTAATGTCGCTGCCTTCTTCCAAGACCACTCCTTTGCCGATTTGGAAAGGGTAACTTTCGTCCATCAGAACCGGCATTTTGGGGCTGCCGATTTTGATGTAGACCGGCCCGATGTGCTCGGCTGCGGCATGTACGGCTTTGACAATATCGACCGGGTCTCCCGGATTTATAACGGTCACACCGGGTATGGTCCTTACAATGGCAATGTCATCCAGAGACTGATGGGTTGCGCCGAGATCTGAATAGGTCAATCCGGCACTTCTGCCCACGACCTTGACATTTTGGCGCATGTAGCCGACGTCATTGCGAAACATTTCAAACGGCCGGGCCGTAACAAAGGGCGCGATGGCAGCAAAAAACGGGATTTTGCCGGTTGTCGCCAGGCCGGAGGCAAATCCCATGATCCCCTGCTCCATGATGCCAAACTCGAAATGGCGTTCGGGGAATTTCTCATTAAACGGCGTCATCCCGGAGCCGCTCGAACTGTCAGCCGAAAGGGCGACAATTTTGCTGTTTTTTTCTGCAGCTTCTACCAGCGCTTCACCGAAGGTTTTTCGTGGATCTCTTAGTTCCTCCATTATTCAATGCCCTCCTCGATTTGCCGCAGGGCAGTCTCTGCGACGTCCAGTTCCTCGTCCGTGGGTTTCCAGTAGTGAAAGCTAACCTTGTCTTCGGCAAAGGGCAATCCCTTTGATTTGACCGTATCGGCAATGATCATCGACGGTTTTCCTTTTTCAAAAGGGATGTCGGTGGCGTTTTTAAAAATCTGTTGCAGATCATTGCCGTCGATGACACGCACGCTCCAGCCGAATGCCTCCCATCTTTTATCGAGGGGCTCATAGCTCATGACATCCACCGTCCGACCGCTGATTTGCAAGGCATTGCGGTCGATAAAAACGAGGACATTGTCCAGCTTGTGGTGACTGATGGCGGCAGCAGCCTCCCAATTAGAACCTTCGGCCAGTTCCCCGTCACCCATGACCACATATACTTTGGCATCAAGGTTATCGATTCTTAGCCCCAGAGCCATGCCGCCGGCGATCGAAAGTCCGTGTCCCAAGGCACCGGTGTTGGTTTCGACGCCAGGCAGTTTATGCATGTCGGGATGCCCGCCCAGCTTTGTGCAGAGTTCACCGTAGGTATCCAGCAGTGATTTCTCAAAAAATCCCTTTTGCGCCAGGGTGCCATAAAGGGCCAGACACTTATGGCCGGCTGAAAGGACAAAGCGGTCGCGCTTGGGCCAATCCGGTTTTTGCGGATCGACCCGCATGATCTTAAAATAGAGCGCTGTTAGTATATCCGCAGCAGAAAGGGCACCACCCACGTGTCCAGCGCGGCCCGCCCTAATCATTCTGAGAACATTTTTCCGGACTGCAACGGCAGATTTTTTTAATTTGATTTCTTCTTCATGGGTTAGCATTGGCACGATATTGCTCCATTTTCCCTGGTGTTTTTAATTTTATCGCAAATTCGTTGAACCTTGGGCTCTGACTTTCACCAGGAGTATATTCAGAACTCATTCATAGGGTTAATTATTGTCCAAACTTTTCATTAATTTTTATGCAATATTCCGGTAATATTTCACCACCTCAAGGGGTTGCGTCAAAGCGGGGTCGATATCCAAAAGTGCTCAGGGCAACCACGTATAGCAGGTAAGATTCTTAAGTTCAACCCTGTGTTTCGGGTTTAAGCTTCTGAAATCGGCCATAGGCCTCATCCCAAACATTTTTGGAACCCGGTTCGAAGTATTGCTGCTCAAAGGAAGCTGCGATGGACTTGCGTCCGGTGGCGATATCCGGAAGGTGTCCGGTAGCAATGGCCTGGAGTAACACATTGCCCAGGGCGGTGGCCTCGACCGGCCCGGTAACCACCGGCCTTTGGCAAGCATCGGCCGTAAATTGACAAAGCAGACGATTTTGGCTGCCGCCGCCGACGATACGGATTGTTTGCAGGGTGTTGCCCGTCAGCGTCTCGAGATCCTCCATCGCCTGACGGTAATTCAACGCCAGACTTTCCAGACAGCAGCGAATGATTGCCCCGGCATTACCGGGCTCCGGTTGGCCTGTCCGTCGGCAAAACTCCCGAATGGCTGAGGGCATATCCGTGGGATTGAGAAAATCAGCGGCATCGGGATCGATCAGGCCCTGAAATGGCTCAGCCTCTTGGCCCAATGCCAGCAGCTCATCCCAGGAGTGAGGGTGACCTTGACGTTGCCATTGCCGTTGGCTTTCCTGGAGCAGCCAAAGGCCGGTCAGTATTTTCTGCAGATTGACAGCATTGTCGATACCGCCTTCATTGGTATAGTTCAGCGCCAGTATCTGATCGTTAACAATAGGCTCCGGGATCTCCACGCCCACCAGGCTCCAGGTGCCGCTGCTGATGAAAACGCTATGGTCATCCAGACCGGGTATGGCGGCGATTGCGCTGGATGTGTCGTGGCTGGCCGGCGTGACGACATTAACGGATTGGCGAAGGTCGGTTTCGTCCCTCAGCGCCAGCGGTAATTGGCCCACGATGGTGCCGGGGGAAACAACGGCAGGCAATATATCATCAGGAATATTTAATTGGGCTAACACAGGTGTCGCCCATTGCCGCTGCCGGATGTCATACATCTGGCTGGTGGTGGCAATACTGAACTCGATTGTCTTGCAGCCGGTGAGCCAATAGTGATAAAGATCGGGCATCATCAATAAAGTATCGGCGGTTTCCAATTGGGGATCATTTTTGTGTACCATGCTCAGGAGCTGGTAAAGGGTGTTAAACTGCATGAATTGATTGCCGGTGTGTTCAAAAATTTGTCGGCGCGGCATCTTCTGGAAGGCAAGTTCCAGCATGCCGTCCGTACGGCCATCACGGTAGTGATACGGATTGCCCAAGAGATTGCCGCGGCGGTCCAGAAGTGCGAAATCCACACCCCAGGTATCCACCCCGATGCTGCAAAGCGGACGCTTGAAACGATGCGCATAACGGGCGATTCCGCTTTTGATTTCGTGCCACAGACGCAACACATCCCAATGTTGATGCCCCTGGATGGTGACAGGTTCATTGGGGAAGCGATGAATTTCTTCTAAATTGAGGTGTAGACCGTCCCAGCGACCCAATATGGCGCGACCGCTGGCGCCTCCCAAATCGATTGCGAGGAAATTGATGGTTTCGGACATCGTTGCCATTGTTCTATTTATAGACCGGCCCAAAATTTTCACAGGCGCGATAATCCGCCCCTTCCGGATCCATGCCAAAGGCATTCCAGGCACTGGGTCTGAAAATTTTATCTTCAGCCACATTGTGCATACACACCGGAATTCGCAGCATGGAGGCCAGCGTAATTAGATCCGATCCAATATGACCGTAGGAGATGGCACCATGATTCGCCCCCCAGTTCGCCATGACCGAATAGGTATCTTTAAAAGCGCCGCTGCCGGTCAGGCGGGGCGCAAACCAGGTCGTGGGCCAGGTTGGGTCGGTGCGTTCATCTAATACATCGTGGACATCCTGTGGTGTGGCGTAAGTGAATCCTTCGGCGATCTGAAGGACCGGGCCGAGTCCTTTGACCAGATTGACTCTGGACATCGTTGCCGGCATATCCCCCTGGGTGAGGAAATCCGTCGAAAATCCGCCCCCCCGAAAATATTCCAGGCTGGCTGGTCTGAATTCTGCCGCCGACAAACAGGCTGCGATGTCTTGCGGTGTTATCTCCCAAAAGGGCTTGATGGCAGGTTTACCGTTTTTAATCTGTTCCCCCGTGCCGTCCAGGGCTGCCGAACCAGAATTGATCAGGTGGATCAACCCGTTTTCTGCCATGCCGGTTAAGGTTTTACCGGTGACGCGTTGAATGGCCTCCGCACTCCAGTAGGTGCGCACGTCTGCAAAAATCTGAGCGGTGCCGGTCAGCAAATTGCCAAACAGCATGGCCACTCCGTTTAAGCTGTCGTTTTCGGTGGCAAAGATATAAGGCTGACGAATGCCGTTCCAGTCAAAAGATGAATTGAGAAAAGTCTCCATAAAATCACCGTTGGGAAAGTGATCGGTCCATTGTCGCTGTCCCTGAAATCCGGCGGCCAGGGCATTGTGACCCAGAGCCTCTTCCCCAAAACCCAGATCGGCCAGACGCGGATTGCCCACCATTAGATCTCTGGCAATCAGGGTCATCTTTATCGATGTTTGCCAATCTTTGTCCTTTGCTGTCCGGGACTTCTGTA
>JARFPZ010000197.1 GCA_029288035.1 Desulfosarcina sp.
TCACGGAGTCTCATATGGAGCCCTGGCTGAATAATGTTCGATAAGAGTATCTAACATCTCCTTTCCCTGACACCTGAAACCTGAAACCTTTTTTACATTTTGCGCCTTACCCCATGCGCCATGCGCATTGCCCTCTACATCTCATCCTCCGGCCGTCCAGCCGGCATCGACAGTTAAAACCGTTCCGGTCAGAAAACGGCTCTCATCCGATGCCAGCCAGCGTACCGCATTGGCAATATCCTGGGGAGTTATCCGTTTTTCCTGGAAAAGATGTTTCTGGGAAAAATGCTCGTAGGCATCCTTTTCCAGGTCTATTTGGGAGGCCAGGCCCTCCAGCATGGGAGATTCGACCGTGCCCGGACAAATCGCATTGACGTTAATATTGTGTTCCGCGACTTCCATGGCCAGGGCCTTGGTAAGCCCGATGATGCCGTGTTTGGCCGCAGCGTAATGCACCGAGAGTCCCAGCCCTCTCAAACCGGCCACGGAAGATATATTCACGACCTTACCGTAATGCTGTTTGACCATTTGTGGAACGGCATATTTGCAGCAAAAAAAAGTCCCTTTCAGGCACACGTCCAGGACTTCATTCCAGGCTGTTTCGGTGAGCTTAGCGATAGAAAAAAGAGAGACCACCCCGGCGTTATTGACCAAAATATCCAGCTTGCCGAATTCATCGATCACCCGTTCGACAGTTTCGCTGACCTGATGTTCATCGCGGACATCACATCTTAAACCGATGGCCTTCACACCTGCCGAAGATAGCTCTGCGACGCTCTTTTCGAGATCATCGCTGCTGGAAAGTGGATAGGGCACCGTCTCAAGATCTTGACAGATATCAGCAAGGGCAACCGAAACCCCTCTGGCAGCAAGGTCTCTGGCAACAGTCAAACCGATATTGCGTGCACCACCGGTAATTAAGGCGGTCTTGTCTTTAAAATCCGGTTGGATTTCCTTCACCATCCTTGAACCGTCTTCTTAAGCCATATAGCGACAGAAACCATACTCCAGTGTGAAGAACTGGGGCTTCAATTCAGCCATCGGCTCCCGAAGCTTTGCCAGCTCTTCTGCGGGGCCGTGAACTTCCAAGCGCGTGATTTCGGAAATTTTTAGGGCTTCTTCCAGCAGCGGACCCACATTTTCGAGATGGGCCAACGCGCCTTCGGCATCTTCATAGCCTTCGCGGCAAAAAGCCACATCTCCATCGAAACTAAATCCGTAGTAAAGACATTTGGGCTCTTTGGTGGTATTCTCAACCATTTTTTCGCTCAAGGCTTTAAAGGCCTCGAGTTTGCCGTTCTGAACCTTGAAATAGGGTACGATCGTGCAGCACTTATCCTGGGTTGCCATGGGATCCTCCTTCGTTTCGAATTAAATGTTTTAGACCATATCCATAGAGAATTGAGCAAATGTGGATTCGTCAAACCGGAGAAGACGTTGCCAAATTACTCAAGAAGCCTATAACATGGCGATGGGTGTAAATCAAGATGGTGGGGTAATTTGCTCAAACATTACCAGGATTCACTGCTTCGGCCAGGCGGAGTCCCGTACGGCCATACTTGCATCATGAAACTTCATATAAGCGCGGCTGCTGGCCAAAAAAACGGCCAGTCTGATCGGAAAAAAACTTTGAATAAGAGAATATCGAATAATGAATATCGAATGTCGAAGTAAGGTATTCTGTCTATTTTAGAAAAAATGACTGAGCGCAGCGATTCCACCCTTCGACATTCTGCGGTTCGCTTTTAGTGTTTCATATGAGTGTCGCCTCTGCAATTGGGTTTACTTTTTGTAAAGATACTGTTAAAAATTCAGAACTACTGATGTGTCATAAAATCTAATTCAACAGAAATATTAGGAATCGCGACAACAATAATGGATTTGGGCGAATGGTTCTGAATTTTATTATTTATTTTTGATAAAATTATGAGTGTGCCTGAGGATTCCCTGCTAAAATTTGAAATTCCAGAGATTATCTATGGTTTGGGCAGTCTCTCTCAAATTGGGCTTAGTGCCAAACGACTGGGCGGCGAGAGGATTTTGCTGGTAACGGATCCAGGCCTCTTTGCTGCCGGTTGGGTGGATGAGAGCGTTAAGTATTTGCGAGAAGAGAATCTTCAATATGTCGTTTATGACAATGTGGTCACCAATCCCCGGGATTTTCAGGTGGAAGAAGGTGTACAGCTTTATCGTCAGAAAAAATGTGATGTGATTGTGGCGGTGGGCGGCGGAAGCCCAATTGATACGGCCAAGGGGATCGGGATATTGGCGTCAAACCATGGCAGAATCCATGAATACGAGGGCTGCAACTTGATCACCCAGCCCATCCCGCCCCTGGTTTGCGCGCCTTCCACCGCCGGAACCGGAGCGGATGTCAGCCAATTTACCGTGATCACCAACAAACGCGCCAATGTAAAGATGACCATCCTCAGCAGGGCCATTACACCGGATATTACATTGGTAGATCCACGTCTTCTGAAAACCAAATCTTCTGAGCTCATTGCTGCCACCGGCATGGATGCCCTTACCCATGCAATTGAAGCCTATGTCTCCTCTCTTTCATGGCCCATGACGGATCCACATGCCATTCATGCGATTGAACTCGTCGGTGAGCATCTCGTCAATGCAGCCCAAACAAAAGATATGAAAGCCTTGGAGGGGATGTCGATTGCCTGTTTGGAAGCCGGTATGGCCTTTTCGAATGCCATATTAGGCGCCGTGCATGCCCTGGCCCATCCCTTAGGCGGCTTTTATGATATTCACCATGGACTGGCGAACTCTTTATTGTTGCCGGTGGTCGTTCAACAAAACATGGAACATGCGCTACCTAAATTTGCCCGCATCGCACGGGCGTTGGGCGCTGAGACACGCGATAAATCGATTGATGCCGTCGCTCAGCAGGTTCCGGGACAACTTCAGGATTTAATCACAAAATTGGGACTGCCCACCAGGCTTTCTCAGGTTGGCGTCGATGAGGCTGATATTCCTCGCCTGGCTCAAATGGCGGAAAATGATATCTGTATGCTGACAAATCCTCACTGCTATATGAAAGACGAAATAGAATCGATGTATCGGGATGTGCTATAAGTTTAATCCATGAACCGCAATCAAAAAATACCGGTGCACGATTTTAAAGGCATCGGTTTTTCAAAAATAGGCCATTTCAAGGAAGTCCGTGCCAAAATTAAAGAACTCGAAAAACTGAATGTCAAACTTGCGCGACGGGGCAATCGGCTGGAAGCAATTTTCAATAGTATGAGTGATGGCGTCACGATTTTAGATCGAAATCTAACTATCGTTTTTGCCAATCATGTCCAAAAAAACATGTTTCCGGCGATTTCATTGATTGGACAAAAATGTTTCACCACGTATTACAGAAAAAATGAAATATGCAGCAATTGTCCTGCCTTGCAAACTATTGAGACCCAGGAAACTCGACGAGGTGAAACCTTGATTGGGGCGGGTGAATTTGCCGGCCGCTATTTGGAGTGGACCACGTCTCCCATCCAGGACCCGCTGGGTAATGTCGAAGAAATTATCCTCTTGATGCGGGATATTACGGAACGTAAAGAATATGAATTCAAGATCATGCAGGCGGATCGGATGACGGCCATCGGTTTCTTGGCGGCGGGAATCGCCCATGAAATTAATAATCCACTTGCCTCCATTGCAGGCTTTTCGGAAGGATTGCTGAAGCGGATCGGCAAAATTGAAAATTCCCTTGACCCCAAATACCTTTCCACATTTAAGGACTATCTGAATATCATCAACAATGAAGCGTATCGCTGTAAAGATATCATCCAAAATTTACAGGATTTCAGCCGAAGCTCGGAGGATGATTATGAGGTCATCCGGATTGACCAGATCATCGATGCCACGGCATCTCTTTTCCGGCAGCATGCCAAAGACAGCCAGATCAGAATCACTATCAAAAACGATCTGGCCACAGACTTCAATCAGGTACTCGGCATTGAGTCTCAGCTTAAGCATGTATTTCTGAATTTATTTAACAATGCCTTTAAAGCAATGGTCAATGGGGGTGAATTAACGGTATTGGCTAGAAACGAAGGCAATTCAATCGAAATTCAGATTGCAGATACCAGAGAGGGATCGCCCGCTGACTCCTTTCGAGATCTATATGATCCCTCCTGTTTGAGCAAGCAAGCTGGAAAAACATCCAGTCTGGATCTATCCATTTGTCACAATATCATTCAACATCATAAGGGTGAATTTCGAATAATTAACAACCAAGGTCGGGGATATACATTCATCTTGCGTTTGGCGGCTAGCTTGCCCTGATTGCCGCCCGAACGAATCAAAAAGGGAGATAGAAAATGAGCCGGGGCAGCATATTGGCGATCGACGACGAACAAAACATCAGACACCTGATTGAAAGTGAATTTTCCATGGAAGGTCTCGCAGTGACCACCGCAGGCAGCGGGGAGGAGGGGTTAAAGCTCTTTGACACCGAAGAATTCGATGTTGTGCTGCTTGACATTAATTTACCAAAACTAAATGGGGTTGAAGTCCTCAAACGCTTGAAGCAGAAATCTCCTGACACCGAGGTCATCATGATTACGGGGTACGGAGACATTAAATCGGCGGTGGACTCGATTAAACAGGGTGCCCGCGATTATATCACCAAACCATTTAAACTGGATGAAATTCTGGCCCTGGTCAAGCAAGCCGTCAAAGAAAATCGCGATCATTCCAAAATTAAAGGGGAAGCCTCAGAAAAGGGTCTTGAAGAAAGCCTTGACTATATCAATTGTCCCAGCCAGGCCATGCGTCCGGCCTACGCGCTGGCCAAAAAAGTAGCGGCCACCGATATCACCGTTTTGATTCAGGGTGAAACCGGTACCGGCAAAGATGTCATGGCCAAGCAGATCCATCGTCAAAGTAAACGCAACGACGGTCCGTTCATCATCCTGGACTGTGGTCTTCTTACCCAAAATCTGGCCGAAAGCGAGCTTTACGGCCACCGCAAGGGGGCATTTTCAGGGGCTTCGGAGCGCAAGCTGGGATTGGTGGAAAAAAGCAACAATGGGACGCTTTTCCTCGATGAAATCGGAAATATCGACCTCGAGCTGCAAAAAAAGTTCCTTCGCTTTCTTGAAACGAGACGATTCCGCCGGGTCGGCGAGACCCAGGAATCACAATTGGACACGCGTATCATCCTGGCAACCAACATGAACCTCCAGGAGGCGCTCAAGAAAGGTGACCTGCGAGAAGATTTATTTTACCGTATGGATGTAATTCAAATTTACCTTCCACCCCTCAGAGAGCGTCCCGAGGATATTGAATGCTTGGCCCGACATTTTTTACAAGAAGATACCTTCGAGATCGGCCCCAAACGTATTTCCGGTGACGCCCTGAAAATATTGACCGCCTATCCCTGGCCCGGCAATTTAAGAGAATTGAAATCCGTAATCAATAAAGCCGCTATTTTAGCGGATTCTGAGATCATTATGCCCCAAGCGCTGCCGTCACATCTTGCCCTGAACAAGGAGGTTCGGTGCCGACCGTCGAGGACACTGAAAGATATTGAGAAAGAGCATATTCTCAAGGTCCTGGAAGAAACCGGCGGCAACCAAAGCAAAGCTTCGGAAATCCTGGGAATTAATCGCAAAACCCTTTATAAAAAGATTCATACGTACAAAATTTTTTCATAGATTAATAATGAGGTCTTTCGCCTCCTGTGACCCCATCTCAGGTATTTCTTTGTTTATATAATAATATCGATATTTTATCCTAATTATAAATATAAATTGAGGGTATAATTCGCCGGGTCGAAAGGTATCAAAGCTGCTCGGATCTTCTTTGAGCTGCCCTAGCAGGCGCCGTCTTGGTCGACCACCTGATGACAACTTGTTGAAATATATTAATATATTTTGATAGGTTTTGGCTGCCGTATCCGAATCCTTAAAAAAGTTGGGGCGGCATAATGTTTGCACACAGGATTTAGAATTCCTGTTTCAAAAAGAGAGGGGGTGATGAAAATTTGAGCTCTTGTCAAAAGATTCCTGAAGAGGTAAAAGATGCTTGTCAGGATTTTTTTTCGAAACCTTATCAAACAAGGTCGTGGAAGGAGGTATTTTAGATGGTTGAACACAAGTATGACCCAACGAAGTGGAATGAAATGAAGGGGCCCGTGGTAGGGGGGCGAGACACCTACCAATCTAAGAGCTGGAATCCCACCAGAAAAAAGTGGGGAGCTTACACCGAGAAAGGTCCCGCCCCGGTCTGGTTCGCTGAAGCCAATGCCACCAACTGGACAGAATCGATGATCTGCAAGACAAAAGACCTCTTTTACGAAGCCAAACTCAATGAGTGCTTCAAAAAAGGCGATGAAGTGGCCATCAAGATCCACTACGGTGAATACAACCGGACCGCGATCTTACGTCCGGAATATATTGCCGCCATCGTCGAAGAAGTCCGCGCTTGCGGTGGCAACCCTTATGTCGTCAATGACACCACATTATCCTACCATACCTACAACAGCATGGCAATTTCCCAGTACCAGATGGAAGGCGCCATCCGACACGGGTACACCGATGCGACCTTTGGCTGTCCGGTGCTCATCGCCGACGGGTATTCCGGTGAAGACGATTACCGGGTCGACATCCCCGAAGGCAATATCATAAAGGAAACATATATCGGAAGGGCCATCGCCGAGGCCGATGCCATGATCGTTCTCGCCCACGCCCGGGGTCATTCCATCACCATGTATGGCGGGATCCTGAAACAATTGGGAATTGGCTGCCAATCCAAGCGGGGCAAATACATCACGCACCTGGCCCACTGGGGTGATCCGCATGATGCCATCGGTTGGCCAAAGTTCACCGACAAGTGTCCCGGCAAGGCCTGCAAGTTCCACAAAATGTGTGATGATTCCTGCCCACGCCAGGCTCACAAAGTTACCGAACATGGCAAAATCTGGTATCCCGAACGCTGCCGCTTGTGTTACTCCTGTCAGGTGACCTGTCTCTTTTCAGGAATGACCGGCATTGGCTTTGAGGAAAATTACTTCCCCAATGCCATGATCGCCCACGCGGATGCCGCTCTGGGCGCTTTGAAGTGTTTCGACCGTGGTAAGGTCGGCTTCATCAACTGCGCGATCGACGTCGTGCCCGAATGCGATTGCTTCCCCTGGGCCGGTCTGGCAGTTGCCCCGGATGTGGGTATTTTCGCCGGCAAGGACCTGCTCGCCGTCGAGGAAGCCACGCTGGATGCCATCGACAATGCACCGGTCAGCCCCGGTTCAGTAGCCGAAGAGAAGGGCTGCAAGCCGGGTGACGACCGTTTCCGAATGGTCAACGGCTTTAGCCCGCGTATCACCCAGGCAGCCGGCGAAAAGATCGGCCTGGGTACCCGTAAGTACAAGCTCATCAACTACGAGCCGCCGATGACACCCAAGCACATCGCCAAGTGGCAGATCCGCAAGGGTGGTGTGGCCAACCATAAACCCACAACCGTCCGATTGCGGGATGTGTTTAGGAAGCACGACCTGACCACCGAGGTCATGCCTTTCCGCCGGATTGACTATGAAAAAGAGTGGGCCTTCAACGAGTGGAAAAAGTACGACCCATTTAAAGGCGAGACCCCCGCATAAATACTGCAGTGCATCAGGGAGGGTGGTTTCTCACCCTCCCTCATTCGTTTTAGATGCCAGAATACAGATTGGAAGGCAGCACCATGAGCGACGTCACCTGGGTAGACACAACATGCATGCAGTTCGACAACTCCGTCAGGCACAAGCTGACGCGGCTGATTGAATCTTCCGGGGCGACTGCCGGCCTTTCCGAAGGGATGCGGGTTGCCTTGAAAGTCAATACGGCCGAGGAAGGATATGATTACGGTCTGCGTCCCGAATATGTGCGAACCGTCGCCGAGGCTGCCAATGCGGCCACGCAGACGCGCCCGGTAGTCTGTGACGGTTTGAAACTAATAGACTACTGGAAACAGACCCGCGGCAACAATTTCATGAGATTAACTAGCTCCCAAGGGTTTTCCAACGAAACCCTCGGGGGTCATTTCGTCATTAACGGCGGTTTTAGTGGCGACGAAGGCGATTTGTTTCCCTGCAACCTGTCCGATTCCGAACTGGGCGGTGTAGAAGTAGGCACGGCGGTTTGCCGCAGCGATGCCCTCTGGGTGCTCTCGCACGTCACCCTGCACCCCCTGGTAGGGCTGAACGGGGCTTTGATCAACGGCGGATTCGACTGTCTGGTCGGCCGTGCCCGCACCCGTTTGCTCAAATCTATCAACCCTTACATCTTTAATGGACAAAAACCCCCCTTGCCGGACCTGGTTGCTTTCCAGCGTCGGGCCCTGGAAAGTCATCTGGGCGTCAAGGCGGCGGTGGAAGGCAAAATCTTTTTCATCAACTACCTTTGGGACGTGACGCCGCAGCCGGAATTTTATCCCTTCAGCGAAAACCCGGTGGTTGAAAACAAGGGCTTCCTGGCCTCGAGCGACCCGGTCGCCATCGATCGTGCCAGCCTGGACATCATCCAGGAAGAAGGATATATAGAGGTGGCAAACGTCAGCGGGGTAGACGTTATGGCCCTGCTTCGGGAAGCCGAACACATTGGGATCGGCAGCCAAAACTATGACCTCAGACGCCTGTCATAACCGGCATTGCCGGCAAGGAGGATTAAATGGAGGAGTTGACCCGCAAGGAATTCAAAGAAAAACAGCAGCACCAGCTAGCCAAGGAAGGCGCCATCGCCGAAGCCTTACAGTATGTCAAATACAAAATCGCCATCCTCTCTGGCAAGGGTGGTGTCGGTAAAACCGCCACCACGGTGAACCTGGCAGCGGCCTTGCAAAATGCCGGCCAGAAGGTAGGCGTTTTCGATGCCGACCTGCACGGGCCCAGCATACCGAAAATGTTCGGAATCAAAAAAGAGGCCAAGCTCAACGGTGCCTTTTGGCTCGATCCGGTCGTGACCGAACACGGTATCAAGGCCCTTTCGGTGGCCCTGTTCTGGCCCGGTGACATGACGCCGGTGATGTGGCGCGGTCAGGCCAAGAGCCGCACCATCCGACAACTGCTGTCCTCCGCCAAATGGGGCGGTCTGGACTTCCTGCTGGTGGACCTGCCTCCGGGAACAGGCGACGAACCCATCGCGATTCTCAAATCAATACCGGACCTGGATGGGGTCATTATCGTCACCACCCCCCAGGAAGTGGCCACCCTGGTGTGCTCGAAAGCGATAAACGCCTCACAGACCTTAGGTGCCAAGGTTTTAGGACTCGTCGAAAATATGAGCATGTATGTCTGCCGCGACTGCGGCGATATTGTCTATCTTTTTGGCAAGGACAAGGGAAAACAACTTGCTAGTATGATGGAAATTCCTTTTTTAGGATCCATACCGATTGATCCGTTGTTTTCCGAAGCCGCGGATAGCGGCGTGCCAGTGGTAAATCTTCATCCTAAAAGCGTCACAGCCAAGGCCTTTACGCAAATCGCCGATACCCTGCGGACCCAACTGCCGCCAAAGGAGGTGCCCGAGGCGCCGCCGGAGGAAAGCCACCCGTGTCCCGGTGCCGGGCATCACCACCATGAGCACGGCGAAGGCTGCAATCATCCGCATCATCACCACCGGCATTGATGGATGATTAACACGACAACACGACAGACAAACGCAACTCAAAACCATATACAAAAGGAGAGCTTATTGTGAGTGAAGAAAAGACAGGAACCCAACTCGTTCGGGACATGTGCCAAACCTTTCGTGATGTGGCTGAAACGACTCAATTTGATGCTGTAAAGGAAAAACTGATCTCTCTTTCAGACGACCTCGAACCACTTGCGAAAAAACTCTATTTCAAGACCCAAAAGGGTACTGAAGACATGGAGGCACTAACAAAAGAATTTGAAGATATGCAAAGCAAGGTGGCCGCATGCCAGGAAGCGGGCGCAGCCCAAGCGTTTTGTGTGCCATTTTACGACAAATTGGAAAAAATAATCAAACATGTCAAAACAATGAAGGTCCGGATGACCTGAGGAGACCTCGATGGAGTTGAATCAAGCCGACCAGGAAATGATAAAGGATATCACTCGCCTGGGTGTTCGCACCGCTGTGCTTCTCAGGGGCGTGATGCTGCAAAAAGTCGGACGTGAAACCTTGGAATGGGGCCTGACGGAACTGGCGGCCGGTGACCTGATGGGCAAATATTTCGAGCGCCTGATCGATCGGCCGGATTGGGTGTACCTGCTCAATCTCTTGCATCTGACTTACAGCCTGGAAGGGCAACTTGATTTTCAGATTCGCGAGTACGGACTCGATTCGTTGAAAGATGACCTGCAGGAGATCAACTTCAGCCTCCAGCAAATCGGCGAGCAATTTAACTTGGAAGAATTGCGCGAAGCAATATAAGGGCCTTGATTTTGAACAGAATTTTTAACAACAGCTATGAAATTTAATAAATCGTTCAGCTGAATGAAAGGAGAGCTGGCATGAAATTGGAAGGTAAAGTGGCCATCGTTTCCGGCGGAGCCCGCGGCAATGGCTTTGCTGCCGCTAAATGCATGGCTGAGGAAGGTGCGGATATCGCCATTGCCGATATCTGCGAGGATATGGCGACGATCCCTTACAAAATGTCGACCCCGCAGTCCATGGCGGAGTCTGTCGGGAAGATTGAGGCGATGGGACGCCGAGCAATCGGAGTTAAGTGCGATGTGCGGAAAGCCGGCGATGTCGAAAGTATGGTAAAGCAGGTGATGGACGCCTTCGGCAAAATCGATATCCTGGTCAATAACGCTGGAAACTCCTCCATGGTGGCGATTGCCGACATGGATGAGGAGACCTGGGATGCCGTGCTCGATACCCATCTTAAGGGTATGTTTTTGTGCTGCCGCTATGTGTTACCCCACATGATCGCGCAACAAAGCGGCAACGTTATCAGCATTTCATCCGTCGGCGGACAGCGCGGTTTCGGCATGGGCGGACATTACTGCGCGGCCAAACATGGCATTATTGGCCTCAATAAAGCCATCGCCATGGAAGTTGCCGATCATAACATCAGAGCCAATGTCGTCTGTCCGGGTACCGTCTGGACCGACATGATGAAGGGGATCGCTGAATTCTTCGGCATGGAAGGTGATGAGGCCAAAGAACAATTTTTTGAAGGACACTTGATCAAAGACCCGGAGGTGACGCCGGAGGACATCGGACGGGCGGTGCTCTGGCTGGCCAGCGATGATTCCAGGTGTATTCATGGCAACATGATAACCGTTGATTCGGGTTGGACCGCCCAGGCGCCTTAAATTATTGAATATTTTCGATTGAAGAATGAATATTTAATGTCCGCCTTCGGCGCGTCAATTTTAAAAGGGAGAAAATACATGATGAATGAAAATGATAAAGAGATCCGGGAAAACGAGCCGAACATAGATGAAAAAAAACCTGATGGCCTTGATGAGATCGAGGAAATCGTCATCGAAGAATTGGCCGTAGATGGTATTTGTGGGATATACTGATTTAGGTTGAACCGTTCAAGCCTGCCCTGTCGCGACTGCTTTAGACAGGCTTGGGAGATATCAAACCGATTCGACCGTTGGATTAAAAACATTCATATCTAATCCAGGTCTGGGCCAGGGGTTCTGGGTTCAGGGTTGAAAAAGTATCAATCGGCACGCATGAATGGGCGTGGTTTGCTGTGCGCTTTTAGTTGTCCCAGGTAAAGTCCGAGATCTGAAAAAAAATGACAGAGCGAAGCGATACCACAAATCCAAGATCCCTCCGGGGCGTAGGCCTTGATGACCCCTTCGGGCCGGAGGCCGAAATCCCAAATCTAAAATTACACTCAGAGGCAAATTCTACGCTTGAATCGCCAGGTGCTGTGCAATCGAACATGAGCTTTAAGCTGGCCGACGGCGTTCAGGTCCGGGCAGAAGGTTTCGGACTGCTCTTTTATGATTACCGGGGTCCACGATTGTACTTTGTGCCGTCGAAGGATCTCATTGACGTTGGTTTTTTTAGCAGGCGTCAGAGTGTCAGCGAACTGATCGCATCTATATGCACCCGAAAGGAATGCACCAAAGCGCTGGTCGAAGAAAGGATTACGCAGGTTTTGGCAAAACTTGAAGATAAAGGACTCATTTATGGGCAACCAATACGTTGAAATGGGTCTCTCAGCACCCGTGAACGTCACCTGGGAAGTGACTTACGGCTGCAATTTGAGCTGCATTCATTGTCTTTCCGATTCCGGTGCCAAACGAAATAATGAACTAGCCACGGAAGCGTGCCTTGAGGTCATCGATTCCATGGCGGCAATGAAGGTTTTCCAATTCAATATCGGTGGCGGTGAACCCTTTATGCGGCCTGATTTCCTGGATCTGATGGATTATGCGCATCAAAAGGGTATAGTGACCTGCATCAGCACCAACGGGACCCTGATCGATAAGGCTGTCGCCCGTCGATTGGACAACAAGCTGGTATATATACAGGTGAGCTTAGACGGTGCCACCCCGGCGTCCAATGATACCATCCGAGGCCGCGGCAGTTTCGATAAGGCCCTGCAGGCCCTTGAATACCTGCGGCAGAGAGATATTGAGGTCAGCATCAACACCGTTTTGACCCGACACAGCATTAACGAACTGGACCGTCTGGTTGAGCTGGCAGCATCATTTGGCGCCAAGCTGAGGATTTCACGATTCAGACCATCCGGCCGCGGCAAAGATTCCTGGTCGCGTCTGAATCTTGATCGCGAACAACTGTTGACCTTCTCCCAATGGCTTGGTGACCATCTGGCGGTATCCACCGGCGATTCATTTTTTTCGGTTTCAACAGAGGAACGGCGTTCCCTCGGCTTGAACATGTGCGGCGCCTGCAAGTTGACCTGCTGCTTGTCCCCAACCGGTCAGGTATATCCCTGCGCCTTTTTGCAGGAAGCCGAATTTCGGGCCGGAAAGCTGCCGGAAGATTCGTTCGCGGCCATCTGGCAGGATTCGCCGGTATTTCATTCCTTCCGACGGCTCGAAATTAAATCATGCGAAAATTGCTATCGATTTGAACTTTGTCACGGCGGCTGCCCGGCGATAGCTTATCATACCCAGCGTAAATTGGGTTTGCCGGATCCCGGCTGCCTTGCCAACTGTGTCAAAGAAAAACCGTTGGCTGCTGCAAGCACATGACACCAAACAACGACGATCTTGCAACCAAACACCAGCACTTGCAAGACCTTTTGAAGGAAATGAAGCGGGTGTTGATCGCCTTTTCCGGCGGGGTGGACAGCACCTTGTTGTTGAAGGTCGCCAAAGACGTTCTCGGAGATCATGTGTTGGCGGTGACCGCCCTCTCTGAAACCACCTCGCGTCATGAACGTTTGGACGCCGATCGCCTGGCGAAGGAATTGTCGGCCGAGCATTTGCGGGTGCATACACGTGAGCTTCAGATGGATGAATTTGTTAAAAATCCGGATAACAAATGCTATATCTGTAAAAAAGAGCGGTTCGGTGGCTTGGTTGAGTTGGCCCAAAAAGAAGGATATCGCTTCGTATTGGACGGCGGCAACTTAGATGACCACTCAGATTATCGACCGGGGATAAAGGCAACCAGGGAACTGGGTGTTCGCAGCCCCCTGGTCGAGGCGGGTTTTTCCAAACAGGACATTCGGACACTTTCCAGACAGCTTGGTCTGGACACCTGGGACAAACCGTCATACGCCTGTTTGGCATCACGCATTCCCTATCACAGTCCGATATCTGCAGAAAAACTCAGGCAGGTGGATGACGGCGAAGAATTTCTAAGAAATCTAGGTTTCCTGGGTCAGGTTCGGGTCAGACACCACAATGAAATTGCCCGGCTGGAAATTGACGCCCGGGATCTGCCCCAATTTCTGCAGCCGGCGCTGCGCAACAAGGTCGTTGAGCATTTTAAAAAGCTTGGCTTCACTTATATAGCCCTTGACTTGGAGGGCTATAATATGGGAAGTTTGAATCGTGTTGCTGCAGCGGCACAGAAAGGAATTGAAAATGGACAGCAGCGATCTGAAAACGCTACTTGAAAAAGTTAAAACCGGCCAAATAGACCTGGATACGGCCTATCATCAGTTAAAAAAGCTGCCCTTTGAAGATCTCGGATATGCCAAAGTAGACACCCATCGATGCATGCGCAACGGCGTTCCCGAAGTCATATACTGCGAGGGTAAGACCATTCCGCAAATTCAGGGCATAGCGAAAAACATTGCTCAACATCATTGTAATATTCTGGCAACCCGTGCCAGCCGGGAAGTCTTCGATGGTATCCGGGAAGCCATTGGGGACTGCGAATACCATGAAATGGCGCGCATCGTGGTGACCAAACCGCGACCGGTTAAGAGAGTCGGCAATGTGGCGGTGGTTTGCGCCGGGACATCCGATATTCCGGTGAGTGAAGAAGCCGCGATCACGGCCGAAGTCCTCGGAAACCAGGTCAACCGATTGTATGACGTCGGTGTGGCCGGCATTCATCGCCTGCTTGCCGTCTGCGACGACCTTTTCCGGGCCAATGTCGCCGTCGTTGTCGCCGGCATGGAAGGCGCATTGGCCAGCGTTGTGGGTGGATTGGTTTCATGCCCGGTCATTGCAGTCCCCACCAGCGTCGGTTACGGCGCCAGCTTCGGTGGAATTGCCGCCCTGCTCGCCATGCTCAACAGCTGTGCTTCGGGCGTATCCGTCGTTAACATTGACAATGGCTTTGGCGCCGGTTACCAATCCAATCTGATCAATAAAATCGCGGTCAAAGGCGGTATGGAGGGATTGACCTCCGATTCCAAAGAAACCGAACAGCGGTTTAAAGTCGCTAAATGAATCTGAATACGGACCTGGTGAATAGTTTACTGGTTGAATGGTTGATTAGGTAAATTATAGACATAGTTTCAGGAGGTTACGATTTTTCAAATATGAAGATCGCGTATTTTGACTGTTTTGCAGGCGCCAGCGGAGATATGATTCTGGGTTCACTTCTGGATGCCGGCCTACCGCTTGAGAAACTGAAAGAAACATTGGCCAAACTTCAATTGGACCATTATGATCTCAAGGTCAAAAAAGTCCTGAAAAAAGGCCTCGGCGGCAGTCAAGCATACGTTATCATAAATGAAACCGATCAAAGTCATCATCGGCATCTGGCGGATATCGAAGCCATCATCACTCAAAGCGATCTCGCAGATTCGATTCAACAAAAGTGTATCGCTATTTTCACGAGACTGGCGGAGGCTGAGGCCAAGATCCATCAGACAACGATCGATCGAATTCACTTTCACGAAGTCGGCGCGATGGATGCGATCATTGATATCGTAGGGGCGGTGGCGGGAACCACGCTGCTGGGCGTTCAAAAAATATTCTGCTCGCCGCTTCACACTGGCAGCGGAACGATTGAGTGTGCCCACGGTACCCTGCCGGTGCCGGCACCGGCCACCGCTGAACTGTTGAAGGGCAAGCCGGTATATTCGAGCGGAATAGAAGGGGAGTTGTTGACGCCGACCGGTGCCGCTATTTTAACGACGCTGGCCTCAAATTTTGGACCGTTGCCGGCCATGTCGGTTGAGCAAATCGGGTATGGCGCCGGAACATCGGATCCATCGATTCCCAATTTGCTGCGGGTGATTATCGGGGAGGCGGTCTGTTAATTTCAACGTTGCTGAAATCGGCAACGAGTTTATCGAAGAGACGAGGTTCAGAGGTTAAGGTTGGTCAATGTATTCGCCCTAACCACATCAATTAACCGTTAAGAAAATGGGAGGAATGACTATGGACAAAATACTGAGAATCAATGTTGGGGCCGATGGCGGCCCTGAATTCAAAACTGAACCATTGGGCGACTACGCCGGCTTGGGAGGCCGAGGTCTAACATCGGCCATCGTATCCAAAGAGGTTCCGCCGACATGTCATCCCCTGGGCGAAGACAACAAACTGATCATCGCGCCGGGATTGCTGAGCGGTTCCGCGGCGGCCATGTCCGGTCGGATTTCCGTCGGTTGCAAAAGTCCGCTGACCGGAGGAATCAAGGAGGCCAATGCCGGCGGGCAACCTTCCCAGATGCTGGGTCGGCTGGGATATGCCGCCATCGTTTTGGAAGGCAAGCCTAAAGCAAAGAGCCTCTATAAAGTATTCATCAACAAAGATGGTGTGAAGATCTCAGAAGACAACAGCATGTGCATGATGGGAAACTACGATGTGGTCGATAAAATGAAAGCCGAGTACGGTGAGAAAATCGGCGTTATCTCCATCGGTCCGGCCGGCGAACAAAAGCTGGCGGGAGCCTCGATTGCCTTTTCCGATATGGAACTACGGCCCACCCGCCACGCCGGGCGCGGCGGGGTTGGTGCCGTAATGGGTTCCAAAGGGATCAAGGCAATCGTTGTTGATGATGCCGGTTGCAGTGTGCGCTCACCGGCGAATCCAGACGCCTTCAAGGCAGCCAACAAAGAGTTTGTGGCCGGTTTAAGAAAACATCCGGTCTCCGGTGAAGGGATGCCCGCCTATGGCACCAATGTGCTGACCAACGTCATCAACGAGGCCGGCGCCTACCCCACTAAGAATTTTCAGTGGGGTCAGTTTGACGGGTGCGAGAAGATCAGTGGTGAAACCCAGGCCGAAACAGAGAATGCACGGGGCGGAGAAGGGTCTGCAACCCATGGCTGCCACCGCGGCTGTGTCATTCGCTGCTCCGGCACTTTTTATGACAAAGACGGCAAATATCTGACCAAACAGGTCGAGTACGAGACCGTTTGGGCCCATGGCGGCAACTGCGGGATCGATGATTTGGATGCCATCGCCCAGCTTGACCGGCTTGACGATGATTTTGGCCTGGATACCATCGAAATGGGCGCCACCATTGCCGTGGCCATGGAGGGCGGAGTTGCCGAATTTGGAGATGCCGAAGCTGCAATTAAATTGGTGAAAGAAGTGGGTGCCGGCACTCCGATGGGAAAAATTCTGGGCAGTGGGGCGGCCGTCGCCGGTAAGGTTTTCGGCGTTGAGCGAGTCCCTGTCGTCAAGGGCCAGGCCATGCCGGCCTACGATCCCCGCGGAATCATGGGCATCGGGGTGACGTATGCCACCACTACCATGGGGGCGGATCACACCGCCGGCTATGCCGTGGGCTCGAACATCATGGGAACCGGTGGTAAAACGGATCCCCTGTCACCGGAAGGCCAGGCCGAATTGTCGAAAAACCTTCAAATTGCGACTGCAGCCATCGACTCAACCGGCATGTGTCTGTTCATCGCCTTTCCACTGCTGGACCAGCCGGAAACCTTTCAGGCGCTGATCGATGTCATCAACGGTTTTACCGGCGCCAGCTTAACGGCGGATGATGTCACCGAACTGGGCAAATCCATTCTCAAAAACGAAAGGGAATTCAACGCCGCGGCGGGGTTTACAAAAAAAGATGACCGGCTGCCGGATTATTTCAAGAAAGAGCCACTGGGTCCGCATAACATCACTTTCCAGGTATCGGACGAGGAACTGGATCAGGTCCATAACTACTAAGCGGAGCAACATTTTATGTTGAAGATAAGGGAGTCCGGAGTCAGGGCTCCCTTTTTTTCTTGATGATTAAATAATTTAAAGGATCAAATGTGAAAATTCAACAGGTTGGAAAACTAAATTTAAAAATCGCTGGTGACAAAATTCATTTCTTTTTTTCATTCTTGCGACAAGGGTTTATGGTTGAAACGCCGGTGGGCTGCAGTGTTAAGACGATGCTCAACAATACCCTCGGCATGGATGACCATTATGTTGAAGACCGGATAAAAACCATATTCCTGGATGCTAAACCAGTTGACGATATCAATACCGCCTGTATTAAAGATGAGTCTGTCCTGGCGCTTTCAGGAGCGATGCCCGGATTGGCCGGCGCGACGCTTCGGCGGGGCGGCCAATTGGCTTCCTTTCGAGGATCGATCTCTTGCAGGAGCGATGGTAAAAGCGCCTTAAGTCAAGAGGGTCATATCGTTGTGAAGCTTTTTAATCTGCTGGTCAGCGATCTTGGACCGATCTTTCTCAAACAAGGCATTCTGCTTGAAAAAAAACAACTGGAGGACTTTTTGGGCAGCCGGCCGGCAGATTTCTGGCCGAGCTTGAAATCTGCGTATTTAGACAGCCATAAAATAAAATTGGATACCTGGTCTGAAATCGCGTTTCCGGATCTGTTGCTTCTTGTTGCCGAACCTAGCGAGGGATCCTAACCCGGATCTACTGCAACATTTAATGTTGAAGATTCTCACAATCTTATTAAGTCCAGATATCGTTGATTGGTTGATTAGTTGATTGGTTAAGTGGATGTAAATTTGGAATTATCCCATATTTGCTAAATAAGTGCACACTTCATGTTTCAAAGATTCTATCATACTGAAATTATAGCTATAACTCACCCAATCAACCATTCAGCCAGTAAACTATTCAACTAATGGACCATAATAGAGAGAGAAATTTAGATGTTCAAGGCGGCCACCGTAACGTCGGATGAAAATTTTTCGCTGGACTTAGGGCGAAAACTGGGACAGGCCTTGCAACGGAAGCTCGGTCAATCCCCGGGCGCCTGCTGGCTTTTTTGTGCCCCCAAAGCGGGATTAGAAGACCTGTTGGAGGGTGTCAATCAAACGGTTGGCACCCGCAATATCATTGGCTGTACCACTGCCGGCGAGATGTCTTCTGATGGCTACCACAAGGGGTCGGCAGTCCTCGGTGGTATTATTTCGGACCAAATTGATTTTTCAATTGCCGATGTCGAAAATCTCAGTCAAGATTTCGAGCTGGCCGGTAAGCAGTTGGCTGACAGGTTATCACCGTCGGTCCAGTATATGCAGCTTTTTTCAGACGGTATTTCAGGAAACGGATGCGCGATCCTGCGGGGGATAATGTCGGTCTTGGGTGAAGGGGTGCCGATCGCAGGCGGTACCGCCGGCGATAGCGGAAAATTTCATCGTACCTGGCAATTTGCGGGCCGGAAATTGTTGACGGATGCCGCTGTGGCCATTGGATTTTCGGGTGATTTTCATTTAGGAACGGGAGTTCGGAGCGGCTGGTCGCCGATCGGATTGGCCAAAAAGGTTACCCGGGCTTCCGGCAACATCCTTTATGAATTAAACGGGGAGCCGGCCTTGCAAGTTTATGAACGTTTTCTAGGCAAACATGCTCAAAACCTGCCAGCAGTCGGGGTTGAATACCCTTTAGGTCTCGTCGGCCGTTGTCTGGATGACGATCATCAAGATTACTACCTTTTGCGGGCAACCATGTCAGTTGACCGCCAGCGTGGATCGATCCAATTTGCCGGTGAAATTCCGCAAGGCGCTGTTGTCCATTTTACCTGTGGTGATAGTAATTCAATATTGGCAGCCACCACCGAAGCCGCCCGTTTGGCCGGCGTCGACCTTGGGGAAGCATCCCCGGTGATGGTCTTTTTTTATTCGTGTATGGCCCGCAAGATTGTTCTGGGCCAGCGGACTCAGGAGGAATTGGATCGTGTTCGTAAGATATTCGGCCATGAGGTACCTGTTTTGGGGTTTTATACCTATGGCGAATATTCACGAATCAGCTGTGACCATCCGAGCTTACTACACAATGAAACGGCGACCATATCTGTCGTTGGAATCTAAGTCATGGACAGTAACACAAGCCTTTTAGATCGAATCAAAGAGTTGGAAGAGTTGCTTGAGGTATCGGAGAGAAAATCCGATATTCTGACGAACCTGCTCAAGGAAGCCAGTGCGGAATTTGAGCAAACCCTGGAGCAAATCAAGATATCCGAATCAAACTTTCGGGCCATATTCGAGAATGCGCCGGAGTCTATCTATATTGTCGATATCGATACCCGCCAGATAATGGACTGCAATCCCTTCACCGTGGAATGGCTTGGCTATTCACGCCGGGAGCTTCTGTCCATGAAAGTAGATGACATTCTCGAGCAGGATGCCCGCGACATACCGGAGAATATCCGCAAAGCCGTCGATGACGGCATTGTCCACATACAAGAGCGTCGTTTCGTAAAGAAAAATGGCCGGGTTGTGGATGCCGAAGTGACGGGCACACTGGCCAGATTTCAACGCAAACAGTGTTTCGTGGCCCTCGTGCGGGATGTCACTCAGCGCAAACAAGTTGAAGCGCTTTCGCGGTATAAAGAACTTTTTAAGGGTGTCAGCGATCCGGTCTTTATCAATGATCAGAAAGGAAGATTTCTAGAAGTCAACGATGTGGCCTGTGAATGCTTTGGATATCCACGCGAACTTCTACTTCAAATGGCCGTCAAAGATCTCATCCAACCGCCTCAATTGGGTGTTTTGTCCGATATCGGCGAGCAAATTCAGCAAGGTCGGACGGTTCAGTTTGAACTTGATTTAGTGATTAAAAAGGGCGTGGGGATGCCATTTGAGTTTCATGCCAGAAAAATTCAATTTAAAGGACAGCCGGCTGTATTGAGTGTGGCGCGCAATCTCAGTGTCCGCAAAAAAATGGAAGAGGCTCTGATTAAAACCGAACGCCTGTCGGCAGTCGGCGAGATGGCCAGCGGTGTGGCGCACAATTTTAATAACTTGCTGCAGATGATCATGGGCGGGTCTGAAGCCGCCCTGGCCAAACTGGAATCGGGTAAAATTAGAGAATCCCGCGAGGCCATAAATAATATATTGAACGCTTCCCGCCGGGGTGCCGATGTTGTCCGACGAATTAAGGATTTTACCCTCGTAAAAACCGAACAGATGGGCGAGGCGCACATATTCGACCTGGATGCGCTCATCAAGGAAGCCGTGGAACTGACCGAGACCCTTTTTTGGAAAGACCCTTCCGTTCCGCGCAAGTATCGCATAAACTACATTAAAGGCGGAAAACTCTTCGTTCAGGGTCAGCCCTCTGAAATATACGAAGTCATGGTGAATTTAATTAAAAATGGTTTGGAAGCCATGCCCCACGGCGGATTTTTGACGATTTCCGTCGCGCGTCAAAATGACCACATCCACCTGACAGTCTCGGATAGCGGACATGGTATACCCGCAGCGCATTTTCAGCGAATCTTCGAGCCCTTCTTTACGACCAAGGGGTCCAAATCCAGCGGACTGGGCCTATCTTCCTGCTATGGGATTGTGAAAAAACATCGGGGTGAAATGCAGGTCAATAGCGTCCCCGGGCAGGGCTCGTCATTTACCGTTATCCTGCCGCTTGCCAATCAACCGGATGTGCAAGAAAGCCAAAAACGGGTGCCGATTGAAGGCCACAAATTAAATTTTCTCGTTATTGACGATGAAATCAATATTTTGAAAATGATGGAGATGTTCTTCGAAGATACGGAGATTGACCTCGCCACCGCCTTAACCGCCAAGGCGGGTCTGCAAGCGATTCAACAGGACGACTTCGATGCCATTCTCTGTGATTTGAGCATGGACGACATCAACGGCTTGCAAGTCGGCAAGGAAGTTATGGCTTATTGTCAGAAGACAGGCAAACCGAAAATCCCCTTTCTGCTCTACACCGGCTTGGAAAAAGAGCTGGATCCGAAAAAACTCAGCGAATCCGGAATCGACCGGGTCGTCAAAAAACCGATCCCCTGCGAAGATCTGCTACGGCTGATTCAAGAAATTTCTGCCCCACCAGTCCAGGCGAAGAGAGCGGGTTAGCTCTCTACCGGCAACGCGGTTCTTGCCATTTTTAAGCGGGCATGATATGCCATAAGCTACTGAAACCTCAAAGTATTGATGCCGGGTGAAGCACCATGTATATTCCCTGATGGAGTGGGAAGATCTTGAAAAAAAAGATACTAAATTTGCCCGCATGTTGAAAAGTGAGGCCATCTGGACGTTCAAAAGAGCCCCAACTTGACAGAATATAGCGCCTGCAATCCGCTTCAGATTTTGAGCAGTGCATGGAGCTTCGCTATCTGGCTCTCGGTCGTCTCGCTCATCCAAACGGCCTTCGCGACGCTTTCCGATTCGCCTTTCCAGTACAGAGCCTCATCCTCTTGCCCTAAGCCAACACAAACCTCGTAGAGGGTGGCCAATATCCAGTACTTGTCGTCGTCGGTAATGCCTGGAGCTTCGAGGGCTTTGTCGCAGATAT
>JARFPZ010000209.1 GCA_029288035.1 Desulfosarcina sp.
AATATTCGCAAACTCTACCCGGAACTGCTGCGATGCATGGGATGCAATACCTGTACAAAGTCATGCCCGATGGATTTGGAAGTCATGAATTTTGTTTCGGCTGCCATCGCCGGCGACTATCACCGGGTTGTTGAGCGATCAATAGAATGTGTGGCCTGCGGATTGTGCGCCGCACGTTGCCCGGCGGAATTGGCGCCATTTAACATTGCTCTGCTGATTCGCCGAATGGTTGGCCGACATCTGGTCCAGCCGTCCGCTCAACTGGCCGAGCGATTGGAAGAAATCAAATTGGGAAAATATGAAAAAGAGCTTCAAGAGTTAAAGAACACTGAAAAGAGCGAGATCGAAAAGAGATACCAGGAGTTACAGGCCACCAAGGGGGCTTCTGTATGAGGTTATAGCCGTTTAACTTCGATTCTATTGGGATTGCGATATACCTAGCCTGGATCCGAATTGGCAATTTAAAATTGAAGATTGAAGATTGAAGATTTATGGATGTCGCTTCGCTCCGACTTTATTAAAAATTGATCCGCCGAAGGCGTGCCTTAAATATTCAATATTCAGTCGACAATCTTCAATAATACAAAGGAGAATCTGAAATGGCAAGTAAACCATCCATAGTAGTGGTCAGCGCGCATGCGGCCGATTTCATCTGGCGTGCCGGCGGTGCGATTGCGCTGTATGCCGATCGAGGCTATCGTGTTCGCGTCATCTGCCTTTCCTACGGCGAACGAGGAGAATCTGCCCGGCTGTGGAAGCAAACCGACATGTCCGTTGAAAAAGTAAAAGAAATCAGAAGAGATGAAGCCAGTCGCGCTGCTGAAATTCTAGGGGCAGATATCACCTTTCTGGATGCCGGGGACTATCCCCTGAATCCAACGGATGAGCTAATGGATTCTCTGGTCAATGAATTTCGTGAGTACCAGCCTGAATTGGTATTGACCCATGCCTTGAAAGACCCCTACAACTTTGATCATCCAATGGCAGCTGAAATCACACTGAAAAGCAGGGTATATGCTCAAGCCCGCGGCTACCCGGCACACGGTGAGATCATCGGTGCGCCCCCGGTGTTTCTGTTTGAACCGCATCAGCCCGAGCAGTGCGAATTTAAAGTTCAAGTGCTGCTTGACATTACCCCGGTGTTTGAGCGCAAGCGACAGGCCATGGAGGTTATGGCCGCCCAGGTACATTTGATAAAATACTATGTGGACCTGGCACGCCGGCGCGGTGTGCAGGCCAAACGCAACTCGGGCAAAGTCGGTGCCAAAGAAGAGGTCTTTGCAGAAGCGTATCAGCGGATCTATCCCCAGGTGGTCACGGAACTCACCTAAAGGAGCACCTATATGAACGGCGCCAACCAGCCGAAACATCAGCTGACCGATTATGTATTGGATGAAATCATATGTCCTGTCGCTCGCATGCGGCTGCTATCCGAGGGAATAAACGATAATAACCGCCTGCTTGCATACGAGGCGGTGATTGGGGACAAGGCTTGTCTCTCCTGCGGCAACTGCGTGGATGCCTGCCCTGTCGTAACCGAAAACCACGGATTCATATATCTGCCCAACCAGAGAACATCAATGGCGTTGGAACATATGGTTGGTTTGGAGTGCCGCAGATGTTACCGCTGCATACAGTCCTGCCCGCAAGTCGACAAACCGATCAAAGAGTATGCCGCCGGCTTCAGAAGAGGCGAAAAAATCATCCATCTGCTGACTGCCATCTCAATCGTTCTGTTAGCACTCAGCGGCATGGCCCTGGCCCACTACCGAGACTTTCTGCCGCCTTTTGAGACATTCGCACTCGATGTCATCCATCGCGTCATCGGGGTGATCTTAGCGGGTTTACCTTTTTTCTATTTTATTCTCGATAGGAAACATCTTATGCGTTGGTTAAAAAAGGTATTTGTCTGGAAGAAAGTTGACTGGTTCTGGACCAAGAGGCTCATTCTTCATATCAAAGATCATCGTAAAAATCCCATGCCCTACAGGGGTGAATTTAACACGGGCCAAAAAGCCTGGTATGTATTTATTTCCCTGATGATACCCATGATGACCGTGACAGGAGGCATCCTGTTGTTGGGATTTAGATCAGACCACACATCTTTTTATGCGACTGTCAAATTGCTGCACATAACGCTTGCGTTCATAACAGATATATTTCTACTCATTCACGTCTATTTGAAATATCTAAGAAATTGGGGATTAAAAATTTATGCCATCGTAAAATCATACAAAGATAGAAGACATTTGAACTACTATCTTCCTTAGATCAAATTTTTATTGACCTATTACCCTAAATGAGCGAAAAAAGCTCAAATAGGGTGTTATTCGTTAAGTATTAACCAGTAATCAATAACGAATATCTGCCGACCTGAAGCGCGTCTAAAGCAGATATGAAAAACTTGACATCAACTAAAGGATTTTCGAAATGAAGTATTTCCTGGATTCCGGCAAAATCGATGAGATCCGTTACGCCTACGAAAATTACAAGATTGACGGCGTTACCACCAATCCCAAGCACATCATGGATTCCGGCAAACCGTTTTTAACGGTCATCAATGAACTGGCCGAAGAGTTCCGGGGCAAGGAATTCCCCATCTCGGTGGAAATTAACCCCCATTTGACCAAAGCCGAAGATATGATTCATGCGGCCAAAGAGCTGGCAACCATCTCGGATAACTTCGTCATCAAAGTGCCGTGCAATGAACAGGGATTAACTGCTGCCAAAAAACTAGAAGAACAGCAGGTGCGAACCAACGTCACGCTGGTATTCACCGCTTCACAAGCCCTGCAAGCCGGACGTATCGGTGCCAAATACGTCTCACCCTTTGTCGGATGGCAGGAGGCCGCCGGTGTCGACTGCACTCAATTTATGCAGGACATTCTGGATTCCTTTGCCAATTTCGGATTTGAAACCGAAATCATCGCCGCCGCCATCCGCAACGGCAATCAGATTGCCACCTACGCAGCCATGGGCGCTCATATCGCCACGGCCGGCCTGGCGGTCTACAAAGACAGTTTTGAACACCCGTTTACGGACAAGGGGCTCAAGATCTTCGGCGACGCCTGGGACCAAACTGAAGGGAATTGACGTTGGTTGCCCTGAAATCATGCGGGTTTGTTATTAGCTCTTAATGATGGCCCTATGATGTTGTTGGCTGGGAAGCTGGAAAGCCGGAATGCTGGGATGCTTAGAGAATGTGGAACTTTTCAGCTTCCAAGCTTTCCAGCCTTTCAGCTTCAAGCCTACTAGATGAATAGCTCCAAATTAGTTTTTGGCGCAATTGGAGTAAAAAATACTTAGAAAGAGGAGCTGTCTCGAATGGCGGGGGTTAGCTTGCGGAGGATCGTTAAACGTTTCGGGTCCAATGAAGTCGTGCATGGCATTGACCTTGAAATCGAGCATGATGAATTCATAGTGCTGGTCGGCCCTTCGGGGTGCGGCAAAAGTACCATATTGCGCATGATCGCCGGCCTGGAGGATATTACCGCCGGAGAAATCGCAATTGACGGCCGGGTCATCAATGAATTCGCTCCTAAGGACCGCGACATCGCGATGGTTTTTCAGGATTACGCGCTCTACCCTCATTTGAATGTCTTCCGCAACATGTCCTTCGGACTGGAGATGAAGAAATTGCCGGCGGCCGAAATTAAAAAAAGAGTTCATGACGCAGCCAAAATTTTGAGCATTTCTGAGTTGCTCGACCGCAAACCGAAGCATTTATCCGGTGGCCAACGCCAGCGCGTCGCCATGGGGCGCGCCATTGTCCGTGATCCGAACGTGTTTCTTTTCGACGAACCACTGTCAAACCTGGATGCCAAACTGCGCACCCAGATGCGCACGGAAATAAAAAAGCTGCATCGCACGGTCGCCACGACTATCATTTATGTGACCCACGATCAAGTCGAAGCCATGACCTTGGCCGATCGCATCGTCGTGCTGCGCAATGGCCACATCGAACAGGTCGGAAAGCCCGAGGAAGTT
>JARFPZ010000336.1 GCA_029288035.1 Desulfosarcina sp.
GTCTTCGGTAAAGTAGTTGCGGGGATGGATGTGGTCGATGCCATATCTTCGGCAAAGACCGTCATGCGTGGTATGTATCGTGATGTTCCGGCCGAAAACATTGAAATACGCAGTACCGTGGTGTTGAAATAAGACAGGATACTATATAAAATACAGAGATGGAAGATACGCAATTCCGCCAACTCCTTGATCGGTTCGGATACTCATGGGCTGGATACTAAAGAGTCAGGAAAGGAGTCAAGAAGCGTCTTGCGCGCCACATGCATGAGATCCGCTGCCGGAATATAGAGGAATACATCGAGGCCATAGAGGGGGAACGGGAAGAGCGGATTCAATTTGAAGGCCTATCAAAGTCGCTGATCTTAAGCCTTGGGAGGAAAGCACGATTATTTTTCAAAAAAGGTAAGACCCCCTTACAATCACATAGCTTGGTCGGACAAGAGATGCATCTTATTCTTTTCGAACCCGAGCAGATTCAAATTATTATCGAAAGAACCTAAGCCAGATCTCACCATCGTCATCATGGGCACCTTATTTGTCACCACTAAGAGGTCCGGCGGCCTCCTTGACACGTGACACCGAACAATTGTATTGTATTCGAGTCACACGATAAAGCAACCGAGCTATATCATGGATTTCGAATTAGGGAAAAAAATCCTTAAGAATATATCCAGTATCGTGGTGGGAAAGGATGATGCGCTTGAACTCTTGCTCGTGGCTCTCCTTGCCGATGGTCATGTCTTACTGGAAGATGTCCCGGGAGTTGGCAAAACGCTGATCACAAAATGCCTTGCCAAAAGCATCGAGGGATCCTTTAAACGAATCCAGTTCACCCCCGACCTATTACCCGCCGATATTACCGGATTCAATGTTTATGACCAGAAAAGCGGGCAGTTCAAATTCCAGTCAGGTCCGGTGCTGACAAATATCCTCCTGGCTGATGAGATCAACCGGGCGATCCCCAGAACCCAGTCAAGTCTTCTCGAGAGCATGGAAGAGCGCCAGGTGACCATCGACGGAAAAACCTATCCGTTGCCGATTCCCTTTTTTGTCATGGCGACCCAGAACCCGATTGAACTCGAGGGGACCTTTCCCTTGCCAGAAGCGCAACTGGATCGCTTCCTGCTTAAGATTAGCCTGGGCTACCCCAACAAGGGTGAAGAAGTGGCCATACTTGAAAGGTTTCAGAGAGGTGATCCGCTCACCATGCTAGAACCTGTGGCCGACCCTCAACAAATTATTCGCATGCAGCAGCTGCGCGAAGAGATAAAGGTATCCGCTCCGGTTCGGGAATATATTGCAGACCTTGTCGTAGCCACTCGAGATAATGAAGGCCTGCGTTTCGGATCGAGTCCAAGAGGGTCATTGGGATTGATGCGTGCGGCCCAGGGGCTCGCTGCATTGCGCGGCCGCAAATATGTCCTTCCCGATGACGTCAAACGGATGGTGTGTCCGGTTCTGTCTCATCGAATTATCCTGAATGAGGAAGGAAAACTCAGAGGGGAACTCCCTGAGCATGTCCTCGAAGATATCATCCTTCGAATTCCGGTTCCGGCATAGTGCTTCGATTCGCAATTACAGTAACATATAATTTAGGAATTGAGAGCAAGCGATATGAGACCGCTGTTGCCTGAAGCTCCCGTATCAATCTTTCCGCTATTCTTCACTCAAATTTTTATGCTGCTTTTTCTGTTTTTAGCCCTCCTTTTTGATGTAATAGAATTAACACTTTTTTCCCTCCTCATCCTTACGATGAGCCTCGGTTCTTATCTTTGGAGCCGGATTAGCCTGAATAATGTGAAATGCAGCATAGAACTCAACCGACTTCGGCTATTTCCCGATCAGGAACTGAAAATCGGGATTCGCGCCATCAATTCGAAATTGCTCCCTGTACGGTTCGGGATCCATCTTTACATTCCCAGGACCGTTTCAGGAACGGATACAGGTCATTGGATTGCCAAGGAGATCGGTCTTCTCTGGTTTCAACAGGCCGTATTTTTCAGTGAGTTGCATCCGAACAAGAGAGGTGTCTACGATCTTGGCCCCCCCAGGTTGAGAGGGGGTGATCCTTTCGGATTCTTTTTTCGAAAAAAAGTGACAACGGAGCAGTTCGAGATCGTTGTCTATCCCCGCATCGTTAGTATCCGACCCATTCTCATCCCCAAGAAGGAATTCTACGGAATTCCCGGTGCCCGCAGTCCGGTGGAAGATCCAATCTATATTTTCGGGACAAGAGACTATCAACCGGGAAGACCGGCACGAGGTATCCACTGGAAGGCAAGTGCCCGACATCATCGCTTGCAGGAAAAGCTCTGCGAACCCGCAGAACAGGAAAAAGTGCTGATTCTTCTCGATGTCGATCAGTTTGAAAACGAACCGGCAATGGAAGACTTTGAAAGAAGCCTGGAAGTTATCGCCTCTTTCGTCCTTCAAATGGACCTTCGTGGTATCGCCATCGGGTTTGTCACGAACGCTCATATTCACGGCGGCAGATCCAAAATTATCCCCATTTCAAGAAGCCCCATGCAAATGCAGGTTATTCTTGAAACCCTCGCCAGGGCCAAAACAAACAAGAAACCAGACCCTTTAACTGGTTTAATATCAAAAGGTTATAACATACCATGGGGAGTCAGTTGCCTTTATTTCGCCTTTCAACTATCAACCCAAACCCGGTCTGCCGGCGCATTCATGAAACACAGGAAAGTCCCCATTCGATTCATCGTGACGCAAAGATCGGGTGCTTTCGAAATGCCTGAAGACTCGAAAGAAGAAAATACGTGCTATCTGAATAACCTCCTTTCCAAGGAAAATTCCAGCAGATGAATACCCAAAAGAATATTCTTATCTTTTCATCCGCTGGGATGATATTAAGCGCCGTTTATGCATGCACGTCTTTTATCTTTGCCTCCATTTCTCAAAAACCAATTTCTTTATCCGATGCCGTAGTGATTCTCTTCATGGCGACCCTTATCACCTCCATCCACAGCCAAAGGGGATGGCGTCGGATATATGGTATCGGCCTTCACACATGGGGATTGTTGTTTGTCTTTTTGCGACTCTGCCATAACTATTACGGACTTGAATCCCCCTTCTGGTTGTTCGAATGGGTTCAAGAATTCTTAATGCTCGAGCGGCCGGCAACCGGCTGGTTTGTTCTGATGTTAATCCTCTTCTGCATTTCTATTCTCTGGTTTTGCGGAATACGGCTTGTTACAAGGCCAACCGACCAAACGACAATCAGTCACCGGTTCGATTCCGGGCTTGGATTTCTACTGTTTCTGCTCGTGATTAAATTGGCCATTGCTACCAAAGGTGTGTCCATCCCCATGGAACACTCGGCAACAAGGCCGATCATCTCCTTTATCATCCTGGGCTTATTCTCCTTGGGCGTTGTCCGTAATAGCAGTCTATCTCAGGTGGGCGGTATCACCTATTTCAAGGGCATCGGTATTGCTTTGACCTTTACCTTCATCATTTTAATGCTGGGCGGCGGACTGTTCATACTTTTTTTACCTGAATTTCAAAGCCTGGCAGAAACAAGTGCCGATCTGCTTGAAAACCTGAAAAACCCCATGGAAAAGTTCGTGATTTTCATGTCCAGTGTCTACCTTGAGAGTGGTTTCCGTCGCAGATCGGAGCCCCAACTGACCGGCGATTACCTGCCAACTATAGACACGTCAGGGGGGGAGCTCGGAATTTTTCACTACCTATTTATCGGTATCTCAATCGTGATTCTATTATCGGTGATTGGTTTTATACTATATCGTCTCGTAAAATGGCTATTATCAAAGATAAAATGGCTTTTTTCAGAGACAGTGGAAGAAGGAGACAAAAGAGGTATCTGGGAACCTTTATTATCATGTATCCTTGCTGCCAAACGGATTCTTTCGATTCTTTGGATCAAAATTTTCTATCCGTCGGATACATCTTTCGCAGCAGAAAAATATTACAGACGCCTCCTGCGCTGGGGCCGAATCAGCGGTTTGCGTCATGCTGTTTTTGAAACACCCAGGGAATACGGGATTCGCCTGGGGCATCTATTTCCTAAAATCGAAAAAGAGATTCGGCTGATTGTCGATCTGCACGATGAGGCCGTTTACGGTGGTATTCCCCCCGACAAACATCAATTATCCCGCGCAGGGCTTGCCTTTAGAAGAATTCGTAATCCCCTCTTATGGTTTGCCCGCGTTAAATCCCTGTGTTTTCAAAACCCGTAAAGCTCAGCGGGATTCTCCTTCAGGATTCTGTTCCGGACAGCTTCATCATCCACCCAGTCCAGCAGCAAGTCCAGCAAATCCGCCTCATCCGGTGGATTTTTCTGACCAGGATGTGGCCAATTGCTTGCCCACAGCATGCGTTCGGGGGCGGCCTTAACCAGCGCCCGTGCCTCAGCGGTTATATCAGCCCAGTCAGGGGGACCTGATTCTGAAGATTCATAAGGAGCCGACAGCTTGACCCAGCACCGACCGGTTTCCAGAAATCCCAACAGCACCTTAAAAGCAGGATCATCGGTTGGCACCGGTCCCATGAAACGACCCACATGATCAACCACCAGATCGCATGGCAAGCGTTTCAACATTTCCTCGCGGTGCGGAAATTCTCTGCCGTTCATTTGAAGTTGGACGTGCCAGCCGAAATTGTGTACGCGTGCAGCCATTTCTTCGAGGATATCCCAGGGCAGGGCACCTCCGGGAAGCATATGAAACCGCACCCCTCTGACGCCCAGCCGGGTTAGCCGGTCCAATTCCTCGTCACTGACCGAAGTGTCTGCCACCATCACCCCCCGTGCATTTTTCCCGAAGGATTTCATCGCCTCCAGTTGGCATGAGTTATCTGTGCCGTAAGTTGTCGGTTGAACTGCTACGACTCGTTCCAGATTCAAACGATGCTGAATTAAGCAATAGTCATCTACCCAGGCATCGGGTGGTGTCATCAACGCTGTGGGGGCTGAAGGAAATTTAGCATTGTAGAAATGCAGATGTGTGTCGCAAGCGCCCTGTGGGGCTGTCAGTTTAGGATTCTTTCTACCGTCTGATGATACCATCTTGATACCTTTCTGTTTGTCAAACTATCGATTCATTTGCGTGGTCTTGTCTACTTTGAATAGTCCACCCCTCAGTTGCAGCGTTGGGGCCCATTCTCCGGATCGGGAGGATCCGGCTTAGACTAAACCCCAGTTTTGCAACGTTAAGGTAAAGCCCGCTCGATGTCGCTAATGAGGTCACCCGCATCTTCGATACCGACAGACAACCTCATCAGACTTGGTGTGACACCCAACTCTGCGCGCTGAGCATCGGACAATTTTGCATGGGAGGTGGCCACCGGCGCACATATGATGGTTTCAACGCCGCCGAGACTAAGTGCCGGTCTTATCAAGCTCAGATTTCTTAAGAATCCGTGGGGATTGATTTTTTGATCGTTCAGTTCAAATGACAGCATCCCGCCAAAGGCCCGCATCTGTTTGCGGGCGATATCGAACCCTGGATGATTTTCCAGGCCGGGATAGTTTACTTTCCGGATGAGGGCGTTCGTCTCCAAGTATCTCGCAATCTCCAGTGCGTTTTTATTTTGCTTCTCCACCCTGATCGCCAGGGTTTTTAAACTTCTTTCAATCAAATAGCAGGTCATGGCGTTCAGGCTGCCCCCTGAATTGGCCGCAAAGCTCTTGATCGTTGAGATCAAATTCTTGGCAGCCAAAACGGCGCCACAGCAAATATCGCTGTGGCCGCCGATATATTTGGTCCCGCTGTGGATGACGATGTCAATTCCGAAATCCAGCGGATTTTGATTGATGGGCGAGGCAAATGTATTATCAATGGCCGTTAGAATATTATTTGACTTTGCAATTTGGGCGACCGCCGCAATATCGGTAACCACCAGCAGCGGATTGGAGGGTGTTTCAATGTAGACAATTTTGGTGTTATTGCATATCGCATTTTCAATCTCATCAAGATTGTTGGATACAAAAGAATATTCTATGCCGAACCTATCAAAATCAGCAGTGGCAAAATGATGAGTCCCGCCGTAAATATCTCTTTGCAAAACGATGTGATCGCCGGTTTTTAGCAGAGAAAAAATGACGGTACTGATGGCGGCCATACCGGAGCTGAAAATCAAACCATCCTCTGCGTTCTCCAAAGCGCATAATTTATCGATGACGGTTTTCTGATTGGGCGTATTGAAATACCGGGGATAGACATTTTCCGGTATATCAAGATATTCAAAAGAAGATGAGGTGAAAATCGGGGTATTAATTCCTTTGGTTTCTGAGTCTAAATAGGTTCCGCTGTGAACGCACTGGGTATCTTTATTCATGATATAACCCTCCCAACTATGTACCCCAACGTTCCCGTAGGGTAAACAACATGGCAAAATCGATCCCATCTTTCGAATACACTATTTGAGTTCCCCAGAAAATGGTATTCGCGTGGGGTCTTTAAATATAATTTCAGGTTGTTATACAATATTTGCCATGTCGTTTATGCAACAAAGGGGTGTAATGATGAGCACTTGGCAGCGACGATATAATATTCATGCTTAGATTTCAACCCGCATAATCACTAAATAATTGATGTGCCAGAGGACGGTGGAAGATTGGCTTAAAAAATTAACATCTAACATCTTTCAAAACAACTTGACGCTAATAAATTTAACCGCGCCTCCTTTAATACGCTGGATAGGGTCTTACATTAATCAAAAAACAAGGAGATTCAATATGAAATTTTACCGTATGGTCTTTAGCGTATTCATACTGGCCGGCTTATCGGCCACAGCGTCCCACGCTGATAAATTACCTCCATTCGGTACACCCACCCAAAATCAATTTCAAGATTACTGGTATAACCATGGCGCGGAGCTTTCTCGTTTTTCTTTGCGGCAGATGCGCTACGGAGAAATCCACGAAGGGGATGCCGTGCTGGTGTTTGTGACCGAAAAAATGAATTCCGACACCCAGATCAAAGCGGATCATCCCGGGGCGCAGGACATCGCCATTCTAAAATTAAATGCCGTCAGAAAATTTTTTACCGGTATTTACCCTTATTCAATTATGACCTCGATCTTTGCGCCGGTGGACGTCCAGAACTATCCGCTGCCGCTTAAAATCAGCTCTTCGACCCAGGAATGGTGTGGTCATGCTTACACGCAAATGAATTTAAGTGATAATAAATACCGTGTGAGAATGCATTCATATTTTGAAGGTGAAGGGGACAAAGATTTTAACCTCCATAAAGTTCTTCCCGAAGATGCCCTCTGGACATTGATTCGACTCGCCCCGGGCAGCTTGCCGCGGGGGGAGTTCTCCATGATACCCGGAACGGTCTACGCGCGTTTGGCGCATCGTCCTGTAGCTGCTCAAAAGGCTTTTGCCAATTTAACTCTATTCGATGAAAAAAGTCTTGAAGGAAACCCGTTGGTAATTTATGAAATTAATTTTCCTGATGAAGAGCGGACACTGCGGATATACTTTGAAAAAGATTTTCCCCACCGCATTCAACAGTGGCATGAGACCTACAAGGGACGAATCGGTGCAGGGGCGAAGATCCTTACCACCCGCGCAATCCGGACGCACACCATCATGGAACCTTACTGGAAGCTTCACTCGAACAAAGACCGCCGGCGGCTTGAAGGCCTTGGTCTCAGTGCCCGTGAGATGGGAGGCAAGTGAGGTCGGAATGCGGAATGGGGAATGCGGAAGATGAATTGTGGAGGGCTTGGTGTTTAAGCCCTTATTTGTTATTTCCGGCTTGTTCGGGTTAGCTTTATAAGGGGTGGTAATACAATGATCAAAATCGGTCCAGCAGGTTCAAGCGGATTGGGAAATTTGAAAGGAGTGTGTAAAGTCGCCGAGATGGATCTGGATTGCATGGAGGTCGAATTCACCTACGGTGTTCGCATGGATCTCGAAACCGCCAGAGACGTCGGTGCACTGGCGAAAGAAAAGGGTGTCATCCTATCCGTTCACGCACCTTACTATATTAATTTGGCATCGGATGAAACGGAGAAGTTTACTGCCAGCAAGGAACGCATCCTGGCCTCCTGTGAGCGGGCGCATGCCATGGGTGCACGAAATGTCACTTTTCATGCCGGCTTCTATCAAAAACGAACCCATGAAAAGACCTATCAATTGATTCAAAAAGCGCTGATGGATTTGAAAAAAACCATATCTCGAAAGCGTTGGCAGGTGACGCTTTGTCCGGAAGTCACCGGCAAAACATCTCAGTTCGGATCTTTGGAAGAACTCTTGCGGCTGAAAGAAGAAATCGGCTGCGGGATCACCGTTGACTTCTCCCATTTATACGCCCGCCACCGGGGAGATGTTGACTATGGCCGAATTCTGAATAAGTTACCTAAAAAATTCCATGCTCATTTTTCCGGCATTGAATACGGTGATAAAGGAGAAAGAAAGCATATCAGAACCACGGAGCGTTTTTTCAAGCCTCTGGCAAAGGAATTGGTCGGACGGAATTTAGATATCACCATCATCAACGAATCACCCAGTCCTTATGAGGATGCCGTTATGATGAAGAATGTGTTGCAGACGCTGGTTTTGGGAGGCTGTCATGCAGCTTAGAGGAGCAAAAAGCACAAAAATAAAATTTCAAGACTTAATAATCGGTTCATCGATTCTGCGTTCAGAGTCGAAAGGTTTCAACCAGTATTAATAAAGGATCCATTTGATATGAGC
>JARFPZ010000343.1 GCA_029288035.1 Desulfosarcina sp.
TCGGGCAGCATCGAATGGCATGGTTAGCCGCTTCAACATATGCCCAGGCCAGGTAGCGGTTTCCGTTTTTTTTGTTGTTTTCGCCTTTTTTCTTACCATTGGAAATTCTTTTACTTTCTACGCATCGGCTATATGAAGAAAAATTACCAGCTTTAGGAAACCGACCAATGTTACCGACTTCGAGCATAATGGTTAGCCCTAAGATATTGCCGATACCCGGCGTGGTCAGCAGTGAGATAAATTCTTTTTTTATTTTAATTTGTGAGGCGACTTCTATCTCTATTTCACTGACGATTTGATCCAAAAACCGAATTGTGGCTATATTCTTTTTTGCCGTGAAAACCAAGTGACGATCAGAAAACATTTTGTCTATAAAATCATCTCTGAATCTTTTGATCTGAGCTCCGGAAAAATTAAGACCACGGTTTCTGGTGATCATGCTTTGTAGGCTCAGTATTTGAGATGTCCTCTGCCTGACGAACATCAGTCTTCGTCGCAGCAGATCTCGTATTGGCCGTTGGTGCTTTGGATAGATATAGCCCTCAGGCAAAATGCCCAAACGCAGCATATGCGCAAGCCAAAAGGAGTCCCACTTGTCATCTGTGTGCTTTAAACCGTCATAGGTTTGAATTGCGTTTGGATTTGCCAGATGTACTGTGTAACCTTGATCCATTAATCCGTCCACTAGCCAATACCAGTTATAGGTGGATTCAATCACCACGCCTTGCAAGCTTGCTTTAAATTTGTTAAGCACCTTGAGGACATCTTCAATCCGATTATCGTGACGCTTGCTGTAGAGCCGTTTGTCTTTGGCGTTGATGATACCGATGTAATTATTACTTGAATGCAAATCAATTCCAGCGTATGTTTTCATTGGACACCTCCTAAAACCATAAAGTTAATGTTTAACTTATCCCTTCTGGTTCTATAGCATAATTTGCTATCGATAGGGAGGTGTCCTTCTTCCAACTCGTCAGGCTGTAGTGATATTTAGCGAAGCGTTCCGTAGGAAAATATCACGCTTGACGAGTCCACTTATGGGACAAAAACATTTTACGGGACAAGCTCTTTATATGAATATCAGACCACGGCGAACGCCTGAAGATTAAGGATGTATACGACAAATAATACTCATTTTTAGGCTTAAAGTGATGTTTTTGGCACTAAAAAGGGCAGATTAAGAAAATGGCAAACACTGGAATTGCACCAAGCTGCTTTTTTCTTAAATGCATCTTTTCAACCGTAAAAAAAGGGAATCTAAGGCCGAAAAACGGTCTCTTTTTTAAGCTCACACCTTAGTTGTCGGTATTTTACCTTGGGCGACCCCTGTTTCCATGGCCAAAGGGACTGCGCGGCAGCAATACGCCGTATTGGAAAAACAATCGGCGGCTCATCGCATTGCCGGCATAGACGTTCTCCGCAACCGCATAGTCCATAAAGCCGACCGGAGCGATGACCTTGACCTTACCACTTCTAACGTCAGCCTCGTCCACCACCCCTCGCACACAGCCGAAGTGATCGGCATGGGAGTGGGAATAAACCACCGCCACCACCGGGCGTTCACCGAGTTTCTCGTTGATGAATTCGAGCGCCGCTTTGGCGGTCTCTTTTGCAGTCAGCGGATCGAAGACGATCCAGCCGGTCTTGCCTTTGATAAAGCTGATGTTTACCAGATCGAATCCACGCACCTGATAGATTCCGGGGATCACTTCGTACAGTCCATAGTTCATATTCAGAATAGCCTGCCGCTGCAGCGATGGATGGATACTGTCAAAATCCTTGCCCTGCAGAAGCCACTCGTAACTGCCCATGGCCCAGGCAACATGACCTGCTTCAGCCTTGATCTGTTTGTAAGCGGGGGCAGCAATAAATCCTTTTTTTTTGTTCCTCAAAGATAGAAAGATACTAATATTGAAGGTAAGGAAATTATGTTTAATAGTGTTGACAACAGGCCGGATATGGGACAAATAATGATGTTTTGGGTGGCAAAAAGAGCAATTTTATAGACACACAATATCTATTCATGATGCTTCTTTTCTACCCAATCTGAGGCATTTCATAATGTATATAGTTTTTCCTTTTAAAGATATAATAAACCTGCAGCAAATAACATGGCCGCTATAAGTACTCTTATTATTGCAATCAGTATTTTTCAGCTGGCGAACGGATTTTTCGGAACCCTGGTGAGTCTGCGGGTGTCAGTTGAGGAATTCAGTGTACCCCTTGGGGGTCTGGTTCTCAGCTTCTATTATGTCGGCTACACAGTGGGAGCTGTGCGGTGCGGCCGGATCATCGAGAGAATCGGGCATATACGAGCTTTTGCCGTATTTGCCGGCCTTACAGCCTCTGCTGTAGCTGCCATGCCCGCGGCAGTTTCGGCAATTTTATGGATCATCGCCCGTGCGGCTATAGGCTTCGGCGCCGCCGGTCTTTTTATAACCGCGGAGAGCTGGCTAAACGCAAAAACAGAGCCGAAGAATCGCGGGAAGGTGTTCTCAATTTACATGGTCGGTACTTTTGCCGCCCTGGGTGCCGGTCAGCTTCTGGTCAGTGGTGCTGAGATAACGTCCTTCCGGCCATTCAATTTGATAGCCATTCTCTGCGCTTTAGCGCTTTGCATGGTATGCACAACCCGCGCGGAGCCGCCATTGATTGTCAGGACCGAACACTTGCCATACGGCCTGCTGTCCCGTACAGCACCCCTTGCTGTCATCAGCTGCATTGTCGCCGGATTTCTGAGCGGCGCATTCTATACCCTTGTGCCGGCCTGGATGCAGGGTGAAGGTATTGACCGGTCGGCTATCGCAATGTTTATGTTTATTACGGTAATGGGCGGGCTGATGTTTCAGGTCCCGGTAGGCGTGCTTTCCGATAGGTTAGACAGACGTCTTGTGCTGGTACTGCTGGCCATGGGCTTTGCCATCGTTGCCGTTGCCATTATTAATCTGCCCCATTATCGGTCGTTCATCTATACGGCAGCCCTGTTTCTCGGAGGGTTCATGTCAACCATATATCCCGTGGGGGTCGCCCATTCGCACGATCTGATGCCTGATGAGCAGATTGTGGCGGTGAGTGGGCGGTTGATTCTGCTACATGGAACCGGCGCTTCCCTTGGATCATTGATCGGATCGGTTCTTATGCGGAGTTTTGATATTGACGGGGTCTTCTATTTTATGGCCGCCATTGCCGCAGTCCTGGTTATTGTCGCAACGTATCGATGCTTCAAGGTAAAGGAAATACCCCATGAACCACGTCCTTTCGACGTTCTTTCTCCCCAGGCAGCTTCGCTGTCGCATTCATATAAAGAGCAACCGGTTGAAAAATGATCCGCCTGACGCCCTTTTCGTTTGCTAATCCTATATGAAAATGTATCGGTATGAAAGATGCCAGAAAAAAAAGAATTTGAGAAATTAAAATCAACGAATGCCAAATTAAGACATGAGATTACTGAGCTCAAACGGTTCAACGATCTGTTGGCGGCGGAGAAAAAGATCTTGGATGAGATCCTTGATAACTTACCGGGGACCTTTTACATCTGGGATGATCGGCCGCAGCTTATTCGATGGAATAAAAGACATGATGAAATCACGGAGTACTCGGCCGATGATTATGTGAACATGGTTCCGACCGATTTTTTTGATGAAGATGAGCACCAGAAGGTCACGGCTGCTGTAGAAAAAATATTCGCTGAGGGAGAAGTGACGGTAGAAGCGACACTTGTGACCAAAAGCGGCAAGAAAATACCCCACGTATATACGGCGGTGCGAACAAAGATGGGAGATAAGCCCGTGCTGATGGGTTTTGCCATCGACATCACCGAGCGCAAAAAGGCAGAGAAACAGCTTCGAGATGCATTGACGGAAGTGGAGGCTTTGAGAAATCAACTTGAAGCGGATTGCACCTACCTGGGTGAAGAGATCAAGCTGATGCATGACTATGGAAACATTATCGGTGAAAGTGAGGTTTTCAAATATGTTCTGTTCAGCCTGGAGCAGATCGCACCCATTGATACGACAGTAATGATACACGGTGAATCCGGTACTGGCAAAGAGCTTATCGCCCGTGCCCTCCACAGTAGAAGTAGCAGAAAGGAGCGGCCGCTGATCAAAGTGGATTGCGCAGGTTTGCCGGCCAACTTAATTGAATCGGAGCTTTTCGGCCACGAAAAAGGGGCATTCACAGGTGCCGTTAAAAAAAGAATCGGGCGTTTCGAGCTTGCAGACGGCGCCACCATATTCTTAGACGAGATCGGAGAATTGCCTTTAGCGCTACAGCAAAAGCTGCTCAGGGTCCTTCAGGACGGTGAGTTTGAGCGATTGGGCAGCTCTCAGGTGAGAAAAACCGACGTGCGCGTCATCGCTGCAACAAATAGAAATCTCAAAGAGG
>JARFPZ010000358.1 GCA_029288035.1 Desulfosarcina sp.
CCGGGCCTGGGCGGCAAAGTCGTTGCCAAAGCCGGCGGAACCGTGGTACTGACACCGGGTGGTGAGATTTTCACCAACCTCGAACGGGGCGTCATCGATGCCACCGAGTGGGTCGGGCCCTATCACGATCTGCGCCTTGGCCTCTATCAGGCAGCCAAGTACTACTACTATCCCGGCTTTCACGAACCCGGGACCTACCTGGAGTATTTTTTCAACAAAAAGGCCTACGAATCTCTTCCCAAAGATTTGCAACACATTCTTAACGCCGCCTGTATGGAAAACGAAGCCTGGGTCCTGCCCCAGTTCGACGCCAACAACGGCGAGGCCTTGCAGACCTTGATCAATAAGCATAAAGTCCAACTGCTTAAATTTCCGGACGAGGTGTTTAAGGCCTTGCGACTCATGGCGGTAGAGGTCGTTGAAGAAGAAGCTGCCAAGACCCCTATGGCCACGAAAGTGAATGAATCGTTCAAGAAATTCCAGAAGGTGGTCGGAACCTGGGGCACCGTATCCGAGCAGGCCTATTACAACATCATTCAGCCCAAGTTCCCGCTTGCAGGATAAAACAGTGAAACCGGATGATGAGAATACCGTCCGGATTTGGGTGGGGTGACAAAAACATTGCCAGCCGGAATAACGACCGCCGGCTGGCTATTTTTTTTCGTCTCTTAAAAATGTCATCATTCAATTTAAAAATTAGACGATCCAGACTGTTCCAACATAGTTTGAGATATGTCTTTTTGATAGCATCTGTTTCTGCACTACAATTGTCAGTGAAGCGAGCAAAGTTCGTGCTGTTTTTATGAGAGGCCCAAGCACCCAAGGATAAAATTTTGCATACCAAAGATTTGGTTGACATAAATTTGGACACCGATGCCGGGCGGCAGCGATTAAAGGGCCGACTGCTACGGGTGATCATTCCGATAGGCGGCGTTTTTCTTATCTTGGCGTCGATCATGACGATCACCATGGTGAGTTACTACAACAACCGTCGGGATACGCTGGCCCTTTCGGAAGATATGCTGAAAGCTTTGGATCAGCGAATTCAAAGCGAAGTCGACGCTTATCTGATGCCGGCCTCTAACCTTGTCAGGATCGGCGCTGAAACATTGAGAGAACGCCTTGACGAGGTTTGGTCGCCGAACAGAACTCCCCTTGGACTCCAGGTGATCAAAACCTACCCGCAGCTGTCCAGTTTTTTTGGTGCCGATCCGTTGGGCAATTTTGTCATGCACAAACAAAATCCGGACGGCACCATCGACACGAAAGTCATTGAGCGTCAACCGTCAAACATAAAAGTCACATGGGTACGGCGGGATGCGGCAAACAATGTGGTCAAAACAGAAACTTCAGATCAGGATGATTACGATCCGCGCAAGCGGTCCTGGTATAAGGGGGCGGTGCAAACCCGCAATTTATACTGGTCTGATGTTTATATTTTTTTTACGGATAAAAAGCCCGGAATCACCGTATCTTATCCGATGTTCTCGCAAGAAGACCAGCTCCTTGCCGTGGTGGGAATCGACATTAAACTGGAGAAGATCAGTGAATTTCTGGCCAAACTAAAAATTGGCATCAACGGCCGTGCCATGATCGTTCAAGATGACGGTACGCTTGTGGCTTATCCGGAGATGGATCGTACCTATCAGCGCTCCGGTGACTCTCTGGAGACAGTGATGCTGGATGAACTCGACGATCCGGTGCTGACCCGTGCCTTCAATCGTTTTAAAATCGATGGGCACGGCATGCGGGTAATAAGCGTTGACGACCGGCGGTATCTCAATACCATCACCTCCTTGAAGTCGACCGTTGGTCGGGACTGGTCGGTAATGATCGTTGTTCCCGAAGAAGATTTCGTCGGCTTTCTCAGAGACGATCTGCGAAAGGTATTGTTGAGGACCAGTATTGTTGTCATTATCGCCGGCATTCTCGCTGTTTTGCTGGTTCGCCAGGGCTTGAGGGCCGATCGTAATGCCCAGCTGGTGCTTGAGCGCAAACAGGAAATCGAGGCCCAAAGCCGGGCATTTTCCGAACTGGCTTCCAAAACTGCCCTATGGGACCCTGAGGATATCGAGTCCCTCAAAGGTCTTACCGAAATTGTGTCTGTTACCATGGCGGTCGGAAGGGTCAGCGTTTGGCGGTACTATCGGGATGAAAAAATCCTAAAGTGTGAAGATAGTTTTGACCGGAGAACGAACGGACACACCCGAGGGACCGTACTGAATTTTGACGACCACCCCCAGCTCTCGGAGGACTTGATCAAGGGCGATGATATCATCATCGCCGATAGCGCTGCCGATCCCCGGACATCCGAACTGCATCGAATTTACCTGGGACCTGTCGGCTGCTCTGCATTATTGGCGATGCCGGTCATGCCCGGCGGTAGGTTGGCAGGGGCCGTGTGGTTCGAACACGAGGAGACCATTCGCGCCTGGAATTCTGAAGACATATCGTTTGCACGTGCCATTGCCGGCATGTTGGCCTTGAGACTGGCGGCAACCGGGGTGTCGGATGAAGCTGCCGACCCCAAAAAAAGCGAGGAAACAGCCGTTAATTTAAAGGACCGTACATCCGCCATTTCCACCGTCGATAAAACCGACTCTAACAAATCTAGCGGGCCCCAAAAGGCTGGCGAGCACCAGAAAGGTAATGTTCCGAAAATAACCTTTGCAGAGCGTCTGCTGAAGCAGGGTCTTAGCCAAAACAACATCAAAGCGGATGTATACGATAATGTTCCTGTTCTCGTGCTGCGGTTTACCGATCCTTTTGCCCTTGCCGAGTATTTTAGCGGCGAAGATAAACAGACCACGGCAGTTGATCAACTGATCTGCCATTTTGAGGACCTTTTTGAGGCCCGCAGGCTTGATTATTGGAAAATCATCAGCGATCAGATTGTATGTGCAGCCGGCATGGAGGATAACTCGAATCACCCCGTGGATGCGATCGCGGATCTGGCTCTGGCCTTTCAGGATACCTGCAGTCATCTTTTCGCAGATCTTGATAAACCGATGGAATTTAAAATTGGTATCGACACGGGGGGTGTCATCGGCAGTCTGGTCGGACGCCGCCGGAAAACCTACAATATCTGGGGCGAAGCTGTCAATGCGGCATCCATGATGGCCGACAATGGTGTGACCGGCGGCATTCAGGTCAGTGAAACGACCTATCGGCGTTTGCGGCAAAACTACCTCTTTAAAGTTCGAGGGCGATTTTATCTGCAGAACATCGGTGAAATTTCAACCTATTTGTTGACGGGGCGAATATGAGCGAATCTCAGGTGCCGGCTGTGAATCATGATTCGCAGACGGCTGCTAAAGTGAGGTCGAGCGGTTTTGCGGCGATTGTCGGTCGATGGGCTATTTATCAGGTACGGGGGTTGATTCAGTTCACCGGTATTGCGGTTGCTGTCTTCCGGCAGAGTTTACGACCGTTAACCTGGCGGCGGACGGTGCGGGCGGAATTGTTGGAACAATGCCATCAGGTCGGTATGCGGGCGCTGCCGTTTATTCTGATCACCGGCAGTCTCGTCGGATTTGGCGTCGTATACCAGGCTATTTACTGGCTGGATCTATTCGGCCAGACCGAATATAACGCGCCCATTCTGGTTACGGTTCTGGTGCGTGAAGTGGCGCCGTTGTTCGTGGCACTGACAGTGATCGGGCGCAGCGGATCGGTCATCCTGGTGGAGCTTGGCAACATGCGAATTGACGGGCAGGTTCGGATGCTGGACGCCCAGGGGGTCGATCCCTTTATTTTCCTGGTTGTTCCGCGGGTAGTGGCGGTCTCGGTGTGCATGTTCAGCTTAACGATTGCATTTATCGCGGTTGCCCTGGTTTCAGGCTTTTTGGCGGGCAATGCGCTGGGATCCATGGACTTCACTTTGCAGGATTTTGTTTTTGGGATTCTCTCGAAGATGGGACCTGAAGACTTTGCAACGATACCCCTAAAAACAATTTCGACCGGTTTTGTGGTGGCCGTAATGGCTGGTATAGCCGGCTTGTCGGTTAGCGGTTCCAGGTCCGATCTCCTGGCAGTACTGCCGCGTTGCGTTACAAAATCCGCCCTGACGGCGCTGCTAATATCCATCCTGCTAACCCTGCTGCTGTGATGGGTTGGCGATACATAGTATGGTGAAAATACTCATTGGGAGCCGTAACGTTTATTCAATCTTCAATATTCAATTCCGGCTTGTCCGGAATAGGTGATACCTAAACATGATCAGAGGCATTGCGGAAAGCCGCATTATCCTTCGTTTTGAAAACGTTAAGCTGGTGACCGAGCAGGGCCGCGGCGGTGAGAGCATTGATCTTGAAATGAATCTTTTCGGCGGTGATCTGACCCTGATTAACCTTGAACGTCCCAGATTCGGATCGATGCTGGCCGATGCCTGCTGCGGCCTGCATCCGGCTGCCGAGGGGTCCATCTTTTTTTTAGGCAAGGATTGGTCAGCGCTTACATCCGACACCGCCAATGCCCTGCGGGGACGGATCGGGCGGGTGTTTACCTTCGGTAACTGGATCAATCGCCTGACGCTGCTGGAGAACATCTTGTTGCCCCAGCTTCATCATACCCGACGAAAGGTTGCAGAACTTCGCGATGAGGCCCTGCATCTGGCTGGACACTTTGAACTGCCGGGGCTGCCGGCCGGGCTGCCGGATGAGGTCATGAGGGCCGATCTTCAGCGGGCCGCCTGCATCCGGGCCTTTCTGGGTCAACCCTCACTGATTTTGCTGGAGGAGCCGACCTTCGGGGTATATCCCGAAATATTGCCACCGCTGATTAATGCCATCGGCGAGGCCTGCGACCGGGGCTGTGGCGTGATCTGGCTAACCCTGGAAGATCAGGTCTGGAACGATTCCATGCTACCGGCAACCCATCGTTACCGGTTGACGGCACGCAAGCTGATGGAGGTGGCACGTTGAGTTTGATTTACCAGCATACCCGTTATCGATATGCCAATCAGGCCGTCGGTGTTTTCGTGATCCTGACGGTGATTATTTTCTTTACGGCGTTCCTTTTTTCCGGTCAGGTTCGCGAATGGCTGGATCCCGGTGAAAGAATCAAGGTCATATTGCCGTCGGACGGATTGTTTGGATTGGCAGAAGGTGCAGAGGTGGAAATTCTGGGCACAAAAGCCGGCAAAGTGATCAGAATTGTCATCAATCCCGACCAACAGATGCATGCCGACGTGCAGATCCAAAGCGATATGAAAGCGTTCGTGCGGCGCGACTCCACGGCGGTCATCCGCAAGAAGTATGGGGTCGCCGGTGATTCATACCTGTATATTTCACGCGGCTCCGGAGAAACACTTGACTGGGATTACGCCGTTATCACAGCGGTCGCCGATCGTGCCCCCACCGAATCGATGGGGGAGATACTCGACGACCTGCGCGCCAAAGTGTTTCCGATCCTTGAGGACACCGGTCAGGCGATTCGCGGTTTCCAGGCAGTAGTCAAAGAACTGCAGGATCCCGAGGGTGACATGCAGCAGCTGTTTGCCAATCTGAATACCATTTCGCGTAAGATCAGCCGGGGCGAGGGCACGGTGGGCCGGCTGCTTTCTGAAGATGCGTTGGTCAAGGAGGTTGAGGCGCTGATCTCCTTGCTCAACGAAAACATAGCACGGCTCGATCCGCTTTTTGACGAGCTTGAAACCAGCGTGGGAAACGTCTCCAAGATATCAGCGAACATCAGTAAACAGTCCAAGGATTTGCCAGCGGTTACCCTCAAACTCAAAGAGGTCCTGGCTTCCGTAAAGACTGTGATGGACGATTTGAGCAAAACGACCCCGCAACTTCCCCGCATCGCTGCAAATATGGGTGATGCCACTGACAGTATTCCCGTGCTGATGCTTGAGACTCAGCAGGTTATGGCGGAGCTGGAGCAACTGCTGAAACAACTTCAATCAAGTTGGCTGCTGGGCGGCAAATCCGGCCAAAAATCCAAGGCGTCTACTCGGATATCACCACTGGAGGTGAAACCATGACCGAAGGCCAAAGGCTTCACGGCATTTGTTGCCTGGCATGTTTGTGTGTCGCTATCATCCTTATGGGCATCGTTGGCTGCGGCTCGTCACCGACCGAACAGATCACAGCGGAAGTTGATGAAGAATTTGAACGTATGAACCGGGTCGCGCGGACGGCATTTGACCATGGCCGGTTCCGGCAAGCGGCAGACCTTTACAATCAAGCTCTGGAGCGGGCCTATGTACTTGACGATGTAGATGCCATCGTGGATTCTCAGTACAACCTGGCGGTTTGTCTGGTAAGACTACATGATTACGACCAAGCGCTTGAACAGATAAGTCAGTCCAGGGCCGAATTGACCCGTGCCGGCCGCCGCATACCAGTGGATATTCTTCTGCTGGAGGCCACTACTGTGTACCACATGGGCAAACTGGATGACGCCTGGCTGCTTACGGATACCATTATACTGGACCCAAGTCGACTATCTGAGGCGATTCAGAGTAAAACCCATTTTTTGCGAGGTTTAATTGCTGCTGAGTGGGACGATATCAAACAACTTCGCCAGGAGATTGTATCGCTGGGAACGCCCTTTGCCATGGGGTTGCGGGCCGATCGTGAAGAACTGGTGGGGCGCCTGGCAATGGCCCAGAGCAACTGGAATGAGGCCATTGAAGCATTCGATAAGACCGCCGAGTTTCGGCGTGATGATTTCGATTATAGCGAGATGGTGAACGGCCTGGCCTTAGCGGCCTGGGCTTGCGAGCAGGCGGGCAAACTGTCGGATGCGTCAAAGCGTTACCTGCGGG
>JARFPZ010000364.1 GCA_029288035.1 Desulfosarcina sp.
GGTTTCAGGTGTCGGGTGTCAGGGAAAGGAGATGTTAGATACTGACACCTGAAACCCGACACCTGAAACCTATATAATTGAAATAAGAGGTGCTCGTGAACGCCTATGTCATCACCCTCGCAACCATTATCACCATTTACGCCATCGTCGTCTGTGGGCTGAATGTGATCGTGGGTTTTGCCGGGCAGATTTCTCTGGGCCATGCCGCCTTTTTTGGCATCGGTGCATACAGTGCCGCCCTGCTGGCCACCAAGGCCGGCCTTTCGTTTTGGGTGGCATTGCCGTTGGTCATCGCCATCACGGCCTTTATCGGTCTTTTGCTGGGACTTCCCAGTCTGCGCGTAAGAGAAGACTTCCTGGCCATAACGACCATCGGGATCAATTTCATCGTGGAAGCCATTTTTCTCTACGTACCATTTTTCGGCGGCGCATTGGGTATCGGCGGGATCCCCCGCATCATGCTGTTCGGTGTCAAACTTAAGGGTCTCGGTTTCTTTTATCTTTGCTTGTTTTTCCTCTTGCTGGTAATGATTTTCTGCTGGTGGTTTACCCGCAGCTGGGGAGGATTGGCCTGTTTTGCCCTGCGCGAAGAAGAATCCGCTGCCGCTAGTATGGGAATTTCGCCCGTGCGCTTCAAGCTGCTGGCCTTTCTCGTCGGCACCGCCATCGCCGGACTGGGCGGTGCGCTGTATGCCCATTATATTCGATTTATCAGTGCCGGGGATTTTTCTTTTCCAGTTTCAATTCTGTTACTCAGCATGGTGGTATTAGGCGGCATGGGGACGCTCTGGGGACCGGTCCTCGGTGCGTTAATTCTGGGTGCATTGCCGGAAGTGTTTCGGCCCCTGGTGGATTACCGTTATCTGTTTTACATGCTGCTTCTGCTTTTAATGATAAGATTTCAACCGGGCGGCCTGCTGGGAGAGGACAGCATGGTGCGTCGAACGTTTACCCGAACGTTGCAAAAGCAACAGGACAAAGTATAGAGAAAAAATGAACGAAACCTTGTTGGCAGTTAAGGACGTTTCCAAATACTTTGGCGGTCTGAAAGCGCTGGATCAGATAAATTTTGAGATCAAAACCGGTGAAATTCTCGGACTCATCGGACCCAACGGTGCCGGCAAAACCGTTTGTTTCAACCTGATTTCAGGTGTGTACGGCACTAGTTCCGGTAAAATTATGTTTAACGGCCGCCGCACGGATGGTACGGCCCCGCACCGGGTTGCCGAACTGGGTATCGGGCGCACATTTCAGATCGTAAAACCCTTTGCTTCGCTGAGCGTGCTTGAAAATGTTTTGGTTGCCCGCGGCATCGCCCGGTATCATAAATTTTCAAAAATTTGGTCTTCCTGGAAATCAAGATCGGAAGCACAAAAGGGATTGAAAATGCTGGAACGGGTCGGCCTGGTGGATCTGGCACATCGCAAGGCCGGGCTCCTGCCTCTGGGAAACCTGCGCAGGCTGGAAATAGCCAGGGCGCTGACCGTCGGAACCAGGCTGCTGCTGCTGGATGAATCGTTTTCCGGTCTGCGCCATGAAGAAATTACAAACCTGGAGGTCCTCATCAGAGGTATCCGCGATGATGGTATTACGGTGCTGCTGATCGAACACAATATGCGGGTCGCCATGGGACTGTGCGACCGGCTGGTGGTGCTGGATCATGGTCGTAAAATTGCGGAAGGTCCACCAGGCGCTATCCAGCAAGACGAGCGGGTCATCGAGGCTTACTTGGGCCGCAAGGAGGCAGATGATGTTGCTTGATGCCCGGGATCTTCACATCGCTTACGGCGATATTCGCGCTGTCAATGGGGTAAATTTCTATCTTGAAAAAGGAGAGCTGGTATCCATTATCGGGGCCAACGGTGCCGGCAAAACCTCCATATTAAACGGTATCATGGGAATTGTTCCCCTCAAAAACGGGACAATACATTTCAATAGCAAAGAAATAACGTCTCTGGCGACGTTTCAACGGGCCAGGGCCGGTATCCGGATGGTTCCCGAACGGGCGAGGGTCTTTCCGCGTCTGACGGTTTATGAAAATCTGATGACCGGTGTTTATCGCCTGCACAAAACCATTAATGTTGACGTTCAAATCACATGGCTATATGATCGATTCTCAATTTTAAAAGAAAGAAATGATCAGCCGGCAAATACACTGTCCGGTGGCGAACAACAACAATTGGCGATTGCCCGTGCATTAATCTCGAACCCCAATTTGCTGTTGGTGGACGAAGTTTCAATGGGACTCATGCCAAAGCTGGTTGACCAGGTTTTCGAGGTTCTCAGGCAGCTCAACCGGGAACATGGTTTAACCATTTTGCTGGTCGAACAAAACGCCATGGCCTCTCTTGAAATTTCACACCGCGCATATGTGCTGGAAACCGGGAAGTGTGTTCATGAAGGGCAATCGGAAGATTTGCTTGAAGATCCGATGGTTAAGGAAGTGTATTTGGGGCACTAGGTAATGTTGAATGCTGAATTATGGATATTGAAGTAATGTATTCTATCCTTTTAATTCTTATAAAAAGACAGAGCGAAGCGATTCCACCATTCGCCATTTGTCAATCGTCATTTGTCCAACCACTCAACGAATCATAAAGGAGATTCAACGATGAAAATCACCAAACTATTGCTTGCTACCGTACTCGTGTCATTTTTTGCTGTAAGTGCCATTGGCGCCGACACCATCAAAATTGGACTGATGGCACCCCTGACCGGGTTTGCCGCGGCCGATGGCGTCAGTGTGCAAAATTCCGTTAAGCTGGCTGTGGAAAGGATTAACAATGAAGGCGGGATAATCGGTAAAAAGGTCGAGCTGATCGCTTATGACGACCGGGCCGATGGCAAAGAAGCCGTCGCAGTGGCTCGCAAACTCATTCAGCAGGACCAGGTGGTGGGCGTTGTGGCTGGTTCTTACAGCACCCCCAGCCGTGCGTCAGCACCGATTTTCCAGGATGAAGAAGTTCCCCTTGTGGCAGCCTATGCGGTTCATCCGGACATCACCAAGGCTGGCGATTTTTGTTTTCGCAATGGTTTTCTGGGAATGGTTGAAGGTAAATCCGCCGGCTATGTGGCCGTTGAAATGCTGAAGGCCAAACGGATTGCGCTTTTGACCAGCGACAATGATTTTGGCCGCACCCTGGCGACAGGCTTCGAGATGTATCTCAGCGATCGGGCCGAAGGGGCTGAAATCGTCTATGCCCAGACCTACCCAATGAAAGAGAAGGATTTTAAACCCTATCTTTCGAAAATCAAAGAGCTCGCACCCGATCTGATCTTTGCCAGCGGTTACTATTTTCAGACAGCACCGATCATCAAACAGGCCCGTGAGATGGGGATTGACACCCAGATCCTCGGGGAGGAGGGTGCGGACTCGCCCAAGACCCTTGAAATTGCAGGAAATTCAGCCGAGGGGTTTATTATCGTCACCAATTTAAACCGCGACGACCCCCGGCCTGAAGTGCAGGCCTTTCTCAAGGAATATGAGAGCCGCTATAAGATCCAGCCGGATATGGTGGGCGCGTCCGCCTACGATGCTTTCATGATTATTTGCGAGGCCATCAAACGCGCCGGTAGCACGGAGGGAAAAGCCATCCGGGATGCCATCGCCGCCACCAAAGATTACAACGCCCTGACCGGCCAGATCAAAGGGTTTAATGAGATCGGCGAGGTCGTCAAGGAAGTTCAGGTCCAGATTGTAAAAGAGGGTAGATTCCGCCACTTCGGTGTTGTCACGGATATGGAACTGATCACGCCCTGAGCAGAAAATATTGAAGATTGCCGATTGAATATTTGAGGATGTTGCTCTCCGAGGCGTAGGCGCCGCAATCTCTACGAGCCGGAGGCTTCGCTTCCTCACTTTTATGATTGTTGTATATATAATCGATTGGCATGGGGTGCGGAGGAAATTCAAAAGACTCTGTCATTTTTGCGGGTGCTGCGATTTTCGAGGCAAACTATTATTTTTTTTTAAAATAATTACATAATTATGGGGTCCGACGTCTACAGAGCGCTCTTGCTCGAAACTGTATGGTGAGAGACTGTCTACGACCTTTACTGGTGACAATCTGATATGTATAGGCGGTCCCGGGGGACCGTCTATTTTCTTAAATTTCATAACCCCAAGGATGCCGGTCGGCTTGACCACCCTTGCAATTTCCGTAAGCACTGCTGCTCTTTCCCCCACCGGTAGGTTTTTTTTTCATTTTCTTCCATACGTAATGCTCCATTTTTTCTGTAAAGGACCCTCGTCCCGGTCATACCGGAGATATAACCATAAAGACAGAAAGCATAACTGTTTGCTGAAATTTATCTTTATGTTTTAGTGACAAATATGTTTCGTCAAGAAATGCACAGCTTACGCACATTCCGGTAAAAGAAAACATGGAGTCCCAAAGCAAGTATCAGGAAATCTCTGAAAATCAATGGCCCGACAAAAGTCTTTTGAGTATCGGAGCCTATCGAAAAACAACCGCAGTCGAACTCATGTCCGCGGATAAGATTGATGGAAAGAGCGGTTATAAAAACCAACAGCATGGCATTGACGATCAGTGCAGCGGACTTTGGATAAAAGCCGATGATAAGGGCCAGCCCTGCGACAAGCCCCAGGAAAGGTATAATGATGGCAATCAGGTTGATGAGCACAGCCGGGAAAAGATCATAGCCGTAAATAATTTTTGCAAAAGTAGCCGGTGCCAATATTTTGCTATAATTGGCATATACAAAAGTCGCACCCAAAATCCAGCGGGCTGCCAATTCTACCCAGAGGCTATCATGGAAGGTTTTGATGAGTTTATTCAATTGGATATCCTTCTGATTCCCATCCCGTAAAGCCGTCGATAAAAACCTTTATCTCCGTATAACCAAATGCCAACAAAAGTTGTGCCAGATTGTGACTGTCCTCGCAGGTCCTGCCCGAACAATAGGCTACAATGGCTTTTTCAGGTGGATATTGTTCCATAAACGCTTCGATTTTTTCGTCGAACTGCCCCACCGGCAAAGAAATAGCCCCCTTGATGTGTCCCTCATCATAATTCTCCCAAGAACGGGCATCGACAAACAAGAATTTTTTGCTGTCATACAACTCCTTGGCCAGGGCAATGTCTCCGATTTCAAGGTTGTCGAGGTCAATATCATTTTTCTCGTTTGCCGTAATCACACCCTTTGCGATATCCCACTGACCCACTAAGGCGATACCAGCCGGTGAGAAATAATTGAACGCAAACGCTACGATGATCGATATGCTCGCCAGAATGCTTAATTCCCTGATTGTTTTCATAGGGTTTTAAATTCCCTGATGCAAAATTAACCACCGGCGCTTACTTCCTTTACCTGCTGTAGCATGGACAATAGCGCCTCAGGAGAAATATAACCCGGAATACTGATGATGGGCTGACCCATGGATGTCAAAAACCAACTGGATGGAAGTCCCATAACGCCATATTTGTGAGCAGTCTCGGGTTCTTTGTCGAAATCCACCCGAATTGCGATAAAATTATTTTCCAGGTCTGATAGCACCGCGGCATTTTGAAATGTCTTTTTGGCCATTTTCAGGCAGAAACCGCACCAATCCGCATAAAAATGAAGAAACACCTTTTTTTTCTCGGCTTTGGCCAACACCTTACCTTCTTCATAAGCGTACCATTTGATGCCGTCGGAGGCACAGACAACGCCGGAAAATAACATAACCAGACACAACGTGACAAAACCTATACGGCAAAAACATTTAAACCTCATGAAAGCTGCTCCTGTTCGAATGGATTGGATTCTGATGTTGAAAATGTCGTGGGCTGAACTAGTATTGTAACACATTAACATAGAAATCGCGCCGGGGAATGTCAATTTTTACAGCATCCTCGATATTATTGCGGGAAAAACAAAGATACGCAGGTCCCCACATCCGGTTTGCTGTCAACTTTAAAATATTTTTGAATACGATTTTAACCTGTTTTCATCATCGTCTATGATGAGGATGGTTGATTCCATGTTTTCGAAACCGCTCTGCCGATGCATTTCTTTGCAGAAAAACGTCTGATTTAATAAAAGATTCACCGCCCACTTCGTTCGAGCTCGCAGAGGGCACAGAGGAAAAGAACGCTTTGTTTTCCGTTAATAACTCAGCCACCAAGGCTCTAACCCACAAAAAACGTCTCACCATGTTTAAGATCAACCAGGCGGTCAAGAAGCCCTTCTTTTTTGAGCGCCTCTTTCACCTGGATGGGGGGAAAATGCACCGGTTCGTCACCCAAACGAAAGGTTCCCCAGTGAACGACCATCAATTTGCGGGCATTTAGCTCTTTAAACGCTTGAACCGTTTCGCGCGGATTCATATGACTTGGTGCCATAAACCAGCGGGGTTCGTACGCGCCCACATTAAAAATAGCCAGGTCTATATCGAACTCCTTTCCCAGCTGCTCAAATCCATCAAAGTAGGCGGTATCGCCGGACAAATAAATTGTGTACCCACCACTGGTTCTGATCACGTATGAGCCCCACAGGGAACGGTTGGGTCCTGTTATCGGGTTGCGCATCGTCCAGTGATTGCAGGGTAAAAATGTAATTTTCCGATTCCCATCACCATACGAGTTAAACCAGTCCAGCTGGGTCCGGTTATTCATGCCCAGGTCGCGAAAGATTTGCTTGTATCCCAAGGGGGTGATGACATGGGTGTCTTTTTTTAAGGCGCCCAGGGATGGTTTGTCTAGGTGGTCATAGTGGCCGTGGGTAATCAGTACATGCTGAGGCGCCGGCATGGTCTGCAAATCAAATTCCAGCGGTGAAAAGTCTTTAATAAACCAGAATATATCAGAAAATACAGGATCAACCAGAATATACCGATCCTCATCTTTAATCATCACGCTGGCATGCTTGACAAAGGTTACCGAACAACCCCGGTGTTGTCTAACTGGTTCCCAACCAATATTTACAGGAAGTACCTGTTCCTCATCAAAGAATTCTTTGAACTGATTGTTGCTGAAAAGCTTCCATTTCATGACTTCCCAGAAACGGCCTTCGCGGTTCATCCCCAGCGGGTTTGTAAAGCCGCCCGAATTGTGATGCATTTTTTCTTTAGCAATATCCCGCAGGCTGTGCCCATTTAGAAGCTTATAATGGGACGTTTCCGTATTGGAGTCGACTGAAGTTGCCGCCAAAGGTCTTTTCGGCATCATGCTCGACATCGCCAGACTACTAAGGGTAATCAGAATCTTTCGAATGAAATGTCTTCGTGTCATATCAAAAGTGCTCCTCAATTAAAATTGAATATGACAAAAACAATAATCATTCT
>JARFPZ010000457.1 GCA_029288035.1 Desulfosarcina sp.
GCTGCAGCAATGCCGCCTTTCGTTTTTTTCCGATACCGGGTATGGTGTCCAGCTCAGATTGCAGCGATATTTTTTGGCGCCGCTTGCGATGAAATGAAATCGCAAAACGATGGGCTTCGTCCCGGATGCGCTGCAAAAACAGCAGCAGATCCTCGTCCCGACCAAAGTTCAGCGGATTGGCGCGCCCCGGTTTAAAGATCTTGTCCCGGCTTTCTCCTTTTTTTTCATCCTTCTTGGCAATGCCGATGATATCAAACTCGTGCGCCAAATTCAGCTCTCCGGTAACGGCCAGGGCAATATTAAGCTGCCCTTTGCCGCCGTCGACCATCAGCAAGTCCGGGTAGGGTTTGGCCGCCTCGCCTTTACCGAAACGTCTGTTTAATACTTCTTCCATATAGGCATAATCATCATGTTCGCTAACCGTCTTTATCCGGTATTTTCGATAGAACGATGTTTTTGCCCGCGCGTTTTCAAACACCACCATCGCTGCCACCGCCTGGGTGCCGGAAATGTTGGAGTTGTCAAAACATTCGATTCGCTCGGGTAGACGTTTCATTTTCAATTTCTTTTGGAGTCGCAAAAGAAGATCCATCTCAGCAGACCGCGACGCGATCAGACTGCTTAATTCGTTTTCGGCATTGTGGATCGCCACCGCCACCAATTGTGCTTTTTCCCCGCGTTTTGGCCGCAGGATTTTGACTTTTCTTTTTTTAAAATTTCCCAACCATTCTGCGGTTAGTTCGGCATCGGCCGGAACTATCGACACCAGCAGCTCATCGGGTATGAAGGGATGGCGATCGTAATACTGCCGTATAAAGGCCGCCATCATCTCATCAGCGGTGGATAGGGTCTCTGTAAAGCTATAATGGCGCGTTCCGGTGAGAAAACCACTTCTTACGGACATAACCGTGACGACGGAACCTTCCGCCGAACGGGCGATGGCAAACACATCCCGGTCTTTAAAATCCGTCGTTACCGCGATCTGCTTTTCGATGGTACGTTCCAAAGAAAAGACTTTATCCCGTAACCGGGCGGCTCTTTCAAACTGTTGCTCGCGCGCGCAGGATTCCATCTGTTTTTTGACTTTGCGAATGAGATCCGGCGTCCTGCCCTTCAAGAACATAATGGCTTCGTTGACCTGCTCTCCGTACACATCAGGATCGACGTCCAGACAGCATGGCGCCAGACAGCCGTCCATCTGGCAATGCAGACAGGGGCGCGTCCTGGTTTTAAAATCCCTGGCTTTGCACTTGCGCAGCTTAAAGGTTTTATTGATGGTTCGCAGGGTCTCGCGCACAGCATGGGCGGAAGCAAAGGGACCGAAGTACAAGGCCTTGTCTTTGCCGATTTTTCGGACAATGGAAAAATTAGGGTATTTATCATTCAGATCGATCCGCAGGGACGGATAGCGCTTGTCATCTTTCAACACCACGTTATAGCGCGGCCGATGGCGCTTGATCAGATTGGATTCCAGGATCAGTGCCTCTTTTTCCGTTCGGGTGATGATGGTGTCAAAATCACTGATCTTGTCCACCAGGATTCCGACTTTTCTATCCAATTGACCGGCACTTTTAAAATAGGAGGCCAGCCGTTTTCTTAAATCTCGGGCCTTACCGACATAGATGACATGTCCGGCGGCATCTTTCATCAAATAGACACCGGGTTCATGGCTGACCTGTGCCAGTTTATCCTGGGTGGGGAGGTGGGTTTTCATAACAGGCTCTCAGGAATGACGATTTACGAATGTCGAATGACGAACGATGGAATCGCTACGCTCTGTCTTTTGAATAAATATGAATCGATAGAATTCCTTAATTGTCATTCTTCATTCGTCAATCGTCATTCCATTACGCCTCCATCACAATCAATTTCTGCAGCGCCTTGATTTCATCTCTTAATTCTGCAGCTCGTTCAAATTCAAGTGCTTTGGCCGCCTGATTCATCTCCTTCTTCAACGAACCGATGACGGCGTCAATATCATCCAGCGATTTGTAGGCGGCCACCGCCTCCGCAACGTGATCGTGGATGCTGTCTGCCGGGTCCTTTCCGAAGTCAAAGACTTGCGTAATATCCTTTTGGATGGTTTCAGGCGTAATGTTGTGCGTCCGGTTATAGGCTTTTTGGATTTTGCGGCGGCGATTGGTCTCGTCAATGCAGAGTTTCATGGAATGCGTCACAAGGTCGGCATACATAATGACCTTGCCTCGTGCGTTGCGGGACGCCCGTCCGCAGGTTTGGATCAACGATCGGGCCGAACGTAGGAACCCCTCTTTGTCTGCATCCAGGATTGCCACCAGGGAGACTTCGGGTATGTCAAGGCCTTCACGCAAAAGATTGATTCCCACCAGCACATCGAAACTACCCATTCTCAGGTCACGGATAATGTCAATTCGTTCAAGGGTCTTGATGTCGGAATGAAGATAACGCACCTTGATCCCCAAATCAGAATAGTACTCCGTCAGATCTTCCGCCATGCGCTTCGTCAGGGTAGTCACCAGAACTCTTTCGTTGCGGTCCTGGTGAGCCAAGATTTCCTGTAGAAGATCGTCGACCTGGTTTTTGGCACTTCGGACTTCAACGGGGGGATCGATCAAACCGGTGGGCCTGACAATCAACTCTACCACGGAGTCTTTTGCTTGAGTCAGTTCATATTCTGCCGGTGTGGCCGAGACGTAAACCACCTGTGAAATCCGCGCTTCGCTTTCTTCGAATCTAAGTGGCCGGTTATCCAGAGCCGAGGGCAGGCGAAAACCATATTCAACCAGGGTCTTCTTGCGTGAACGATCCCCGCGATACATACCCCGCAACTGGGGAACGCCAATATGACTTTCGTCGATGAATAGCAAAAAGTCATCCGGGAAATAATCTAACAGGGTCGGCGGGGGCTCTCCGGCCCTCCGACCGGTCAGATGGCGGGAATAATTTTCGATGCCGTTACAATAGCCTAATTCCTGGATCATCTCCAGATCGAAGTGGGTGCGTTCCTCGATGCGCTGAACTTCAATGAGTTTGTTTTCATTGTGGAAGTATTCCAGTCTTTCTTTCAATTCCGCGAGAATTGTTTCGATGGCCCGCTTTAGCGTCGTCTTGCGGGTTACATAATGACTGGCTGGAAATATAGCCGCATGCTTCAGGCTTTTGATCACGGTACCCCGAAGGGCATCGATTTCTGAAATCGCCTCGATCTGATCTCCGAAAAAATCGACCCGGATGGCTCTATCCTCTTCATAGGCCGGAAACACCTCGACCCGATCCCCCCGGACTCTGAAAACACCCCGGTGGAAATCAATGTCGTTGCGCTCATATTGCATCGCGACCAGTTTGAAAAGGAAATCATCCCGACCGAATTCCATATCGGTTTCAATGTCAACCCGCATATCCAGGTAATCTTCAGGGGCACCCAGCCCGAATATGCAGGAAACACTGGCCACCACCACGATATCCCTGCGGGACAGCACCGAGCGCGTGGCGGAATGCCGCAATTTATCGATCATTTCGTTGATCGATGAATCCTTTTGAATGTAGGTATCGCTGGAAGGGATATATGCTTCCGGTTGGTAATAGTCGTAGTAGCTAACAAAATATTCCACCGCATTTTCGGGAAACAGCTGTTTGAATTCATTGTAAAGCTGGGCCGCAAGGGTTTTATTGGGGGCGATGACCAGGGTCGGTCTGTTAACCTTGGCAATGACCTGGGCCATGGTAAATGTCTTGCCGGACCCGGTTACGCCTAAAAGGACATTGTGGCGGTGCCCGGCAATTAAATTACGGGATAATTTTTCGATCGCTTTGGGCTGATCGCCGGTAGGCTCAAAACTGGTCGCCAATTTGAAATTGGACATGGTTTTATCTAGATTGAGTGGTTCAACGTTCTGGGTTCAATAATGTAAAATCGTCTCTTGCACTTCATCTCTGTTTTATCAGATCTATCGGTTTCGATGACCACTTGACCGATTCATCACTGCCAGTATCTAGTTTACTCAGCCGGCGTGGGGGCTGGTTGTTTTGTTGGCGTATACGAACTAATTGGGAATGACACAAAAAATTCTTTTTTATCTCAATGAAATCTCTCCGCGGCAAGCCGCGGTGTATTATGTTTTTAGGACTTAACTCACTCTTATCGCAGCAAGCTACGGGGAATTTAACCCAGGAGAGATTAAAACGTCAACCAGAGTTTGAAAAAGTTCAGCCACAATGGCACGGAGGAATATTCAAAATTAATATTGACAATAAAGCCTGCTTTCGTTATCCGATGCCTGTAATTACTGAGTGATTCCAGGTTCAGAGTTCTGGGTTCAGAGGTTGTAAGATCCTAACATTGCCGAGGATTGAACCCGAGGTCCGAATTGGTTTTCTTGATCCAATGGACGCAACAATCTTACAAGCCCCATGAATGCGAACCCCCAATTGGGACCTCGTCCCATACTTACCTTTAAACGGAGATCGAATATGAATTTAGCACGGTTTGCCCGCAGACGCTACACCCAAGGATACACACCGATTGAAGCGCTGCCGAGATTTTCAAGCACCCTCGGCGGCCCGAACATCTATATCAAAAGAGATGACCTTCTGGGACTCAGCGGGGGCGGCAACAAAACCAGAAAGCTGGAGTTTCTGGTAGCCGACGCGCTGCAGCAGGGAGCCGACACATTGATTACCTGCGGCGCCGTGCAGTCGAACCACTGTCGATTGACCCTGGCGGCGGCCGTTAAGGAGGGACTTAAATGCCAACTCGTCCTGGAAGAGCGGGTGGCCGGAAGTTATCATCCGGAAGCCAGCGGCAATAACTTTTTATTCCAACTGCTGGGCGTTGAATCCGTTACCGTCGTCCCCGGTGGATCGGATATGGCGGCGGCGATGCAAAAGGTCGCTGATGAGGTTTCCGCCGCAGGACGCAAAGCGTATATCATTCCCGGTGGCGGCTCGAACCCCATCGGCGCAACCGGGTACGTGGCCTGTGCCGAAGAAATTTTAAGCCAGTTGTTTGAGCTCGGACTCAATATCGACCGCGTGGTGTGTGCCAGCGGAAGCACGGGAACCCATGCCGGGTTGGTGACCGGTTTTTACGGCAACAATGCCGATATCCCGGTAATCGGGATTAATGTCAGCCGCACCAAAGCGGACCAGGAACCGCTGGTGTATGATCTCGTCTGCAAAACGGCCGATCATGTCGGTATCAACGCGACCATCCCGAAGGAGGCTGTCCTGTGTTTTGGAGATTACGTGGGTCCCGGATATTCGCTGCCCACGCCGGCAATGATTGAGGCCGTCAAGCTGTTGGCCCGCAGTGAGGGGATTCTCCTGGATCCGGTTTACACGGGCAAAACCATGGCCGGACTGGTCGATCTGGTTCGCAAAGGATATTTTGGTAGCGATGAGAATGTTTTATTTGTTCATACCGGCGGTTCTCCCGCCCTGTATGCCTATCTCGATGCTTTTCGTGAGTAGGTAATTGGTTGTAATTTCCGTATAATTGGGCATTATGAATAGTGGATTATGTTTCTTCTTTTATTGGGTTCTCAATAAGAACGCCACGAATCACTTTTCCATCGTTTAAATCTTCCGACCAAAGCTTTTCGCAATTTGCACTTTCGGCTGCTGTAACAATCAGTGCATCCCAGAAAGATATTCGGTTGATGATGCCGCAGTCAATGGCCTCCTTTATAATATCGGGCACGATGATTACGGTTTCAAACCGTTCCAATGAATTTATAATGTCTTTGACAACCAATGGCTCGGCCCCGAGTTTCCTTGTTGCGGCGACATAAAACTCCAGTAATACCTGCGTGGAAATAACCCCGCGCAGATCGTTCTTCAACGACTTCAGGAGTGCACGACTTCTTTTCTGCTTCACCGGGTCGAATTGATCCATGCTGTAAATCAGGATATTGGTATCTATAAAGATTTTAGCCATTGTACAAATCTTCGCGCTGCCACCGACGTCCTTTAGAATTAGCCCCGGATCGATCCATGAGCGTGAAGCATTCCTCAAGCCAAGCATCGGATTGAAGCCTTACAGTTTGTTCCAACAATTTCCGAATGAGAGCATTCACAGATGTTTGGTGCTTTTCAGCATACCGCCTTCCGGATTTAAGCAAATCTTCGTCCAGCGAAATGGTAATGTTTGGCATGGTACACCTCCTTGTCGACTTCTCACATTATAAGTGTCCACTGATTATGTGTCAACAGAATTTTCAATGGTGGCGTTCATTCCACCAGAACCACGCACATGGCGGCGATACCCTCCCCTTTTCCGATAATCCCCAGTCCCTCGGTGGTAGTGGCTTTAACGTTGACACAGGCAGGATCAATGTTAACGGCAACCGCCAGATTTTGCTGCATGCTTTTTCGGTATGGGCCGATTTTAGGGGCTTCAGCAAAAATAATGGCATCGATATTCCGGATGGAAAACCCTTTGCCGCGCACCATGTCGCCGGTCTGAGTCAGAAGGGTTAAACTGGAGATATCTTTGTATTTGGGATCGATATCCGGAAAATGCAAACCGATATCGCCCAGTCCGGCCGCACCCAGCAACGCGTCACACACTGCATGCACCAGGACATCGGCATCCGAATGCCCCAGCAACCCATTTTTATAGGGAATTTCGGTGCCACCCAGCACCAGTTTTCGCCCCGCCACCAATCGGTGGACATCATACCCGATTCCGGTTCGCATTCGATTTTCCTTACTTCAGAGCTCGTCATTTATCTTTACAAAATTGGGGCGAGCTTCTATGTGACGCAGAATATTTTTTACGGTTCAATTTTCAGCTGTTCCGTTTGAAATTGCTGCATTTTGGTAACTTCAACCAGGGTTTCCAGCCGAATCAGTCTTTCGTTTATATGGCGAATATCTTGATCCATACGATTCACCTTTTCGATAAGGGTGGTTACTCTTTCATTTAAGAGTATTCCCGCCCTCAGAGCCTCCATGACTTTTTCACTGATACCCATTATTGAGCCTCCAGCTTGGCATGGCTTTCATCGAGTCTCTTTTCAACCTCATCAATTTTTTTAATTACCTCCTGGGTCGTCCTTATCAACGTGTCCGCCAAAGCCTCTAACAAAGCCTCATCTCCAATGGATAGATCACCGTCATAAGCCTCGACAGCCGCCCTTACGACCTCTGCAAAAGAAACCTTTTTGTCTCTCGCAATCTTATCAACTTTTTTGATCATGCCCGGCGGCATAAGGATCGGTTTTCTTAGCATTGATTCTTGCTGTACCGACGCGCCCATCACAGACCTCCTTATCTTTGCGTGTTTTTGTATTCAGAGGTAATTCACAAAAAACATAGCACATGTGCTGCACATGTGCAACTATGGAATGATGAAATTTTAAAATTATTCATAAGCCGCTTTTCAGCCACTACCAGATCAGCCTCCCTTGACAATCATTATAATGAACATTATAATGCTAATACTGACAAAGCAATGGAGGTACACAGGATGACCGTTAAAACCGAAAGAATTACCATCTTAGGAACGCCCGATTTCAAGAATTTCTTGAAACGGGAAGCGAAAAGAGAAGGGGTAAGCCTATCCCAGCTCGTTCGGAAACGTTGCGAGAAGAAGCCGACGACCAACGAAGATGAAGAGCTGCTGGCAGTTTTGGTAAAAGAGGTTGGCGCAGCAACGGCTAAAGCGAAAGTTTCTTTAGACAAGGGATTGGCGGATGCGGAACGGGTATTGACTGAGATAAGGAGTGCTGTGTGAGTACATTAAAAGATGTTGTATCAGCATTGAAAGAAGTCTTGCTGTTAACCGATAAAGTGGATCGGGCCGGAAGGATGCTTAGCGAGATATCCGGCGAGTTGCGCGATCACGACCGACGACTAATTCGATTGGAAACAATGGTTGAAGTTGCCAGGAGTCAGGCCCGACTGACGGATCAATCATAAAGATGGCATCTGACCAGATGATACTTGCCGGCGTCTTCAAGCAAAAGTTGCTCGGGTTTTTGGGTTTTGCAGCGCGTCATAATATCAGAACAGCGTGTGTGAAAGCGGCAGCCTTGAGGCGGATTCTCGGGATTGGGAATATCACCTTGCAGGACAATTCGCGGACTTCCCCTTCTTTTGGGATCCGGTCTCGGGATTGCCGACATCAGGGCTTGGGTATACGGGTGTTTGGGTGCCGCAAAAAGGGTCTCACCATCCGTCATCTCGACGATCTCCCCCAGGTACATGACCGCAATCGTATCGCAGATGTGTTCTACCACAGCCAGGTCATGGGAAATAAAGATGTATGACAAATCCAGCTGGTTGCGGAGATCCACCAATAAGTTCAATACCTGTGATTGGATGGATACATCCAGGGCCGACACCGGTTCGTCGGCAACCACCAGTTTGGGTTCAAGAGAAATGGCCCGGGCAATCCCAATTCTCTGCCGCTGGCCGCCGGAAAATTCGTGAGGATAGCGTGTGGCCGCATCGGCTTCCAATCCAACCATATCGAGCAGTTTTGCAACTCTCTGGCGGCGAGTCCTCCGGTCTCCGATTCTATGAACTATCAGCGGTTCGGCGATAATGTTGCCGATTTTTTGGCGGGAATCAAGCGAGGCATAAGCATCCTGAAACACCATTTGGAATTCCCTGCGCTTGGCCCGCAGCTTGCGCGGCGTGAGTTTGCTTAAATCGACACCGTCGATGTAGATTTCTCCCGAAGTTGGTTCTATGAGTCGCAGAAGTACTCGCGCCAAGGTGGATTTGCCGCAGCCGGATTCACCGACGACACCTAAGGTTTCACCCTTCTGAAGGCTGAAACTGACGTCGTCAACAGCATGCACCTCGCCCTGGCCGCCTTTCAGAGGAAAATACTTCGTTACGTGTCGAGCTTTCAGTAATTCAGTACTCATAAGGGTTCCAACAGGCCAATCGATTCTCGGTTCCCCGACCCTCTAAGGGTGGAATCGATTGCCGGCAGATGTCGATAACGTGCTCGCAGCGTTTTTCAAAGTAGCATCCCCGGGGGCGTTCACCAATACCGGGAACCATCCCCGGAATGGTGGGAAGATACGTTCGTTTGTTACCAATCTGCGGTACGGATACCAGTAATCCACGGGTGTAAGGGTGCCGTGGTTGATCGAAAATTTGATCCACCGGTGCCTTTTCAACGATCATACCGGCATACATCACAACGACATGATCGCAAAACTCGGCCACAACTCCCAGGTCATGGGTGATCATCAGGATAGACATATCGAGATCTTTTTGAAGTCTGACCAGCAGATCCAGAATCTGGGCCTGAATCGTGACATCCAAGGCCGTCGTGGGCTCATCAGCGATTAAGAGCACCGGATTGCATGCAATGGCGATGGCAATCATCACCCGTTGACGAAGCCCGCCGGAAAGCTGATGGGGATATTGATCTATCCTGGCCGCGGGTGAACCCACCCCCACCATATCTAAAAGCTCGATACAGCGATCGCGGACCTGACGTTGGCCAAGCCCGCGATGAAGCCGCAGAACTTCTCCGATTTGAAAACCGATGGAAAACGTCGGATTGAGGCTCGTCATCGGTTCCTGGAATATCATACCGATCCGGTTTCCCCGGATGTTGCGCATGGCGGCATCATCCAGTTTGAGCAGATCTTGGCCGTCGAATATAACTTGACCGGATTCAACCCGGCTGGGTGGAGAAGGCAGCAGCCGGATGATGGACATCGCGGTGACACTTTTACCGCAACCGGATTCACCGACAAGTCCCAGGGTCTGTCCATGGTCCATTGAGAAGGACACCTCCTCGATGACTTTGGCCGGACCGTTGTTTGTGGCAAAACTAACCGATAAATCCCTGACTTTCAGGATCCGTTGTCCGTTTGGCAAAGTTTAGATACTCCCTATACACACCTTAACTGATCGGTTCTATGTTCGGGGTTCACGCCCGCCCTAACGCGACGGGATGTGGCTATGTTAAGATTTTCGTCTTCCATGGACCTATCTTTCCATCATTACATCTTGATACGACAGGTCTGGGCCAGGGGTTTAAAGGTTACAACTGTTTGAAACTGCATAATATATTGATCAAAATCCGGCATACCCGACATCACCCATTGGGTGAAATGACATTACAAAAACGATGAAGATAGAATCCCTTTAATATAATCTGGTAGGGTGTTCTTCAACCCAGAACGTTGAACCCTGAACCTGGAACCGATCAGTTTAGGAATTATTTAAGCAAAGACGACTTTTGGAAAATAAAAGGAAACAATCCAATCGGGCGCATCGACGATTTCGCTGATCCTCAGATCGGCGCAGACGCTGCACAGCATGTAGGCCTCGGCCCGCGAGTAGCCGTGGCGGTCAGCGATGAGATCCACCATGTCGCTGACGGCGAGCCTGGCGGATTCCATCAGGTCCGGTCCGATGCCGGTGGTGACGTCATATCCTTTTTCATCGAAGTGCCTCGAAACCGGTCCAGGTGTTGAAAATCGCGGAAATCGCAAATTCAACCCTTTTGTGACTTCCAGCTTGACGGTCACATGCATGGGACTTTCAATGGCGGTGCCGCAGACCTCACCGTCGCCCTGGGCAGCATGGGCATCACCTAAGGACAACAAGGCTCCCGAAACCTCAACCGGCAGGTAGAGCACCGTGCCTTCGCTGAGATCACGGGTATCCATGTTACCGCCGACCCGACGGGGGTTTACGACGCTGTGATCGCCTTCCGGCGCCGGTGCAACACCGATGGTTCCCGGAAAAGGTTTCAGCGGCACCGTTGCGCCTTTAAGATACGGCGCCGGTGCAAGGGATATTGGATCATATTTCCAGATGTGGAGAGCGGGTTCCTCAAATTGATCGGCCAGCAGGCCGAATCCCGGAATAACCGCCGACCAGCCCCATCCGGATGGTTTCAGTGACAAAATGGTCACTTTCAGTGCATCGCCCGGCTCGACACCGTCAACATATACCGGACCGGTCACCGGGTTTACTCTGTCAAAATCGATATTTTTTACATCCTCCAAGGTGGAGTCACTCGTAATTTGGCCGCCGCCGGCGTCCACCGCCTCGATTTCCAGGATACTGCCTGGGCTTACCTTTACGACGGGTTCGATCGACCGGTTCCAGCCATAATGGCATTTATCTCCGTGTATTGTATAATCAGGTTTTATCGGCATGGAAAATTCTCCTCCTCTTGTTCTGATGTAGCTATATAAAATTTGGTTCCCAAATTTTATTGAGCGTCCTTGGCAAAGACGTACTCGTAGTGCACGGGAATGTGAACCGGATCAACGAAAATCTCATCCGGGCCGCCCAGCCGGGCTGCCCGCATGGTGAAACGTTGTTCATTGAACACCGGCGCCCAGGGGGCATCATCCATCAGCCGAACAAAGATGGAACGCCACAGGTCTTCGCGTTCGGCCTTCACCGCCGGATCACTCATGGCATCCGCTTTTGCAGCAAGTTCATCGAGCTTGTCATTGCAGTACCAGGCCCAGTTCCAGCCGCCCTTTACCGCCCCGCCACAGCCCAGAATCGGACCATAGAAATTAGAGGGGTCCGGAAAGTCGGCAATCCAGGCCATACCGCCGGACCAGATCATCGGTGCCTGATCTTCCTCACCGCCCGCAGCAATGACAGTTGATTGTGCCAGGGTTTTAATTTCAGCCGTAATGCCGATTTCAGCCAGATCTCGTTGGATCGCCTGAGCGATGCGCGGGTTGGGATCAGTGTTGTTGGCATACAGTTCGGTGGTAAACCCATCAGGCAAACCGGCCTCAGCCATGAGCGCTTTGGCCTTGGCCGGATCAAAGGCGTATCCTTTGTATTCTTTGTCATATCCGGGCATGGCCGGCGGCAAGGGTTGGTTGGCCGGCACAGCGCGATTGTTGATGATTTTGCATATCCGCTCTTTGTTGATGGCCATATTGACGGCCTGACGAACTTTTTTGTTGTCAAACGGTTTGATGCGAACGTTCATGGACACATAGCCGGTATGCAGTTGGCCGCCTTCGATAATCAGGTCGGCATTTTGGGGATCATTTTTCACCTGCAGAAAACGCGCCGGCGGAATGCCGTCTCCCAGAATGTCGACTTCACCCCGTTGCAGTCGCAGCAAGGCCACAGTAGGTTCCTGGCCCACTTCAAAAACAATTTTGTCGAGACGGGGCAATCCTGTTTTGTAATAGTCCGGATTGCGCTCGTAGACAACGTTTTGCCCGAGCTTCCACTCTTTCATCTTAAATGCACCGGTACCGACCGGATGTTTACCAAAATCCTGGCCATATTTTTCAACCTCTTCTTTGGGTACGGCAAAGGCAAAGTTAATCGCCATAACGTGCAAAAAGGTGGCGTCCGGGCGGGACAGTTCAATTTTTAAGGTATACGGGTCGATGACGGTCATGCCGCTTAACTGGGTGGTTTTGCCTGCCACCATCTCATCGAATCCCTTGATGCTCCAGAAAAAGCCTTGCCCGGGACTCTGGGTTTTGGGATTTATGGCCCTTTCGATGGAGAATTTAATATCTTCGGCCGTCAGTTTACGGCCATTGTGAAATTTTACATCTTCCCGCAGCTTAAAGGTGTAAATTTTACCGTCAGGGGAGATGGTAAAGCTTTTGGCCAGATCAGGTTCGAGATTGTAGGTTCCCGCTTCATAATCCATCAGGCCGTTAAACAGCGCTTTAATCATTGACCAGTTCTGCCAGTCATATCCAATTGCCGGGTCAAGGGTACTGATGTCATCCTTGTAGGTGACGATCATGGTACCGCCTTGCTTGATTTCTTCGGCAGTCGCCGGCGTCAAGGCACCAAAGCTCAGGAACAAACATACAACCAGGGTAAGTAACAAACATTTTTTCATTTTCTCCTCCTTTTTTTTTGGAATAGCGATTGAATACCTGTATTTTGCACGAGTTCTTACTAACTATGAAAAACCGTGCAAATCTGTAATTTATCCGAAGCAAAGTTTGCTTGTAAAAATTCAGGTAGTAACTATCGCCTGGTTAATAATAATTTTTTAGTAACCATGCTTGCTGATTTGATTGATGAACCCACCTCCGCCGGCACGAATGCTGACACCTGCAATCCTCTTATCCCCGACGCCAGACATCTGAAACCTTGTAATCCCTGACTACCTTAAATATACCCGCGGGTCGATGAACGGAATTACCAGATCGGCCAGCAGATTACCGAGTACAATGCCGACGGCGGCCACCAGCGTTGCCCCCATAATGATCGGAATATCCACCATTTGAATGGCCTGCCATGCCATCTGCCCGATTCCGGGCCAGCCATAGACCGATTCCACCACCACCGCGCCGGCCATAAATATACCGATATCCAGTCCGATCATGGCAATTACCGGCAGAATGGCATTACGCAGCGCGTGCACCAGGACCACCGAACGTTCGGTCAGGCCTTTGGATCGCGCGGTGCGGATGAAATCCTGACGCAGCACATCCACCATGCTCGAACGCATCATTCGTGAATACCAGCCTCCGCCTGATATCCCCAATGTGAGTGCCGGAAGAATCAAATGCTTGAGAGACCCATAACCTCCCAAAGGGAAAATGGGTATAATATGAGCGAACAAATAAAGCAATAGCAGACCCAACACAAACTGAGGGACCGATACACCGGCAAATGACAGGGCCATGATCCAGTTGTCCGCCGCTCTTCCCCGCTTTGTGGCAGCCAATATTCCGGCCGGCAAACCGATTAAAAGCTCGAAAAATATGGTCCCCGCCATGAGCAATAGGGTTGCCGGCAGCCGGCTCATTATCAGTTCGCTGACCTGGGTTTTTTGTTTGTAAGACCGGCCCAGATCCCCCTGCACCAGGCGGCTGATATATTTCAGGTACTGAATGGGCAGGGGTTTATCAAGTCCCAGTTCCTTGCGAATGGATTCGACGGTTGCCTGGGTCGCGCTGCGGCCGGCGAGCATTCGCACAGGGTCGGCCGGCATGAGAAAGGAAAGACAGAAGGTGATTAACGTGACCCCAATTAATATCAGGATTGCCTGACTGAGTCTTTTGGCAAGGAAAACCAGCATTATTGACGGCCCCTTTGAGTAGGATCCAGCGCATCTCTCAACGCATCTCCCACCAGATTAAATGATAGCGACAGGAGCATGATGGCGATGCCGGGAAAAAAAACCAGCCAGGGAGCGTCCAGAAAATAAGACTGGCTTTCGTAAATGATGCCGCCCCATGAAGGGGTCGGGGGCCTGACTCCGACGCCGAGAAAAGACAGTGTGGCTTCTAATAATACGGTTGTGGCGATCCCCAGGGTGCCCCAGACGAGCAGGGTCGGCCACAAGTGCGGCACGATATGAATAAATAAAATTCTCGGCCAGGCAGCACCGATGGCACCGGCGGCTTCAATATATTCCTGTTCGACCAGCGCGACGGTTTGGCTGTATATAACCCGCGCGATTTGGACCCAGTTTACCAACGCAATTACCAGGGCCACAATCCAAAGACTGGGTCGGAAAATAGCGGCCAGAGCAATCGCCAGCAATAATGCCGGAAACGCCATCATAAGATCCGTAAACCGCATGATAACCGTTCCCAGCAGACCTTTGACGTAACCGGCGATGATACCCAGGAAAGCGCCGATCAGCACGGCGGCGCCGTTGGCGGCGATGCCGATAATCAGTGAGGTTCGGGCGCCGTAAAGAAGCCTTGAAAAAAGGCTGCGGCCCAGTAAATCCGTTCCCAGCCAGAAGGTTTTGTTGGGCGGCAGGGGCGCACCTTCCAGGGTCAGTCCTTCGAAATATTGTTTGTCGGGAGGATGGGGAGATATCATCGGCGCAAAAACTGCCGCACCGCAAAACAAGATCATCATCACAAGGCCGAAAAGCGCCAGTTTATTTTTTAGCAGCTGTTTCAGTACATACAGCATAAATTCAATTCTTCCCTGCAAATTCTTTGAAAGTGACCATGACCACAGAAGCGGTTTTACAACCTCAGATGATGTGCGTGAGGGTTATAAAACCGCTTCCATCGATATTAGTACTTCGTCATCAACTCAACGGTTCGAAATTGCAGCGATTTATAAAAAGTTATGAGCCAACAACAAGAGATAAATATTTGAGAGCTGCAAATAGTATCCAAAGAACATATAGTGAAACGACAATTGCCTGTCAAGAAGGATATTTAAAATACATTGAAGCAATAGAAGTGACGTCTGAACTTGCCATAACAAACGGCGGCGATAGATCTGCCGAACAACGATTTTATGAACTATATTACGGCGAAATGAATCTTATAGAGTTGCGGCAGAAGACGAAATCATACATTGAGGATGGCGGTGGGCTCACGACCAGCAGGATAGAATCGGCCATGGTGGCATTCAAAAATGCGCTGACGGCAATTAAGAGTGGCGAGGATTCGATACCGCCCACAATATCTTTACAACAACTTGCACAAAAAATTAAAACGGAATGCGACGTCTTCCTAAAACAGGGTGATTAGTAGGAGCGACATTCTTACTCTGCTTCATCAAAAATACGGTTCAGTTCCTGGATCACGGCCGGGCTCTTAAGAATAGTGCCGTGATCTTCATCGAAACCATAAACTTTCGGCGCAGCTCTTTGCATGTCATAATCAAGCATGCTGCTCAACAAGACGCCACCGTCGCTCAGCGCTCCACTGATGGTTTCTTCACCCCGGAATCCAAACAAAAGCGCGAAAGTAACGCTTGGCGGCAAGGGGGGCGAGTTGAGGCCCTCTATAAAAAAGCTTCCCGGAACCATGTCATACCATGAGGGAACAATCAGCGGTGATTGGTCGACCCCGTATGCCGCCGTCGGATGGCCTTGCCACGGTGTTGAAATCGTGACGAGAAGCGTAATAAATGGTACTTGCCGATTTTCAATGTTGTGGTTCAGGGCACAACGGGAAATAAGCCCTCCCATGCTATGGGCGACGATAAACAGCCGGTCGAACCGGTATTTCATTTGAAGTTTGACAAGATATTTTTCAAGAAACTCGCCCAGCATCCCAAGCCGCAGGCCTGAAGGGTAATGCAGAATCCAGGGCTGAAAACGCGACCTGTTTAAATTTACGATGATCGGCACCCACTGCTGAGGGTATCCATTGTCTGATGTTTCTTAAAACCAACTTTTGCTATCAAAAGTTCGTTCTAAGACCCTAAACAACCCCTCGATTAGCATTTAATTCGTTGATATTCAAATAATTAATTTGGTCCTACAAGCAATCAACAGGCACCTGTTTTGCGAAAAGATCATTGGTGGTGGGTTGTTGATGCAAAGCCTATCATTGAAAGGTGAAACGCTATGCACAAAACCTGGTTAGTTGCTGATTTCGTGAATCGGATTTAATAAATCCTTGGCAAAACCAATGCAAATGGATATGCTAACCTGGATCGTTCAGTGTTCTGGGTTCAACGTTCTTTAGCGTTCTGGGTTGAAAAAATCCACCAGACAGCTCGTATTAAAACGATTAAAAATGATAAAATTCCTTAATTCGTCCTTCGACATTCGTCAATCGACATTCTTATTAGTGCTCTAGTGGCCAATTGATTTCAACTACTTGCTTAGGGATTTCACAATTTGAAACAACATCCGGTGAACAATAAGAAGACGGCTTTAAGTGATACCGAAGCCAAGGAGCTTCTCGAGAAATTCGGCATTGTCCTGGCGCCTGAACGTTTTGTCCACCAGGATACGGAAGTGGCTATCGCCGCTCGGGACATTGGATTTCCGGTGGTGGTCAAAGGCGTCGGTGCCAACCTGCTGCACAAAACCGAAAGGGGCCTGGTGCACCTTAATCTCTTTGACGCTCAATCTGTCGAAAATGCCGTTCAGGCCATCACCAGCGAGGCCGCAGATGAATTGGACGGATTTTTGATTCAACCCCAGATCGAGGGCCGGCGTGAATTTGTAACCGGTCTTTTTCAGGACGATCAATTTGGTCCGGTGATTATGTTCGGCCTCGGGGGCGTCTTCACCGAGGCTTTTTCGGACGTCGCTTTCCGACTGGCACCGCTGACCGAAACCGATGCCGCCGAGATGATGGAAGAGATCCGAGGCAACGTCCTGCTAGGTGATTTCAGAGGAGAAAAAGCTGCGGACCGTGAGGGGTTGATTCAAACACTATTGGGCTTGTCCCGTATCGGCACTCAGCATCCGGAAATTTCAGAAATCGATCTAAATCCCTTGCTGGTTGACCCCCAGGGCCGGGTGTGGGCGGTGGATGCGCTGGTGCTGGCCGGCGGCCGGCCCGTAAAATCCGATTTTCTGCCGCCGATATCACCCGATGCCATCGGCTCGCTGTTTTATCCCAAAAGTATCGCCATGGTGGGTGCATCCGCCCAACTGGGCAAGTGGGGCCATTTCTTGATGATCAATACCATCAGCGGCGGTTTCAAAGGGCGGCTTTACCCAGTAAACCCCAAGGGCGGTACTCTCATCGGCAGAAACGTCTACCGGTCCGTGGCTGAAATCCCGGACGAAATCGATCTGGCCGTCGTAACCATACCGGCTGACAAGGTCTTGCAGCTCATTCCCCAGTTCCGGGAAAAAGGGATCCGAAACATGCTGTTGATTACGTCCGGCTTTAGTGAAACCGGAGACCACGGCAGACAATTGGAGAAGGACCTGGTCAAAGCGGCCCAGCAGGCCGGAATTCTGGTTCTGGGCCCCAATACCATGGGTATCGCCAATCCTCACCACAATTTATACTGCACGGGCTCTCCGGTGATGCCCCATCCGGGTTCAACCGCCATGGTCGCACAATCCGGTAATATGGGTATCCAGCTGCTGGCCTTTGCCGAGCAGCAGGGGATCGGCATCCGGGCCTTTTGCGGATCCGGCAACGAAGCCATGATGACCATCGAAGATTATCTGGATGGCTTTGAAGTGGATTCTCTGACCCGCACGGTGATTTTGTACATCGAAAGCGTTAAAAACGGTCGCCGCTTTTTTGAAGGCGCCCGGCGGGTCGGGAGAAAGAAGCCGATTGTTCTCCTGAAAGGCGGCCGCAGCAAGGCCGGCAACCGGGCGGCAGCCAGTCATACCGGCGCCATGACATCCGACATTCAAATATTCGACGCGGTTTGCCGGCAGGCCGGTATTGTCAGGGCTGAAAAACCAATGGATCTTCTCGATTTGGCGGCCGCTTTTTCGTCACTGCCATTGCCTGAAGGAAATCGTGCCGCCATTGTGACCCTGGGCGGCGGTTGGGGGGTCGTCACGGCTGATTTGTGTGCAGAATTCGGACTGGATGTACCTGAGCTGTCAGCAGAGCTGATCGCAAAAATGGATGCAATGCTGCCGGCCTACTGGAGTCGCTCCAACCCCATCGATCTGGTGGGCGATCGAGACCCTTCCATACCGATGACCGCACTGGCGGCGCTCGCGAAATGGGACGGTTGTGATGGTGTTATCAATCTTGGCATCCTGGGTCGCAGGATCATGGTAGAACGCTTCGGGGCCGCAGTGCTGCGTGAAGATCCAGCATATTCTCCCGAAGTGATCGAAACTACCAATAAACACTTCATCGAGTTTGAAAAAAACTATATCGAACACATCGTAAGATTAATGGATCAATATAAGAAACCGATATTCGGCGTCAGCCTGTTGCCCGATGAAAACAATCAAACCCTTTACCGGGTCGCCGGCAGTCCGTTTAAGGGAGTGTTTTATCCCACCCCGGAACGAGCGGTGAAGGCATTTGCCAAAATGGTTGAATATCGAGGTTTTTTGAAAAGGTAATCTAACCTGGCAAAGAAAGGGCGCCAGCCATGACCAAAAAAAAATATGACTTCAAATATGATTTCGAAATTGGATACTTTATTAAGAGTCCCTGCAAAAAATGCCTCCAGAAGAAAGACTTCCCCAAATGTGCCGAACATTGCGATCTGCTGGATAGGATTCACACAATGTTATCCGATGTTATTTCCTGCACCCGGAGGAAGGATTTATAATTGAAGATTGAAGATTTATGGAATTCTGCCTATTTAATTCTTAATGCATGCGGTCTTCCTGATGATGGAGACTCAAGTAGAAAGATCAATAAAAGGCGGAGCGAAGCCTCCGGCTCGTAGGGGTTGTAGCGCCTACGCCTCGGCCTCCGGCCCATAGGGCATAAGACCTACGCCCCGGTGGGAGAGCGACAACCAAAGATCTTCAATCTTCAATCTTCAATCTTAGGGGCCTAGCCTCGCAACCACGGCCCCCCAGGTCAATCCAGCTCCCAGGCCCAAAAATACCACAGTACTGCCATCACCAATGCGATTCATTTCCAGGGCTTCATCAAAGGCGATGGGGATGCTAGCCGCGGTGGTGTTGCCATAGCGCTGGATGTTGTTGAATACTTTTTCTTCCGGCAGTTTCATTGAATGCGCAAAAAACTGATTGATGCGCAAGTTCGCTTGATGGGGAATCAATAGATCGACGGCTTCCAGATCAAGTCCGGCCTTTTTTAGGACCTCGATGACGACTTCAGGAAGTTTTTGGACTGCCAATTTGAATATCGCCTTCCCATCCATTACGGGATAGTGACGGCCTTCATCGATCAGCTCATGACTGATGCGGGGATTCAGCCGGGAAGATCCCACTTCAACCATCAAGCTGTTTGCAAATTTTCCGTCGGCATGCAGTGCGGAACCTAACACGCCAATGGGTTCATTGCTTTCGAGGCTTTCCAGACACACCGCTCCGGCCCCATCACCAAAGATCACCGCCACATCCCGACCGGCTGTTGAAATATCCAGGCCGGTGCTGTGGACTTCAGCGCCGACCAGCAGAATACGGTTGGCGAGGCCGCTGCGAATGTAAGCATCGGCAGTGGTGAGGCCATACAAAAACCCGGTACATTGCTGCCGGATGTCCAGAGCAGGGGTTGCAGCTAAGCCAAGTTTATGTTGCATGATACATCCGCAGCCAGGGAAGAAAAGATCCGGGCTCAAGGTAGCGAAAATAATCAAATCTAAATCTTCGGGTGCCCAGCCGGCCCGTTGCAAGGCTATTTTGGAAGCTTCCAGTCCGAGATCGGATGATCCCACCCCACCCTCTTCCGGTACCCAGTAACGCTGCTCGATTCCGGTTCGCTGCCGAATCCATTCGTCCGACGTGTCCATCCATTGGGATAAATCATCGTTGGTCACCAATCGCGGCGGAACATAACGGCCGGTTCCTCGAATCACGGTTCTTTTCATCATCATCGCTCCTTTAGTAGAGGTTAACCTTTCTATG
>JARFPZ010000470.1 GCA_029288035.1 Desulfosarcina sp.
TGGCTGGCGGCATAGGCGGAACCCGCATGGTATGAAGGGACTTTTTTCGCGTATGCAACAAATCCATCAATGAATTTATTGGTTCCAGGGAAAGGGATCCTTTCATCAGGCTCCCACTGCGAAGGGCCGAAAACGCCTTCAGCGATCCTACCGGCCTTTTGGTAAAATTCGGGGTGAATGGGGGCAATCGTTAATGCCAGAACTTTGGGGCGGTATTTTTTTTTCTTCATCAAATCCAAAAACTGATAGCATTCTTGTGAATAGGCGGAGACAATAAGTCCATCGGCGTTAACTTCAATGGCCTTTTCCAATAGGCCGGGAAATTCTGATTCTGCATTCGTAAAGGGCGCCTTTAAACTGATATTGATCCCAAATCTTTTGGCCCATAGAACAGTGCCTGCAGCCACATCTTGGTGAAAGGGGCTGTCTTCATGCAGAATCACTAGCTTTTCGAATCCTTCGCGGGCCATCAAATCCAGCAGGCCGACAAAGTATCTTTTAGCAAGCGCATACACGCCGAAAACATATTTATATTGTCGCTCCCATATCTGTTCTCCGGAGGCGGCACAGGCCAGCATCACCATCTTGTTTTTTTCACTGACTTTCGATGCTTCGAGGGTTAAGGGGGTTCCGTAGGGAGAAAAAACAAGATCCACCTTATCCTTCAAGATAAGTTTTTTGTACAACTGACGAACGCGTTTCTTTTGGCTCTTATCATCGTACAGGATGAGTTTGACGGGCCTTCCCAAAAGTCCACCCCGCAGGTTAACCTCCTGTTCCCATAGTCTGAATGCGTTTTGAATCATTAAAGAGGGTTCGCTGTATTTTCCTTCCAAGGATACCGTGGCCCCAATTAAAATCGGGTTTGATTCCGACCCCAGGACCCATGATGGCATCGTCAGGAAAATCGCAATCGAGATAACAAGCAGTTTCTTTAATCTCTCCTGGGTTAAATTCCCCGCAGCTTGCCAAGATAAAAGTGAGTTAAATCCTAAAATAATGATACTCAGCGGCTTGCCGCGGAGAGATTTCATTCTACCATTTACCATCTTTGCGACTCCTTTTTTGCTCCGCATAATCTACATTCAAAATAACAGTTTTGCCACTAACGAATAACATCAAGGTTTCTTTTTTGATCAGATTGGACGCTCGCAGCCAGCGGCGGCGCTCTCATAGAGATCTCTTTCCTTGGCATGAACCCTCTGAATTTGGATTCACCCCTTCAGGTAAAGACTTTGCATGATTTATGCCACAAGGTAGGATTAAGGTCTTGTGTGATATTTCAGATGGTTAATGGTTTTAAGGTCGTCACCGGGTGAAAAAAAAAGCAATAAATCCGCCTCAGCTTTCTAAAAATCGTCAATTTGTTGTCGCTTAAAGCGTTTTCTTGGCTGCCTGTAGTGGAAATATTCATTTTTTGTAGCGCTCGATGTTTTCTACAATCCTGGAATGTCGATCGACAAACGATACTTAATTCCGGAATTAGAGCATAATCTCCGATCGCCCACTTCGATCCAGATGCAACAAGAGCTGGTTAAAAAAAGCTTGACTGGATCAAGACATGCGTTTAAAGAATCATTCTATGATTGAATGTGTTGCTTGGCATGTGAATGTTTTACTCGCTTCTAAGGCGCCTTCTTCCATTTTAATAACATGGTGAGGTGAAAAATGGCTACCAAAGCAGAGACGATAAAGCGCAGCACAACCGCCGACAAAGTTTTTGACATCTTGCACCAGTGGATCGCCAGCGGGCGATTGCAGGAGGGAGATGTCCTGCCTTCCCAGGATGAATTGTCCCGCCGGTTCGAAGTCAGCCGCAATACCCTGCGTGAGGCCATTTTCAAGTTATCTGCTCTGGGTTTGGTTCAGGCCAAACAAGGTGTTGGCACGGTGGTTCAATCCAGGAGTTCCGCCAATTATCTCAGCGGTCTGCAGGACCATCTCCTCATGGACCGCATATCTATGCGTGAATTCCTGGAAGCCCGTGTTTCCATTGAGACAACCATCGTCAGGCTAGCTGTGGCCCGGGCAAGCCAGGAAGATATCGACAGATTGGACGAAATTATCGCCAGGCAGCATGAAGCTATAGAAGCGGGTGATGAGGTCGAGTTTGTGAAGCACGACTTGGCATTTCACGGTGAGTTGGGACTTGCCTGCGGCAACCATGTCATGCTCAAAATCTCCCAAACAGTCTACAACCTGTTGCGCAGTTTCATCACCACGGTGGCCGGAGCTCCAGGGAACATCGAGCAGGCCTTCCGTCATCATCGACAGATTCTGGAGGCGATCAGGACCAGAGACGTCCAGGCAGCGGAAAGGAACATGGTCAATCATCTCCAAGAGACCGTCAGACGTTTTCAGGAATCCATGGACGTGGATTTACAGATGGATGGGGCTCTCAATTCCGAGAAGAAATAGGCAGGTTGATACGGTTTTTGGAAACGGCTTGCGCAGGCATACGCACGGCGGCCGTATTTTGGAAGGAAAGGAGTTATTAATGGATTTACAACCGGATTTTGAAAGATTTCGCACAGCAGTCAATCACCAGGAGGCTGACCGGGTCCCCCTGTGTGAGGCCTTGGTGGGCTACGGTATTATGAGCAAATTTTTAGACCGCGAGGTGATACCCGAGGATATCGTCTCCCAGGTGGAATTTTGGGCCAAGGCGGGTTACGACTACATACCCATGCCGGTGAGTCTGATGGTGCCGGGCAAGGTCACCGAAGAATCAAAGATTACCCGCATTCTGCGCCAAATGGTGCTGGAAAAGAATCCCCAGGAGACCAACCCCGACGCCTGGAATCTGGAGCTTTCCAGCTTCATTCATGAGAGGGAAGACTTCGAGCGCTTCCCATGGGAGGCAGCTGCCGACATTGAATTCGGCAAACTGGATGCCCTGGAATTTCTGCTGCCGGATAAGATGAAGGCCATCGTCATCACCGGCAAGATCTTCACCCTCACCTGGATGCTGATGGGCTTCCAGAATTTCTCGCTGAAACTGGTGCTGGAACCCGATCTGGTAGGCGACGTCTTCCGCAAAGTGGCTGAAATTCAGTTCAGCGCCCTGGACAGGATCCTGTCCAAGGACTATGTGGGCGCGGTCTGGGCCGTTGACGACCTGGCCTTTGGCAGCGGACCTATGATTTCGCCCGAGGCATACCGCGAACACGTCTTCCCCTGGTATCGGGAGATGGCCCAGCGGTGTCATGCCAAGGACCGCATCTACATCATGCACTCCGACGGCGACCTGACCAAGTTGATGCCCGATCTGATCGATGTGGGCATCGATGTGCTGCAGCCCATCGATCCTTCCTGTATGGATATCGCAAAAACCAAACAGGAGTTCGGGGACCGCATCTGCCTGGTGGGCAACGTACCCAATGAATTGCTTCGCAGCGGAACGCCTGAGGAGGTGCAAGCATATACGAAGAATCTACTGCGGAATTGTGCAGCGGGTGGTGGCTATTGCGTGGGTTCGGGCAACTCTGTGCCGGACTGGGCAAATTTTGATAACTTCATGGCGATGCGTGATACCACCCTCGAGTATGGGGCCTATCCCATCAGCTTATAGGGAAGATAAGTGGTTTGGCTTGGAAAAATGGCTGTGATGCATTTATTCTCGTGGGAATACATAATAATTGGACATAAATCTAATTAAATTGCAGGATCTGAAATCATGCCGACAAACATTTCAAACGCTCTGACACTGCCTCCCATGTTTATGGTCCGACAGAATTTTGAGGTGCCGCCGCAACTGGATATCGAAGCGGCTGTGGATGCCGAATGGGACCGTTTAACAGCTCCTTTGGGTATTTCGTCCGCTGCCCGTGTGGCGGTGGGGGTGGGAAGCCGGGGCATTGACAACTTGGCCCGGGTGACCCGCAAGGTGGTCGAAAAGCTCAGGCTGGCTGGGGCCGAACCTTTTGTCATCCCGGCCATGGGCTCCCACGGGGGTGCCTCGGCGGCGGGCCAGATCGAAGTGTTGGCCGAACGGGGTGTTACCGAGCAGAGTGTAGGCGCACCCATCGATGCTACCATGGAAACCGTTTACTTGGGCACCAGCGAGGAGGGCATCCCCTTGTTTCTGGACCGGCTGGCACATGAAGCCGATGGGATCGTATTGATCAACCGGGTCAAACCTCATACCAACTTCATCGGTGCGACGGAAAGCGGCGTTATGAAGATGCTGGCAATCGGCCTGGGAAATCAGAAGGGAGCAGAGCATTATCACCGCCTGAGCCTGGTGCGTTCCCAATACGAAATTATCTCGACGGCTGCCCGTGCCCTGCTGGCCCGCAGTAAATTTCTTTTCGGGGTAGCCCTGTTGGAGAATCAGTACCACCAGACCTGCTCTCTGAAGATGGCTGACAGTGCGCACATCGAGCAGGTGGAGTCAGCGGTGCTCGAACAGGCAAGGATATTGCTGCCCGGCCTGCCGGTGGACCAGGTTGACCTGTTGATCGTAGACGAGATGGGTAAGGACATCAGCGGTGAGGGCATCGACCCCAACGTCGTAGGGCGTGACTGCTGCTCCTATGGGGCCAGGCGCGACACCCCCTGCGTCACCCGTATCCTGGTACGCGATCTGACCGAGGCCACCATGGGCTCCGCCCTGGGTATCGGTCAGGCGGACTTTACTCTCAAGCGCCTGGTGGAAAAGATCGACGTTGAGGCCACAGCTATAAATTGCCTGACCTCCTGCTGCCCCGAAGCCGGTCGGGTCCCTTTGACCTATGACAACGATCACCAGGCCCTGTCAGCGGCCCTGACGACCATTCGGCCCTCTCAACCCGATGAGATCGGTATTTTATACATAAAAAACACCTTGGAATTGAGTCGGATGATGGTCTCCCAGGCCTATACCGAACAGTTGGAAAGTAATCCCGACGTGGTTGTCGAGGCTGTGGAAAAAAGACTGGAGTTTGACAATGAGGGTATGCTGAAATCACCCTTTGTATCTTAGGTGCCGAAAAAGCTCAGGCGGCTTAATTTAGTTTTATATGGGATTGTTATGAAAAGAACAGCGATTGCCATAAAAGAACAGGACAATGTGGCCACCGCCATTACCGACATACAAGCCGGTCAAGAAGCGACGGTGGGCGTCGGCGAAGAAACCATTGTTATCCCGGTGACCCAGGATATTGCCTACGGCCACAAGTTTGCATTGCGAGCCATAGCAAAAGGTGAAGCGGTGCTCAAATACAACTGCGTTATCGGACGCGCCACCTGTGAAATTACACCCGGCCAGCATGCCCATGTCCACAACATGGAGAGTTTGCGCGGCCGGGGCGATTTGGACTGAGCAGGGGTCACGACCTTTAGATGGCAGAGCTTCATATGTCAGGTAACGCCTACGGCGCAACCTGACCTATAGGCTTGACCCTGTATAGTTTACGAAAAAGCAATCGTCATTTGTCATTCCATGAAGAGGTGTAACCGTGAATTTTTTAGGCTATCGCAGACAGGACGGCCGGGTGGGTACCCGCAACTACGTGGGTATCATCTCAACGGTGGTTTGCGCCAACGAGGTGGCAAAAGGAATTGCCGACAAAGTGCGTGGGGCGGTGGCATTTACCCACCAACAGGGGTGTTGCCAAACATCGCCGGATCTTAACCGGGTGACCGAAACTTTGTGCGGCTTGGGCTGCAACCCTAACCTGGCGGCAGTGTTGTTAATCGGCCTGGGTTGCGAGGGCACCGAGATGCCCGCGGTGCAAAATGCCGTGGCTGCCTGCGGTAAACCGGTGCAGACCCTGTTTATCCAGGAAATGGGCGGCGCGGCCAAGACCACGGCCAAGGGTGTGCTGATTGCCCAGGAAATGGCCATCCAGGCCTCCCGGCTCAAACCTCAGGAATGCGACGCCGGTGATATTGTGCTGGGTTTGAAATGCGGCAGCTCCGATACCACTTCCGGGTTGGCGGCCAATCCTGCCCTGGGAGTGGTCGTGGAGAAACTGGTGGCGGAGAACGCCGTTGTCATCATGGGTGAAGTGACCGAGTTTATCGGGGCTGAACATATACTGGCCGCCCAGGCCAAAGATGAAGCGACCGGTCGCAGAATTCTGGAACTGGTAGAACGAATGGAAAACCGGGCCAAGGCGGTGGGAGTGGATATGCGTGGCGGCCAGCCGACCCCCGGCAACATTGCAGGCGGGCTCACGACTATCGAGGAGAAATCCTTGGGCGCGATCGCTAAAGCCGGCAGCGCAGTGGTTCAAGACGTATACGAGTATGGCCAGAGACCCCGCGTAAAAGGCCTGGTAGTGATGGACTCACCCGGACGGGAGCCGGAGATTCTGACCGGATTGGCCGCGGCCGGATGCAATCTGATTACTTTCACTACCGGACGGGGTGCGCCCCAGGGATTTCCTTTTGTGCCGGTCATCAAGATAACCGGTAATGAAAAAACCTGGCACCATCTCAGGGATCACATGGATCTTTCGGTCCACCAGGTGATGGATGGCAGGGAGTCCTTAGGCCAAGCCGGTACTCGGATATATGAGGAGATTGAAACGGTGGCCTCCGGAACCAAGACCAAGGCCGAGATCTCCGGTTACGTCCAGGCGATGGATATTTATGTCACCGGTCCGGTGATTTGATCTGCGGCAATACCGATGCGATAATTTCCATGATGTGTGACACGGGAGTTGTTGGCATCAGTATCGAAGAGAAAGCGGATTTGAAGCAGGCGGTTGAAATCGCCCACACCAAAGGGGTGCGGGTGTTTGGCAACGTCGCCACCGCCACCACCCTTTTTTCCGGCACACCGCGACAATGTTACCAAGAGGCATGGGAGGCGCTTCAAAACGGAACGGATTTTTTGGCCCCGGGCTGTGGTGTCGCCCCCCAGACGCCGCTCGAAAATATTTGGCAGCTGCAAAAGGCCCGCAATGATTTTTTTTTAAAAACCGGATGAAAAT
>JARFPZ010000508.1 GCA_029288035.1 Desulfosarcina sp.
CGGATGGGAGCACCGCTGTATTTGATTACCGCTGAAAAACCCGAAACCGAAACCCGTCGTTATGTTCAAGGCGGCATCCTGACCGGTTACAACGCTGCGCCGCAGTCGTATCTCGGATATTTTGAGACCGCCCTGAATCTGTTGCCCGAGGGCAACCACCGAGGTGAATTGCTGGGATTGTTTAATCCCGGTTATCGCAAGCCGACCTTTTCAAGGGCGTTTCTTTCGGCCATCAACCCAGGCGAACTTGAAATGAATTGCAACATGCACGGCGGCGAGCGCGCCTGCATCGCCTGCGGCTATTGCGCCCGGGTCTGTCCGGTGGACATTCTGCCCCAGTTCACTTACAAAGCCATTTCGGCCGGAGAGGTTGAAGAGTCCCTCGAACATGGCTTGCTGGACTGCGTCGAATGCGGTTTGTGCTCTTATGTTTGCCCGTCCAAAATCGACCTATTTGAATCGCTGAAAAAGGCAAAATCCGAGGTTTACAAAGAACAGGTACGCCGATGAATCGAATTGAAAAATTCTTTGAATCCACCCGGAAGCATTTCGAGAAAGGCGGAAAACTCGAAAAATTATGGCCCTTTTACGAGTCGATCGAAACGGTGTTTTTCGCGCCGGCGCGGGTCAGCCTGGTAGCGCCCAATGTCAGGGACCATCTGGATGTCAAAAGATATATGATGCTGGTCATCATTGCGCTGTTGCCCCACTATGCCTTCGGTGTCTACAACGTCGGCTATCAATCCCATCTGGCTTCCGGCCTGGGGACCGACCTCTGGCCGGTAATCTGGACCGGTCTAAAGGCCGTGGTGCCGATTGTCGTGGTGGTCTATATTTTCGGGTTTGCCTGGGAAACCTTATTTGCATCGGTTCGCAAGCACGAGTTGAGCGAGGGCGTTTTGGTGACCTGTGCGTTGTTGCCTCTGACATTGCCGCCAACGATCCCCCTCTGGCAGGCGGCCCTTGGCATATCCTTCGGAATCGTGATCGGCAAGGAAATCTTCGGCGGGACGGGCCGAAATTTTCTAAATCCGGCCCTGACCGGCAGGGCCTTCCTCTATTTTGCCTATCCGGCCCAGAACTCCGGTGACGCGATCTGGACGGTCTTAAGTGGCGGCCGGACCGCAGCGGTAGACGCATATACCGGTGCGACGCCGCTATCGATTGCCGCCGCTGCCGAACCTTCCGGCAACATTCAATCCGCATTTGCCGATGCCGGCTACAGCACTGCGAAACTGTTTTTCGGTCTCTATCCCGGAAGCATCGGTGGAACCTCGGCCTTTCTGGCTGTTACTGGGGCTGCATTTCTGATTATTTTAGGCATCGCCAACTATCGAATCATATTTGGCTGCATTCTGGGTCTGCTGGGCACCGGCTTACTGTTGAACCTCTTGGCGGTGGAAGGCTCTTCGCCTTATCTGACCCTGAATCCGTTTGATCATCTGATCATCGGCGGCAGTATGTTCGCTTTTGCATATATGGCGACCGATCCGGTTTCGGCCGCTCATATGCAAGGTGCCAGATGGGTTTTCGGTTTCGGTATCGGGGTCCTGACGGTGTTGGTCCGGGTTTTCAATCCCGCTTTCCCGGAAGGGGTCGGTTTGGCTGTTTTGTTCATGAATCTATTTGCGCCTTTGTTGGATCATCTCGAAATAAAGTATAAACTCAGGAAACGGATACCCAATGTCTAACCGATTGAAATCAATATTATTTGCGGCGATTTTGTGCTTCGTTTGCAGCGCAATTTTGACGACGGCTTCCACCGGGCTGCAGCGTTTCCAACAGCAGAACATGCGTATCGACAGGCATCGCAATATCCTCATGTCGGTGGGCCTGGTCGAATCCGACCGGCGATATGCAGCCGATGAAATCGAGTCGATGTACGCCGAGTTTATCAAACCGTTCTGGGTGGATCCGGACGGTAACCTGATCGAAGCGCCCCGGGAGGGCGAAAATAATTTGCCGCTTTATACCTACGAGAAGGACAGCCAGATCGAAGCCTATATTGTGCCGATCAACTCGCGGGGCCTGTGGGGTAGGATTCAGGGGTATCTGGCGATTGAAAATGATGGCAGCACGATATCAGGATTCACAGTATATAAGCATTCGGAAACCCCCGGCCTTGGCGGAGAAATTGAAAAAGCCTGGTTTCAGAAGAATTGGGTTGGAAAAAAGATTGTCGATCGCGACGGTGAATTCGTTTCGGTCTCAATTGCCAAAGGTGCGGTGCAAGATATGATACCGCCTCAAAAACAACCTAACTATGTCGACGGCATCAGCGGTGCGACACTGACAGGCAGATACCTGACGGCCGGTCTCAAAGAGGTTCTCGAAGATTACGAACCGGTGTCGATCAAGTTCAGGAAGAATTTGATCGCCGAACCACCAGGATAGAGTTGCGGTACCAGTTCGAATTATTGGTTTTCAGCAGAAGATTGGACGCTATTATTTTTTTACAAATGGAGTTGCTATGAACGGAACCATCACCAGACCTTGGGGTATGATTCGCAAAACCAGGTCGTTTAAAGATATTGTGGGGGCGTTGTGGGATGCGAACCCGATTTCCAAACAGATATTGGGGATCTGCTCGGCTTTGGCGGTCACGGTGCAGCTCAATACCGCCATCGTCATGAGCATTGCCTTGACCTTCGTCGTGGCGTTTTCAAATCTGACTATATCGAGCATGCGTCGTGTCATCCCCCGAAACATTCGTATCATTGCTGAGGTGGCCGTGATCGCTACGTTGGTGATCATGGCCGATGAACTCCTCAAGGCTTTCATGTATGACATCAGTAAACAACTGTCCGTTTTTGTCGGGCTGATTATCACCAACTGCATCGTTCTCGGCCGGGCGGAGGGCTTTGCACTCTCCAACCCGCCGTTTCGATCGTTCATGGACGGTATTGCCAACGGCATCGGTTACAGCTCGATTCTGATCGGCGTTGCTTTCTTTCGTGAATTGCTGGGCTCCGGTAAACTGCTCGGTTTCCAGGTCGTGCCCAACGCAGTCTACGAGTTTGGATATGTCGACAATGGATTGATGGTGCTTGCCCCCGGGGCCTTTATCATTATCGGCTTGTTCGTATGGCTGGAACATACGCTGTTGAATAGGAAAAAGTAGGAACCATGGAAAATCTGATTGGCATTGCACTCAATTCTGTCTTTGTGGGCAACATCCTACTGGCATATTTTCTGGGGATGTGTTCTTTTCTGGCGATTTCAAAGAACATGCAGACTGCCACCGGACTTGGGATTGCGGTGGTCTTTGTATTGACCATCACCACGCCGGCGAATTGGCTGATTTACAGCTTTCTCCTGGCCCCTGGCGCCTTGGCATGGGCCGGCTTGCCGGCAATTAATTTAAGTTTTCTAAAACTGGTGTTGTTCATTGCGACCATCGCCGCCATCGTTCAGGCTCTGGAAATGGTCATCGACCGTTTTTCACCAGGGCTTTATGCTGCCTTAGGCGTCTTTCTTCCGTTGATTACCGTAAATTGTGCCATTTTAGGCGTTTCGCTTTTCATGGTTGAACGCGACTACACCTTCAGTGAGACGGTGGTTTACGGCATGGGCTCTGGTGCCGGTTGGGCGCTGGCCATAATTTCCATGGCGGCTATTCAGCGAAAGCTGCGTTATGCCGATGTGCCTGAGGGCCTTCAAGGATTTGCCATCAACATGATAACCACCGGTTTGATCGCCATTGGATTTATGCTATTTGCCGGGATATCTTTATAAGGAGAGATCGTTGCTGGACACATATTTCATTGCGACGGCGGTTTTTTTCGGTGTCGTTATTTTTCTGGTGGGGGCGCTTTTGCTGGTCGAATCCAAAGTGGTGTTAAAGGGCGATCGCAACATCGTCATCAATGACGACCCGGACAAAAGCATCCAGACGCCCACCGGAACCACGCTGCTGGCGTCGTTGAGCCAAAATGACATCCTGCTGCCCTCGGCCTGTGGCGGCAAAGGCAGCTGCGGTGTGTGCAAATGCAAAGTCACCGAAGGCGGCCGGGACATACTTCCCACCGAACTGGCCCACCTGAGCCGCAACGAGAAACTCGACAATATTCGCTTGTCCTGCCAACTGAAAGTCAAGGAGGACATGAAGATCCGTATTCCGGCTGAGATTTTCAACATTAAAAAGTACCATGCGACGGTGGTGTCCAATGAAAATGTGGCCTCCTTTATCAAAGAACTGCGGCTCAAGCTCGATCCGGGGCAGAAAATGGATTTTATCACCGGTTCTTACGTTCAGATCGATATTCCCGAATACGAGCGCTCCTACCGTGAAATTTACGTAGGAGAAACCTATAAAAAAGTATGGGATCGCTTTGATTTTTGGGGTCTGAAGGCACGCGGCGAGGAACCGGTCTACCGGGCCTATTCCATGGCCAACACCCCGGCCGAGGATGAACTGCGGTTTACCATCCGGGTCGCCACACCCCCGCCGGGCGCCCCCGACATACCGCCTGGCGTAGCTTCGTCTTACCTGTTTACGCTCAAGCCGGGCGATCGGGTGAGTCTGAGCGGCCCTTATGGAGATTTCTTCGTCAAAGACACCCAGCGCGAAATGTGTTTCATCGGCGGTGGTGCCGGCATGGCCCC
>JARFPZ010000401.1 GCA_029288035.1 Desulfosarcina sp.
GATAGACGATGTCATGATCAAGGATCCGTATTGCGGGACCTATTTTCCCCGGCGGGATGCCGTCCATTTGAATTTAGGCGGCAACGATCTGTATTTTTGCAGCAAAGAATGCCGTGATCAATATATGGCCCGTCAATCTAAAGAAAATTAATGCCAATCCCTTAAATTCATGCAAAAATTCCAAAATTTATTCAGCGGTCCCAACCAGCTGACCCTGTTTCGCATTGCAGCGGTGCCGATCATTGTTATTCTGATGCTGTTTCCCAACAGAATTTGTACATTTATCGCGGCGCTTCTATTCAGCGCCGCGGCAATTACCGATTATCTGGACGGCTTTTTAGCCCGCAAAAGGGGCCAGGTAACCACGCTGGGAAAGGTTATGGACCCGGTTGCCGACAAACTGCTGGTCTCCTCCGCTTTTATCATGCTGGTTTCTCCGGGGTGGGTGCCGGCCTGGATGGCCTGTATCATTATCGGCCGCGAACTCGCCGTCACTGGGTTACGCAATATTATCGCCGAAAAGGGCGAAGATCTGTCCGCATCCAATCTGGGCAAATACAAAACCGGCTTTCAGATAGCGGCTATTATTCCCCTAATGATCCACTTTCGGTTTCTGGGCCTCGATGTACAGGTCATCGGCAATTTGTTTTTGTGGGGAGCACTGGTTTTCACCATCTGGTCGGGGGCGGATTATTTTATCCGCTCCAGAAGTCTCCTGCAGGGATGAGCTTTTTTGTTGACAAAGTATTGTTTTCTGTCTAAAAATTATGGTTTGCAAGAGCGGGAATAACTCAGCGGTAGAGTGCGACCTTGCCAAGGTCGAAGTCGCGGGTTCAAATCCCGTTTCCCGCTCCATTTTTTTTGGCGGCATAGCCAAGTGGTAAGGCAGCGGTCTGCAAAACCGCTATTCTCCGGTTCAAATCCGGATGCCGCCTCCAACTGAACGACAAAGGCTCACAAGTATTCTCAGCTACTTGTGAGCCTTTTTTAATAATTTACTTAACCTAAAATCCTAAAGAAAACTACGACCGCTTCTTTATCAACATCGTCGATGGGTCCAATCGTAAATCAAGATGCTCTGGAAATGACTCCGCACCCTTGATGGCTTTGACATGAATTTCCTTGCCATCCGGTAGAAGCTGAACGGCAATTTCAAACAAGTCGGAAATCTGGGAAAACCGCATCGGAAAACCACCAGGTCCGGGGTCCTCATGACGATGTGTTCGCATGGTAAACCATGTCGGCATATGATGACTTTTGATCAAATTCTTAAATTCCGTCAACGAATCGCTGACAGTTTCATCAAAGGGGAATCCATCGACAATCATCATTTGAGGCACAAATATATTCTGTTCCATTAAATCGGATAATCTTTCCTCAAGTTTAGGAATACTGAAACCTTCCACTTTGAAAGTCATAATAAAACGGTGAGGCAATAAAGATTCCCAAAGCTGACTGATCTGATTCACCTTATATTGTTCCGCGATTAAGTTAAAAACTTCCTGATACCACAGGCTGACTTTATTGACCGGATCTTCAAGGCTAATATGTAGCACGTTTTTCTCCCTGAGCAGGGCATTTAAAGACAGCTGAACCAAAAAGGCTGTTTTCCCAACACCAGCCCGGGCCAGCACCGCACCAAATTCCCCGGCGTTCAGAATGTCGTCATTTTCATAACCCATCACCCGTAGCGGATTACGTAATATAAGATCTTTTTTCAGCATGATAAAATACCTTTCCTTAATGTAAATAACTTCGGATGGTTTTTGAAGAGGCAGTCGGATTTTCCCCTCTCCGACATCATAAATACAACTGCCCACAGTAATTTTAGGCGACATTCTTTTTTTCTGAGGTTGTCTTTTTAAGCAATTCTTCGGCGATGCTCTTGGGTACTTGTTTGTAGATTGCAAATTCCATTGTAAACTGGGCTTGCCCCTGTGTTAGGGATCTTAAGACGGTCGCATAACCAAACATTTCAGCCAAGGGGACCTGGGCGTCAATCACACATATGACGCCTTCCTCCTGTGAACCGACAATCATTCCCCGCCGCTGGTTTAACGAACCCATAACGGGTCCCTGGAATTGTGATGGCGATTCAACGGAGACTTTCATAATCGGTTCATGAATAACCGGTTTGGCGCCGGCATAAGCCTGCAGGAAAGCGCCTCGTGCGGCGGCTTGAAAGGCCATGTCGGAAGAGTCTACTGCATGAGATGCGCCGTCATCAATGACAACTTTTATGCCGGTGACAGGAAATTCCATTTTGGGGCCTTTTGCCAGGCATTGCTTGAAGCCTTTTTCACATGCGGAAATGAACTGGGTCGGAATGGCACCTCCGGTCACCCGGTTTTCGAAAACGAAATCAGTGTCGCTGATCGGTTCCATGTAACCGGCTACCCGACCGAATTGGCCCGCTCCTCCGGTTTGCTTCTTATGAATGTAGTCGAATTGGGCCTTGCGAGTAATGGTTTCACGATATGCCACACGTGGCATCCCCGGGTTTACCTGAGCACTATACTCCCGAAGCATTCTTTCAATATAAACTTCGAGATGGAGCTCGCCCATGCCCGAAATGATGGTATCTCCGGTTTCGTCATTGACATGAACCCGAAAAGTGGGATCCTCTTTGGTAAACCGAGACAGCGCTTTGGACATATTGATCTCGGATTTGTGATCTGCCGGAGTAATGGCAAGGGAGATGACGGGATCCGGGACGTACATCGAGGTCATGGTCAAACTGACACCCGGTGCTGCAAACGTGTCACCGGACGCACAGTCGATGCCAAAAAGTGCGCCAATATATCCGGCCGGGATACTTTTTATATCTTCCATCTGATCGGCGTGCATGCGAATTACCCGGCCAACCTTAACCTTCTTTCCGGTGCGGATGTTGACAATGGTGTCACCTTTGACAATAGCACCTTGATAAACGCGAATATAGGTAAGTTGACCGAAGGCGCCATCCTCCAATTTAAAGGCTAGTGCGACCGTCGGGTTTTGCGTGTCGGCGGCAAGCAGCACCCTTGCATCCTCTCTTTCCATGTCCATAGCCCAATTTTGGACGTCTTTGGGGCAAGGCAATAGGGTAGTGATTCCATCCAAAAGGGGCTGGATCCCTCTGTTCTTGTAGGCTGAACCCATAAACACCGGGGTAAGTTGCCGTGCAATAACCCCTTGACGGATTGCACTGAGGATGGTCTCCGCGGGTATATCTGCTTCTTCCAGGATCAGATCTGTCAGCGAGTCGGAAAACATGGATGCGGCATCCAAAAGCAATTCACGCTTTTCGAGGGCTTGGGCGATCATTTTTTCAGGTATATTCTCAATGCGCACGATTTCGCCATTATCACCGTCGAAATATACCGCTTTCATAGAAACCAGATCGATAATCCCGACGAACTCTGCTTCGAGACCAATCGGCATTTGCATGACAATCGCGTTATGCCCTAATTTCTCTGTCAGTTGATCCACGACCCGGTAGGGATTGGCCCCGCTGCGGTCACATTTATTGATAAATGCAACACATGGAACTTCATAGCGTTTCATTTGTTGGTCAACCGTAATAGATTGGGACTGCACACCACCGACGGCGCACAGAACTAGGATGGCACCATCGAGCACCCGCAATGAGCGTTCAACTTCAATGGTAAAATCGACATGGCCAGGAGTATCGATGATATTGATTTCATGACCTTTCCATTCACAATAGGTTGCTGCAGAGGCGATAGTGATACCGCGTTCTTTTTCAAGTTCCATGGAATCCATGGTGGCTCCCACACCGTCTTTTCCCTTAACGTCGTGGATTGTGTGGATACGTTGAGTATAGTAAAGAACCCTTTCGGTCAGGGTCGTTTTACCCGAATCGATATGAGCACTGATACCGATATTTCTGACGTTTGTGATAACTTTCTTCATTGTCAATTTACCTTTTTGTTATATGCATGGTTTTCTACGAACGAACAATTTGGCCACTCAATAGTATCCGTCCCGGTAGGGCCATTAAAAAATCCCACATCGGAGGGAAACAAACCCGATGGGGATTCAACTTTGATATAAAGTTTTTTTAACTGCGAAAGCTAAGACATTAGCAGATAATTGTCAATGAATCAATTGTGAATTTCTTGGATCCTATGATCGAGTTCAATCTTTTTTCCTGAATCGTTTGGTTAGCGGCTTCGGTCGAAGAAGAACATATGTGGCGCCGGCTCCCCCGTCACATAATCGGGCGCTGCTAAACGCGATCACCCATTTATGCCAGGGAGCAGCGCTGAGCCATTTATAAACCTTGGTTTTCAGAATCGGCTCATGGGGTGAAGAAAGTCCTCGACCATGGATGATCAAAACAGCCCGTTTGCCTGCCATAACGCTTTTATTTAAAAATCGGTCAAATGCTTGATGGGCGTCATTGGCACCGAGACCGTGAAGATCGATATGTGCCTGGATTGAGAAATATCCGTTATGAAGCCGACGAGCGACCTCTGGGCTTACGTTATTCGCTGTGCCCTCGACGTATTCCGGCGTCAGCGAAACGATGAATCCAGTTCCATTTTTTATGAGCTCCTTGAGCTGCACGACGGATTCATGCTCATCATATGAAGGGTTTTTTTTAGAATTCGTATGATTATTGGCTGTTTGACTTGGAACCGCATGGTTTGACTTAGATATCTTCTTTACATCCGCCATAGCTTCTTGAAAAATAATCCGATCCGATCGCAGATCGACTTTTTTTTCGTCTGATGTATTGAATTTATTTGGCTTTGACTTCGAAACAGACTTGAGCTCAATCGCTTTTTTTTCAAGAAGTGCTTTCAGGTCTTTAAAGGGCTTGAAATTCCCAGATGAATCGGGCGATTTCATGGCGTCACCTTAAATTTCCAGCTCTGCAAATGATTTAATGAAGCGAGTCGTTACAGTTAACTTAACAATCCAGCAACTGATGGTCAATAGGAATCCAATATCACGGTCTCAGCTTCAATTTTTGCGCCAATATTTTATGTCTGAATCGCAAGGAAGATATCGATTTTAGTAGAAATATTTGATATGTTTAGATAAGGCCATAATAATTGAGAAATCGATTATGAAATTTGCAGATCTGTATTTTTTCGCACTTATTTTGGCTTCGACATTTCGGTTTTTCCGGATGGGGAGGAGATAAATGGATTGGCAACGTCGTTTCGCACCAAAGATTGTTGACGCTCAAGAAGCCGTATCAAGGATCATGAGAGGTAGCCGTGTTTTTATCGGAACGGGCTGCGGTGAACCCCAGCATCTTATCAGAGCCATGGTTAAAGACGAGCGCCTGCAAGATATAATGGTCTATCAGATGCTCTCTTCAACCCTTTCGCAGTTTGTAGAAGATGAATCTTTTATTCGCCGTTTCTCATTAAAGCTTTTTTTTATCAGCCAATCCATGCGCAAGGCAGCGTTCGATGGCAAAATCGATTACATTCCCGAATATCTTTCCCAAATTCCAAGGTTGTTTGCCAGTCATCAAATCGGCCTGGATGTCGCCCTTGTCCAAGTCAGTCCTCCGGACAAATTCGGTTATTGCAGTCTGGGGGTGTCGGTTGATATCACCCGATCGGCCGTTGAACATGCTTCCGCTGTTATCGCCCAGGTGAATCCGAGGATGCCCAGAACCTGGGGAGACAGCTTTGTGCACGTGGATGATATCGATTGGCTAGTGCCCCACGAAGAGGCTTTGGTGGAAGCACTGCCGAAGGTAAAAGACAATGAAGTTGCTCGCAGAATAGGTCATTACGTGTCTGAACTCGTGGATGATGGGGCCACGCTTCAGATTGGTTTTGGTAGTCTACCCTATACCATCATAAAATATCTGGATGGTAAACAAGATTTGGGAATTCATACCCAATTGATTACTGACGGGCTGCTTCCTTTATTTGAGAAAAACGTAATTACCAATAAAAAGAAAACACTCCTGCCCGGACGGGTGGTTTCTTCTTTATGTATGGGATCTGAAAAGATTTATCGATATGTGGACAACAATCCAGCTTTTTATTTCAGATCATCGGAGTTTGTCAATGATCCGACGGTGATCGCCCGTAATGACAACCTGGTTTCCATCAGTTCTGCGTTGGAAATCGATCTCACCGGGCAGGTATGTTCAGATTCCATGGGATATCTCTTCTATAGCGGCATTGGGGATCAGGTTGACTTTTTGCGCGGGAGTTCGATGTCCAAGGGAGGCTTCTCAATTATTGCATTACCGTCTACTGCGCGCAACGGTACCGTGTCGCGGATCGTCTCCCATCTTAGTGAAGGGGCCGGAGTGGCCACCACCAGAGGAGACGTTAATTTTGTCATCACCGAATACGGCATTGCAGAGTTGAAAGGGAAGGGGATTTACCAGCGGGTAATGGAATTGGCTCAAATTGCGCATCCGAAATTTCGGGAAGAACTCATCGAAGTTGCCAAAAAACGGCATTATATTTTTGCCGATCAGTTACCGCCTACGACAGAAGATTTATTGTTTCTGGAGGGCTATAAGAATACATTGAAACTGAAGAATGGTAAAATTGTAGAGTTTCGTCCCCTTCTTCCGTCTGATGAATTTGCATACCGGAATTTTTTTTATTCTCTGCAAGAAAAAACGATATATATGCGTTTTTTTTATAAGATGAGAACCTTTTCACATGAAGTCGTTCAAAAACAGTGGTCAAGTGTGGATTATCACAAGAATATGTCCATTATAGGACGCGTTCAAAAAGGCGGCCACAAAGAAATTATGGCCATTGGATCCTATGCAGCAGATGACGACAACAATGCTGAAGTTGCTTTCGTCGTGCGGGAAGATTTTCAGGGGATGGGGATTGCAACTTATCTTATCGAAATACTTGAAAAGATAGCAAAAGAAAACCATTACACCAGTTTTAGTGCATCGGTCCTGCGAGAAAATGCCGCCATGATCCGTGTTTTTAAGAAACGATATCCGAATGCAAAAATTTCGGTCAACAGCGGATCGGATCTTCTGATCCGGATGGATTTTGCAGACGCCATCGAGCGCGATAATAGGGAGTAATTGGTAAATTTCATCCTTGTGCTTACTCTCGACAGCTGCTGAATCCACATCGGGACATGCAGAATTAGCTTGATAAAGTATCATTTATTTAGTAATTTAAGAAGTATAAGCTGGATTCTTCCAAATTCCAATCAATATCAACATCCAGAAATTAGCAATCCGCTCTGCACGTAATTTATTTAAAAAATATTAAAGTTTTACCAAAAGTTACCGAATTTAATAGCAATACAAATTCACATCAATATTAACATTTTTAGGAGGCAGGCAATTGTCATATACGCTTGGTCAAGAACAGCTAGATAGCATCGAAAATATCTTAAACCAGGATCTCATTGACAATGGAGTACGGTGCGTATTTTTGATTGATATGGCTGGCAATATCATCGCAAATCTGGACAATGGCGAAAAACAGCATGACATCTACTCGCTGGCAGCGTTGGCAGCGGGCAACTTTGGTGCTGTCAGTGCGATGGCCAAAATCATTGGTGAAAATGAATTTTCGCTGCTTTTCCATAAAGGGAAAAAAGAAAATATTCATTTTAACAAAATAACCACCGAATTTTTGCTGATTACGATATTCGGAAATGATATTTCATTAGGCTTTTTGCGGCTGAAGGTGTCCGAATCCGTTGAGCAACTGAAGGACATCTTAAAACCTCTTCTGTCACTATAAGCGGTTCTGTTTCAGCAAAATTCCTGAAAAAGTTCGATGATGCCATTCAACAGGGTTCGCTTTGATGGCATCAGAAATCTGAAGGATAAGGAAATCCAGGTTATAAACATCTATTACGGTCCCGGTTGGGGCGACAAGACAAGTCTTCTTGCTTACATAAATCGTAACTTCGCCAACCGTATAAATTCCGAAATGACCACCATCAAAAGACATGGTGAGTGCACTTTTTTTCTGAATTCCTTCCATTTGATATCGAACGCAACAATGGTTTCAATGTAAAAATACAGTTGTATATAAAAAAAGGTCTTTTACATTCCGTGTCGAGTTGGGAGCCAATGTGATTGAGATATTAAGGCAATCGTTTCACTGACAGTAAATTTCTTAACAAAACAAGAATTTATATAGGAGAAATAAATTGGGTGAACCAAATGATGCTGACAACTTGAATTCTGGACTTGATAACCGGCTGAACGATCTCTTTGCTGAGAACGACACCCCGTTGTTGGATAAGGAAACTGGTAATGCATCGGAACACTATCCACTTTCAGAATTGAAAAATTTAATTTTTTCTCTTGATTGGGAAATTACGGATGAGGTCCTAGAAAAGCTGCTACAGCAGATAAAGGACCTGAATATGACTTATGACCATGATAAAATCGTGTTAACTTTTCTGCAGATCCTCAATGCAGTGGGTGTTTATATTAAAACAAATCGAGCCAAGGCACATCCCAGTTCATTTAAAATCTTGAATTCAGTTTTTTCAAGTCTGGATAAAGTAGTGCTCTCCAAAAATATGTCAGATTCGGATAAGAGAAATATCCTGAGCAGCGAAATGAATCGATACAAAAAGTTAAGAACTCTGGTTGCGCAGAGCAAAGCGGAAAAGGAAAAACATAAAGTTAAGCGTCAGGGACCGGGTGGCGTGGTACCTGAGTCGTTTTTTCAGATATCCAATGCCGCAGAAGGCAAATTGCCGGACACTGAGCAACGGCCGGATTTCTTTGCCGAAGCCCTGAACAAAGCCGTAGAGGAGATCAAACAGCACATTCAAACTGAAATTAACGCTTTAAAGGCTGAATTAAAGTCATTGCTCTGAAAAATGTTTCGTCTTTCAATTTACACCGGTTTTTGAGTTGGACAATTTGATATATGGTTGTAACTTGTGAAAAATGCGGAAAGAAGTATCGGGTAGATCCAGTCAAAATCAAGGGTAAGGCCGCCAGCTTCAATTGCCATGTCTGCAGCGATATCATCATGGTTTTTAAAGCACAGGTAACACCACTTCGACCTGATTCTAAAATTAAAACAACCTCAGCCACAACGACCGTTGAGCAATTTGTTGCAGACGATGCCAACATAAAGGACAGTGCGCCTGCGCCTTCCACCGACGATACCAAAGCCGTAGCGCAACACCGTCGTAAGGCTGGAGGCCTTGGCCTGCGTGCCAAAATGATACTGTTGTTCTTTTTTATTCCATCATTGCTGACGGCAGGGGCGATTCTGTTTTATTTAGGGTACTTTGAAGCCACCTCACGTCTGCATATACAGGAAAGCACCAAAAATGTCGCTCAGCGGGCTGAAGAAGAAAACGCTGACCAATCAGCTGCGACCGCGATGATGATGCAATCCCGAACGAAAACATTAACCGGTAACGTACGGCTAATCGTATTGGCAATGCTTGGCGCAGCACTCCTGCTTATCGGTATAGTTGTTTTAGTGTACGCAAATCGACTAACAGGGAAGATTGAATCATTGACCGCTGTGGCCGATCGCATCAGTGCGGGCGACCTTGAAATGGAGATAAAGGTGACATCAAAAGATGAAATCGGAGAACTGGCCCTAGCCATCGCCAGAATACGAGACAATATCCGGCTTTAAATTGAAAGGTTGCAGCAATGTTCATGAAAATTACGTGTCATTTTCCCGCAGGATATAAGAGGCTTAAGACCTGAATGAAAACCGATATCGAATCTAAAATGAATGAAGCAGAAGTGTGTCGATCCATGGGATTGTACAACGACGCACTTGATATCTACGAAAGCATCCAATTAATCGCCGATCCCGAGGATACACAGATACAGGATAAGATCCAAAAACAGATCAGTTTGCTGCAAAATGAGATCACCGATCAAAAAGAAGCGCAGCCAACCGATATGGACATCAAGGGTAGCTTAATTTCTGAAATAGTATCTTCCGGCAACGGTGATGTTCCGGAAATCCTTAACAGCGCTGCTGCATTCCAGGAAATGGGGCTTCACACGGAAGCGCTGACCCAATATGGGAGACTATTCGAGGAAGATTATCCGACTGAAAAAGTGATCCCTTTGGTAACCGAAAGCCTGTTGAAACTACATTCGCCGGCAAAAGCAGTAAAGGCGTTTAATAAACTAGTCAACGGACAAAAATTAGAAGAAAAGACCATCGGTCGTATCAAATTCTTGTTTGGGCAGGAATTGGAAAAACGAGATCTTCGTGACCTGGCCCTTGATATTTACAAAGAGGCCAGTAAACTGGATCCCTCGGATACCGAGATCACGAAGCAATTGGATTCGATTACCGCGACCTCGGCTTCCAGTTCAAAATATGACTATCTTTTAAAAGAAAATTTGGTCAGCACCGATCAATTGCAAAAAGCTTTCGCACTGTCAAAGAAAATGAACAAGAGTGTTGAGTTTGTGTTGATCGAGCATGATCAGATCGATAAGGAAGCCATTGGAAAATCATTCTCACTTTTCTATGGTTGTCCTTATAGAGCCTACGATGCGTCACTTCCGGTGCCCGTCGAACTGCTGGCCAATCTCAAGAAAACGTTTTTGCTCAATGAGATTTGGGTTCCTCTCAGCTGGGACAAGAATGGTATGGAAGTCCTAATCGATGATCCCCGGAACTTGAACAAAACTGATAACATCAAAACCCTGATGCGGACTACCAAAATTAATTTTTCAGTAGCCATCCGCGAAGATATCCAGCAATTCATCAAAAATTTTTTCGATCAGGACAGACAATTGTCCGAGACCCAGCCAGAGGAAGAAGGGCTGGATGATTTTGACCTGATTCCGGATATATCTTTTGAAGAGGAAGAAGAGGAAATCGAAGTTGAGGAAGCCGATGAGGCTTCCAGCCAAGTCGTCAAACTTGTGGATCAGACGATTATTGCCGCTTACCGAAAAAACGCTTCCGATATTCACATTGAACCATCTCCCGTCACCAAGGCAACCAGCATCCGCTTTCGGCTGGATGGTGTCTGCCAGGAATACATGAAAGTCCCAAATTCCATTGTGCGCGGTGTCATATCCAGGATCAAGATTATGTCCAACCTGGATATCGCCGAAAAACGTTTGCCCCAGGACGGCAAGATCAAATTTAAGCGCAAAGGTGTTCCGGCCTTTGAGTTACGGGTTGCCACGCTGCCCACTGCCGGCGGTTTTGAGGACGTGGTCATGAGAATTCTGGCTTCCGCCGGGGCGATGAAAATAGATGAGATGGGACTGACGGAACGGAACCTGGAGGTGTTGAAAAACGCCAGTGCCAATCCTTATGGACTTATTTTGGCGGTCGGTCCCACCGGGTCCGGAAAGACAACAACGTTGCATTCTATTCTAGGACATATCAATACGCCCGGCATTAAAATCTGGACGGCGGAAGACCCCATTGAAATCACCCAGGTCGGTTTGAGACAGACAGAGTTCAAACCCAAAATAGGCCTCGATTTTGCCAGGATGATGCGGGCGTTTTTGCGAGCGGATCCGGATGTTATCATGATCGGTGAGATGCGTGATGAAGAAACCGCATCCATCGGTGTCGAAGCATCACTTACCGGACATCTGGTATTTTCTACCCTACACACCAACAGCGCCCCTGAGACGATTACCCGTCTACTCGACATGGGGTTGAATCCCCTCAATTTTTCCGACGCCTTTCTTGGTGTTTTGGCTCAACGTCTGACACGGCGGCTGTGCACAAAATGTCGTAAAGAATATTCGTTATCCGTGGATGAATTTGAAGCACTGACTGTTGACTACGGTAAAAAATATTTTGAAAACTCGGGTATCAAATATGACAAGGAGATGATGCTATACCAGGCTGACGGCTGTGAAAAATGCTCTGGTACCGGATACCGCGGTCGAATGGGGATACATGAGTTAATGGAGGGTACCCCTGAAGTTAAATTAATGATTAAAAAGAGAGCCGGCACGGAAGATATCCTTGAACAGGCCATGAAAGAAGGAATGTCTACCTTGAAACAGGATGGCATAATGAAGGTATTTCAAGGAATTACCGATATGGCGGAGGTCCGCAGAGTTTGCATCAATTAAGAATATCGGCCCTTGGTTAAAGGACTCGCGGGTCAAAGATTCAGAGATGGAAATCGGCACAAATGACTGGTCGAAATTTCTCATTGATCACGCCAAAAAAATCGGGATTGACGTTGACCGCGCTCAAAACCGTCTGTTTTCCGTTCATGCCGCTGAACTTATCAAGTGGAACCGACAGATCAATCTTACCAGCATCACTGATCCCATCGAAGTTGCATCCAATCATTTTTTAGACTCATTGGTACCTGCCCGATTTATACCGCCGGACGCGGCAAAACTGCTGGATATAGGCTCCGGTGGCGGATTTCCCGGGATACCTCTCAAGGTTCTGCTCCCTGAGCTATCCGTCACTTTGATCGATGCATCCCGCAAAAAGGTCAGCTTTCTAAAGCACGTCATTCGCACCCTCAAACTGGACGATATCGAAGCCCTCCACATACGGGCGGAGGACCTTGCGGATCATCCGAGCTATATCAATCGATTTGACGTGATCGTCAGTCGTGCCTTGACGTCTCTAGAATTTTTTGTGCGTCTGGCGTTGCCATTTCTGACCTGCGGAGGCCTGATTATGGCGATGAAAGGGCAGGTAGATAATATGGAATTGGATGATTTGCGGAATAATGTCCTACCAAAAAAAATGAACTCTGCCGGTTCGATTGATCGACCGTTTACAATATCCTTGAAAAAATACAGCTTGCCTTTTCTCTATTCAGAGCGAACCATTGTCACACTCAAATGCAAAGTTTAATGTCGAATGAAACTTTGTCGAGAATCAAACCAACTGTACCTGTCCACTGGATTCAATAGCATCAATTGAATTTTACCCCGAGACCGTAACCGGGAAATACGCGGTTATTATCATCCAAAGCCCTGCACCATTTAACTGTTGACGTGTAATTTTTTTGTTTGGATAAGAACAGAGGTTTGTCGAATTTTATTTTGATGGTCGTCTTAGGTCGGATGGCAGCTTCGGTTTCAAAGTACATGCCGCCGGCACTAAAATTCTTCATTTGGGCATAGAACCAATGTCCGGTAGCAGGAATTTCAATTATTGCGGTACCATTGCTCTTAAATCGTCCACTTTTTCTATAGTCTGGACCTGAATATATATCAGAAAACACTGATTCGAATACGATTTTCGATTCTTTTGAAGCGAAATTGCCGTTTCCCTCCTTCCTGCTTCGCAATCGCATACCTTTATTGCGATACGGTCTATTTTCATTTGACCAATCTTTACGGCAAACAGGGCATCCCATTCCCTGAATTCTGCTTTTGATCGTGGCTTGCCACTCGTGGCTTTGACTGCAAATCCACCAAACCGGTTGGGGATGGATAATATTGACTTTTCTAGGGGTTAAGTCCCCATTCAAGGTCGGATGCCATTCTTTTAAAAGCTCCGGTTCTGATTCATATAAACTGTTATATTTTCTCGAGCTTTCCATGTCGCTGAATTCAAATCCGGATTTCTAACAGGTTACAACTGGATAAGGCAACCGCCTTTGAGAAAAAACAATGAAACCAAAGGAATTTTGATTATCAATGATAGTTAATGTTTAAACGACTTGAGAGAGGCCTCCGACCAATTATAAGCTAATAAATAAAGATAAAAAGTCAAGTGACGAAACTCAATTTTGAGAAACCAGATGGACAGATCCCAACCTTCCAATTCGTGCAAAGTCCCCTAACTTGAAATCTACTATTAGTTTGAACTACTAAAGGTCAAGTTTCTTCTTCGGAGCCCCCAATCTTTTTTCGTCGGCGTTTGATTTCCCCACGCTGGCGTTTGGCCGCCAAACGGCGTTGTCTGGAAGCCGCAGACGGCTTGGTCGGGCGCCGGTGTTTGGGCTTCTCCATTGCCCTGCGAATCATTAAAACCAGCCGATTTAGTGCGTCCTGACGGTTTTGCTCCTGGGATCGGAAGCGGATGGCCTTGATAATTAGGACACCTTCTGTCGTCATTCGGTGACCGGCAATTTTTTTTAGTCGTTCATAAGTTGCATCATTTATTGCCGGCGATCCCGTAGCATCAAAACGGAGCTGGACTGCACTGGACACCTTATTGACGTTTTGTCCGCCCGGACCGGATGCCCTGATGAATTCCAAGTGAATTTCATTTTCATTTAAGACGGTCGTATCGGTGATCTGGATCATATTTCATACCACACATTTCACAAGCCGGGATCAGCACAGGGGATTTCCGATTTATGCGGTTAGCAAGGTGGACATGTTCTCTAAGATGCATATATTTATTTGCAAACTAAGATGGATCGCCCCATAAATAAAGAAGCCTAACCAGCTATGAAAGGGTTTGTAGATCGAATTTCATATTATGATGTCGATTATAATACATAAAATACGGCTGAAACAACCATATAATTGATGAAGGGAGACTGCCAATGGAACTTGAAGGGAAAAGAGTGGTAATACCGGTTGAGGAAATGTTTAATACACATGAATTTTGGTACCCTTACTATCGACTAAAAGAGGCCGGATGCGAGGTAGTTGTAATGGGTTCAGGGAGTGCGGAAACCTATACCGGCAAACCGGGTACCGAGGTTACAGTGGATGTGAATGCAGATCAGGTGTCGGCTTCAGAGTTTGACGGCATTGTAATCCCAGGGGGATACGCACCGGATCTAATGCGTCGCTACCCAAAGATGGTACAACTCGTGAGAGATTTGCATGAAGCTGGTAAAGTGGTCGCCGCAATTTGTCATGCCGGTTGGATGTTGGCTTCGGCCGGCATACTTCAGCGTAAGTCCGTTACTTCAGTTTCCGCCATCAAAGATGACCTGGTTCATGCCGGGGCCAGCTGGGTGGATCAGGAAGTCGTCGTGGACGGGAATTTGATAACAAGCCGAACCCCCGATGATTTGCCTGCATTTATGAGAGCGATCATACATGCATTGCAATGAATTGCCAAATTTTATAACTTTTTTGAGGGATGTGCGATATGTAAATGATTTAATCCATGAAGGACAGCGAGCATTCCGTTGGATGTGCCAATGGGGCGGACACCCGTAACGGATGGATGTTTTCAACCAAGGAATGAGGAAATCACAATGAAAATCTTAGTTGGCTATGACGGTACAAATTCGGCAAAAGAGGCATTAAATCTGGCAAAAACTCATGCGAAATTGTTTGGCGCGACTGTGGATGTCGTCACTTCGATGGAAAAAGGGACCGAGGGGCAAAGAGAGCAAATTGAACAAGCCGAACACGGTCTGGAATGGGCGAAATCCTTATTTGTCGAAAGTGGCATAGCCTGCAATACCCATTTGTTGATCCGGGGGCTTGCACCGGGTGAGGACATTGTTGAGTTTGCCGAAGAAAGTAAAACAGATGAAATTGTCATTGGTGTCAAGCGGCGGTCGAAAGTCAGTAAGCTCTTGTTGGGTTCAACAGCCCAGTATGTCATCCTTCAAGCTACTTGTCCGGTGGTGTCGGTGAAGTAAGTCTACCGGAATAACTCTGAGTCCCCGGTCCGCTGCCGGGGGCTGGGCTCGAATATCAATACCTGCTCGCTGTTGCTCTACCTTAATAGCGACGGAAAAAATTTAGCTGATTCAAATAGCATTAAATCGATTAGTTCGTCAGACTCTGGATCGGCGCAGGTATTAGACCACCGTGTCTGATAAACAGATTTTGCCCCGGTCCATTGTTGACGGTTAAAATGGTGGACTGCCCAAGCAGACCGCCAAAATAGGCATTTTCGCCGGCCAATTTTCCGGGGACTGGAATTAATCGAGTTGCCGTGGTCTTGTTGTTGATAACGCCGATGGCCGTTTCATCAGCAATAATGGCAGATATGCATTCTTCGGATGTATCTCCCGGAACGGCCACCATATCCAGTCCCACCGAGCATACACTGGTGATCGCCTCCAGTTTATCAAGGCCGATGTACCCTTTACGGGCAGCTTCTGAAATATTCAGATCTTCACTGACCGGTATAAACGCACCGCTGAGTCCCCCGACTCTGGAGCTGGCAAAGGCGCCTCCTTTTTTAACAGCATCGTTTAACATCGCCAAGGCTGCGGTGGTCCCGGGGACACCAATGCTTAAAAGTCCAAGACTTTGAAAGATTTCCCCGACGCTGTCTCCCACATTCGGAGTCGGCGCCAAAGAGAGATCCACGACACCAAAAGGTATTTTCAGGTTGTCGGCGACTTCTCTGCCGATCAGTTCCCCGACGCGGGTGACTTTATAAGCGGTTTTTTTTATCAACTCGGAAATTTGTCCCAAGTCCATGTCTGGATTGGCTTCCAGCGCTCGATCAATGGCCTTTTTTACCACTCCCGGTCCGCTGACACCCAGGTTAATAACGGCATCCGGTTCACCGATTCCTAAATAAGCACCGGCCATAAAGGGGATATCCTGGGGTATGTTTGCAAACACACAAAGCTTGGCACAGGCGATGCCATCTTTGTCGGCCGTCAACTTTGCGGCTTTTTTGATGATCTGACCCATGAGTATGACGGCATCCATGTTGATGCCGGCCTTAGTGGTCGCGACATTTACCGAGGCACAAACCCGCTCAGTAGCAGCCAGAGCGTGGGGAATTGCTTCGATCAACGCGTGATCTCCCCGAGCCATGCCTTTTTGGACCAGAGCTGAAAAGCCGCCGATAAAATCGACATTCACTTCCCGCGCGACCTCATTGAGGGCTTTAGCGATCTCCACCAGCTGAGACGATGACAGGGCTGCCCCCACTACCGCAATAGGACTGACCGCAATGCGCTTGTTTACCACCGGAATGCCGTATTTTTGACCGATATGATCGCATTCGTTCACCAAATTTTGGGCAAGTTGGGCAATCTTCGTATAAATTTTGTCCTTAACACGATTTAGACTACCGGCGGCGCAATCCAATAAATTTATTCCCAATGTCACCGTCCGGACGTCGAGATTCTCATTTTCGAGCATCTCCAGGGTTGATATGATTTCTCTATCGGTTAACATGAGTGGCCTTTCCTTGTAGAAGTCAGCGGACAGAGTTCAGAGCTCGCTGAGTGCATATCCCTACAGCGCACTATAATTTCACACTCGACATAACGATTTTCATATCCCAAAGATCTTGTCATCTGCACTCTGGCTAATTTTCAGATTCTGTTGATGGTTTCGAAAATGTTGCGGTGCTGGATGCTAATATCCAGCGTTAGGGATTTTGCCTTTTCTCTAAGATCCCGATAAAATGCCTGCTGGTCAATGTTATTGGGAATATCAACTTCGTAGATCATGATATTATCTCCGGGTTCATCACCGCCTTTAAATACCGCCTGAAGATTGGTGATATTGACACCGTAGTTGGCAATGATTTCACTGATACCGGCCACTAGTCCCTGACGATCTGGACCTTTGGTGGTAATAACAAAAGGTTCGGACTGCCGGGTAGCAAATGCCACTTTCTTTTTCAGCAGCGGCTCGATGTGCACATGCAACTCCATGGGAGTTAAATTTTCAATGAACCTTTCATGTAGATCTTCCAAGCACAGGTTTTGTGGCATCGTTACAATAAAGGAGCCGGAAAATTCGGTTTGCAGTATTGTTTGGCTGACGTTTTCAATATTGCAGTTCAGTTCAAAGAGAATAGCGGTCACTGCCGCCACAATTCCGGGCCGGTCATGCCCCAGGACCGACAAGATGGCTTTATTCATGGAATAGACTCCGATCACGGATGCGCCATATTTGGTGTCAAATCGGCGCACCCTAAACTGATACATTTTACGATTTTGATGTCAGTGTTGCAGATTTGTCCATTGCCGACCATCCGGCCAAAGGAAAATGATAGGTTCATGTCAATCCCACCGGGTCCGGATTAAGCGCAAGCAATCATGATGAATTCACGGCATTCGTGCTCGTAGACGAGCTATCACTTTTCATCCATAATCAACTATATGTCAAGCAATTAAACGGCTAATCGTAGAATCCATTTCAGTTGCGACGAACGTCTCTGCAACTCCCATGGAAACGAAAACGATCCGCATAGAATTAGTGGTTTATTTGGACTTGAGCCGATTGGGACCCAGTGTTTTAGGTATTTAGTCAGAGAACCAGGGCTTTTCGAAGATACTTGACACACTGGCTCAAATCCCTTATTTTACCTCTTATAATTAATTCAGACAGATTTAAGGGAGGAACTCATGACAGAAAAGCTATCTTTTGAATGTGTTATCTGCGGCAATAAAACGGAAATAGATGAAGACGATCCGGACATCCCGACCTGTTGCGGCAAGCCTATGCAGGCTGAAGGTCTGGATGCATGCCAGACAAGCAGCACGGCCGAACACTCACGGTTCGATGATCTGGGCGAACCCTGCGATGACGGACGATCCGGTTGATAGTTCTTTTAAATTTATTCTTGCTGAAACAACATTTTAAATCATTCACCGATGATTGCATTACAGGAAGCTCGTATAAAAATCCGTATGGGGCGGATATTTATATGGACATTCAAAATGTTATCGACACATTTTTAAACAAATAGACACCGATTTGGAAAAATCGATAGGTCATCGTCTTTATACTAAAAACTGTACGATATAATTTACAAAACCCTATATTGCTGCTGCCAATCTGGCGCCTTGAGCAATCGCCCGCTTGGCATCCAATTCGACGGCAAGCTCTGCGCCGCCGATCAAAAGAACCTTCTTCCCAGCGCGTTCCAGCCCCTTTTTTAGGTCCCTCTTTGATTCTTGTCCGGCACAGATAACGATCGTATCTACTTCTAGAATCTGCGGTTGACCTTTAAGTCTAATATGTAAGCCTTTATCGTCGATTTTGCTGTATGTTACTGCGTTAATCATAGTTACATTTTGCTGTTTGAGCGTCAGACGATGAATCCACCCGGTGGTTTTTCCAAGGGACGCTCCAATCTTACTGGATTTTCTCTGCAAGAGATAAACCCGGTGACCGGAAGTGAGTAATTGGGGACGTTTCTGCATGAGTCCGCCCGGCATCCTGTATGATTTGTCAACTCCCCATCCTTCCAGAAACGTGTCTATATCATGATTTGAGGAACCAACCGGATGAGTAATGAATTGTGCGACATCAAAACCGATTCCGCCGGCACCGACAATGGCAACCCGATGGCCGGCTTCTTTTCTGTGCGATAAAATGTCCACATAACTTAAGACGGTGGGATGGTCAATCCCGTCGATGTTCGGAACACGGGGGGTAACACCGGTCGCCAGGACGATTTCGTCAAACCTGCCCTTCAATAGCTGTGCGGTGGTGGCTTTCAGATTTAGATGAACGCGAACATCGCATAAGTCCAACTGCTTTTTATAATAACGGAGCGTTTCGTTAAACTCCTCCTTGCCGGGGATTTGATTGGCCAGGTTCAGCTGCCCTCCAATCGTATCGTTTTGCTCGAACAGCGTGACCTCATGACCCCGACCGGCGGCAACGATAGAAAATGACAGGCCGGCAGGACCGGAGCCGATAACGGCAATTTTCTTTTTATGTTGGACCGGCGAATATTGGATCTCGGTTTCATGGCAGGCCCGTGGATTGACAAGACAGGATGATATTTTACCAAGAAAGATGTGGTCTAAACATGCCTGATTGCACCCAATGCAGGTATTGATTTCGTCGGCGCGGTTCGCCGCCGCCTTTTTCACGAAGTCCGAATCCGCCAGAAACGGGCGAGCCATGGAAATCATATCCGCATCGCCCCTGGCCAACACCTCCTCTCCGACTTCAGGTGTGTTGATGCGATTGCTGGTTACCAGGGGAACGGAGACCGCTCCTTTCAGTCTGGCGGTCACCCAGGTAAAGGCGGCCCGAGGTACCGCGGTTGCAATGGTGGGCACCCGGGCTTCGTGCCAACCGATACCGGTATTGATGATGGTGGCGCCGGCCTGCTCAATTTTTTCAGCCAGGCGGACGACTTCCTCCCATGAGCTTCCATTTTTTATGAGATCAAGCATGGAAAGCCGGTAGATAATGATAAAATCGGAATCGATCTTATCTCGGGTCTGACGGACAATTTCCACGGGAAAGCGAATTCGATTCTCATAACTGCCGCCCCATGCATCGGTTCGATGATTGGTTTTAGATACGATGAATTGATTGATCAGGTAACCTTCGGATCCCATGATTTCGATGCCGTCGTATCCGGCCTGTTGCGCCAAGCAAGCGCAATTTACATAATCTGAAATATGCCCTTCAATCTCTTTTTCGCTCAAGGCCCTCGGCTTGAAAGCATTTATCGGGGCTTTGAAAGCTGATGCACTCACCAGATTCTCGTGAAAGGCATACCGCCCGGCATGCAGAATCTGCATGGCAATTTTACCGCCTTCCCGGTGAACGGCATCCGTCACGATTTGGTGTTTAGCCATTTCTACTTTGGAGTTCAATTTGGCTGAACCGGGCGCAATACAACCGGCTTCATTGGGGGAAATTCCGCCGGTGACCAAAAGTCCCACCCCGCCCCTGGCCCTTTCAGCATAATAAATCGCCATACGTTCAAATCCATCGGGAAGTTCCTCCAATCCGGTGTGCATGGAACCCATAAGGACCCTGTTGTTTAACCGGACAAATCCCAGGTCAAGTGGTGCCAGCAAGTGCGGATATTTGGAATGGTTCATGAAAAATACCTTTATGAAATTAATAGGCCATAGGAATCCATCAATGCTTCCGACGTACCGCAAACATCGTAATATCATCGGACTGCGGCGCATCATCGATGTATTTTAATAAATCGATTTTTATTTGCTCGATTAGTTTTGATGCGGTATGGGCTGGGCTTTCTAAAAGGGAAATTAACCTCGCCCTTGAATAAAGCTCTTTATTCGAAGAAAGTGCTTCCGTCACTCCGTCCGTATAACCGAATATGATGTCTCCCGGTTCGATTTGGACCGATTTGGCCGCATATTTCGAATCCGGCATCATACCCAGCGCTGGTCCGGTCGCTCCAAGGCTTTTTTTAAGACCGCCAGGGTTGACAATAACAACTGGCTCATGCCCGCCGTTGACATAACCCATTTTTCCGCTCAGGGGATCCAATACTCCAAAAAAGAGCGTCGCAAACATTCCCTCCTCACCATGCTCAACGGCAATATAGTCGTTGGTGAGTGAAACCGCACGCAAAGCGACATGATGATAGTCGCAGAATGAATCCGAATCGCTCTTGCAAGTACCGGACACCGACACGCCCTGTAAACTGATTTGACCCGAAAATACCCGAATTAAGCTACGAAACAGTGCCATGAAAAGCGCCGATCCAACCCCTTTGTCGCATACATCTGCAATAACCAGCCCGATAAGATTACCCGGCAGCAAAAACACATCATAAAAATCACCGGAAACCTGTCTGGCCGGCATGAAATAAACTGCGATGTCCCAGCCGTCGATACGGGGTATTTGATCGGGCAGAAAATCTCGTTGTATTTTTTTGCCTTTTTCCATCTCTGCATCAAGGGCTTTTGAATAGTCTTCGATCTTCAGTTTTGCTAGTTTCAAAAGCCGGTAGGATTCTGCCAATCTTGAGTAGAGCCTGGTATTTTCAAGAGCACTGCCAATTTGCCGGGCGGTCAATAGCATCAGATCGGCGGTTTCTGGGGTGAAATGTCCCGGCTGAGCATGTAGCAGTGTCAGAATTCCCAGCAGCTTATCCCCCCGAAGGATCGGAACTGCCAATGCCGAACCGACCCTGTAGGGTTGATTGGGAAGATCCAGCCAGCGAGCATCTTCTTTTGTATCAAGAATTAATCCCACTTTTCGATATTGACGTACCCAACCAACAAGCCCTTTGTTGAATACCGTCCCGATGATTTTGGCGCTTTGTTCAGGTGTGGCATCTTTGCGGGTTAAAATGCTGTCCGTAACAGCCCCTTTGGAGTTAAGTAAAAACAGGCTGCCTTTTTCTGCAGTGGCAAGCTCGGTGGAAATTTCGAGGGTCTTTTGCAGGATGGCCGACAGCACCTTTTCTTTGCCAGTCGCCCGGGCCAAGGATACAAATTTCTCAAGCAGTTTGCTCTGAACCTGTAGGGCTGCCTTTTCGTTTTTTAAACGATTCAGTTCCCTTTGAAGCGTTAGTGTCTTTTTCAATGGCAAAAACCTTTTGTGCTTGATCTAAAGCATCCATTACATATATCCAATTTCAAATGATCAAAAAGGCTTCCGAACATATTCCGCTTTGCGATAGAATTGTCTGTAAGATCGTCATGAAAAAATATGGTTAGAATTGCTGTAAGGCTTCGCTTTACGTTGTTTTCAATGATACAATATGGTATAGATTTAAGAACTTACGATTCTATTGCAAATCAATAGGGCATTCTTTGTAACAAATCCACAATGGATCGAAGCGGATACGACGGATGTTTCGGGAACGACAATAGAGCGTTTGGCGGAAGTGCATGGGAATCGAACCCACCCGGGACGGTGTTAACGCCCCACACCGGATTTGAAGTCCGGGAGCCGCACCAGCCAGCTGCGCACTTCCGATAGGACAACTTATAATATATTTGTATTTTTTTTTGTCAATATTTTAATTCGGATAGAACTCTCTATGTTGGCTTACTTCGATTGTTTTTCCGGAATCAGCGGAGATATGACCCTGGGAGCGTTAATCGACCTGGGGGTACCATTAAACTATCTGGAAGACCATCTTAACAGCCTTCCCCATGCGGATTTTAACATAACTGTAACCCCGGTTCATCACAAGGGTATCAGGGCCATGTCACTCAGTGTCAGCTTGGGCGGTAATCAAGTAGCACGAAATTTTGCTGACATACGATCTCTGATCGAAAACTGCTCACTTTCGGAGAGGATCAAATCATCCAGTCTTCAAATATTTACAAAGCTGGCAACGTCAGACACCCATATCCGCAGCTCCTCATCTGAAAATGAACTTTTTTTTGAAGTAGGGGGAACGGATACCATCGTCGGTATTGTGGGGACTGCCATTTGCTTGGATTATCTTGAAATAAAGAACATAGTTGCCTCTCACATCCCTCTGGGAAAAGGATTTTTCGCCGGCAGTCATGGTAAACTTCCCTTACCGGCGCCAGCGACTCTGAGTATTCTGAAAGGAGTTCCGGTTTACGGAACCGATATTCCCCGCGAATTAGTTACCCCTACCGGGGCTGCGATTATTGTCACCCTTGCAGAATCGTTCGGTAAATTTCCGGATATGACCATTACTGGTGTCGGGTATGGTGCAGGACGGCCTGAAGTTAAGGGTGCACCCAATCTTTTGCGAATCGTCACTGGTGTGCAGTCGGACATCGCTGCCAGATTGCCGGATGGGACACAAGAGGATCAAATATTTATTATAGAAACTTGCATTGATGATATGAATCCGGAGTTTTTCGGTTATCTGATGGATCGACTTTTCGCCGATGGTGCCTTGGATGTCTATTGGATTCCCGTTCATATGAAAAAGAATAGACCCGGAACCCTGCTTCAGGTCCTAAGTTGTCCAGATGACAAGGATATGTTGATTCGCCGGATTTTGTCTGAGACAACAACACTGGGAGTGCGCTATTATGAGTCCCGTCGGCGTTTGTTGTGGCGCGAGCGATTTGAAGTAAAGACAACCTATGGAGTCATACCTGTCAAACGCGTAAAAGACCTTCAGGGAAATTTCCGCATCGTACCTGAGTATGATGTTTGCCAAAAAATTGCACGAGAGCAAAATATTCCTCTGCGAATCGTTTACGATACTATTATCCGGGTATCAGGGGATTTTGAGTGAAATAATCTGATCTTGACAAAAATGGAGCGAACTTATAGACACGGGCCATGAAATTAAGAGAAGATGCTGTAATCTTTCTGGCCACGGGGTTTTATATCGGAAACCTTCCCTTTGCACCAGGTACGTTTGGATCCTTAATCGGGCTTCCGCTTAGTTTCGCCCTGGCTGGAATTTCACTGGGACCGGCCATACTATGCACCTTGATCTTTATTTTTTTTGCCACGTATATTGCAGATGCCGCTGAAAAATTGCTTAAACAGAAGGATCCGGGCTGTATCGTTATCGATGAAATAGCGGGCATGGCGACAACATTAATCGGCCTGCCCTTTAACCTGATCACGGTGGTGATTGGGTTTATCATATTTAGAATCCTTGATATTTTGAAACCGTTTCCAATTCGAAATTTGGACAAAAGAATATCCGGTGGTTTGGGCGTGGTTGCGGATGACTTGGCAGCCGGAATAATTGCCAATCTGCTACTCAGATTATTTTTATAGACATAGCCAAAAGTTGAACTGCGGATTCGTAATTCAAGTATGAAATCGTCAATCGAAAATAACCAATTATATACGGGAAGGTATTTAAAATCTTGAAACGTAAACATTCAGAGGAAAAAGACGAAAGTACTCCCCAAAAAGGTCATCTTAGGGAAAACATAGAAGCCATCCTGGTGGCGATTCTCATTGCACTGTTCATACGCACATTTGTGGTGCAGGCCTTTAAAATACCATCAGGATCAATGAAACAGACCTTGCAGATCGGGGATCATATCCTGGTAAATAAATTCCTTTACGGAATAAAAATACCTTACTGGAATAAAATAATCATCCCCTTTAAAGAACCGCGGCGCGAAGACATCATTGTCTTTAAATTCCCACAGGATCCGCACAAAGATTTTATTAAGCGCGTGATCGGGGTGGCCGGAGATGTCGTCGAAAGCCGGAATAAGCAACTTTTTGTGAATCACAAGCCTGTTAACCACGATTTCGGTGTCCATACGGATCCCCAGATCATATCCGGCAATATTCGACCAAGAGATAATTTTGGACCCGTCACAGTCCCGAAGAATTCTCTGTTTGTAATGGGAGATAATCGGGATGAAAGCTTCGACAGCCGGTTCTGGGGGTTTGTGGATCTGAAGGCAGTTAACGGCAAAGCCTTTATCATTTACTGGTCGTGGGACAAACAAAATTTTGGCATTAGATGGAATCGCCTGGGCAGAATTTTAAGATAAGGTAATTGAAAGCGAGCAAACCGGTCACCGGGAAAAAGCGTCAAATATTCAACAGCCTGGTGCCCGAAAATTTGACGCTTAGGGCAAGATCGTCACCCCCGGCTTATTTGTAGATATGCATTCCAGTTCATTAGACCCAATATTCCTTTCCAAAAACGATCGGCAGTTGAAAAATAAATCGATTCCCGCATAGTTGGCCACTGGATTGTGTTTGATATGAATTCATCCCGTTCCATTACAGTTTTAAAATTAGTATCATTTCTTTGTGATTTGGTATCTTAATGGCTGAATTGTTGCATAAGATATAAAGTTCGTAAAATCTGTGTGCATCCGTGTCCGTAATTGGAAGAACAAAACCTGATTGATATCCATGTCAGAAAATTCTGTAAAAATTCTAGTCGTCGACGATGAACTGAGCATGCGAGAACTGCTTGAATACATGCTGAACAGAGAAGGCTATCAGGTAACCTGTGCCGATGACGGTCATAAAGCGATCGGATTGCTCGAAAAAAACCAGTACGATTTGTTGCTCTGCGACATAAAGCTGGGAGATATCTCTGGCCTGGATGTGCTGCGAGCTAGCAAAAAAAGCAACCAGGATACCGTGGTCATTTTAATATCCGCGTATGCCAGTACCGAAACTGCAGTGGAGGCCATGAACGAGGGAGCGTATGATTATGTTCCCAAGCCTTTCGACAAGCATGAGCTGCTGCAAACCATCGCCAAGGCACTGGATATAAAGACGGTCGAACATGAAAAGCAACTGCTCAATAATCAGTTGAAGGAGACCCTGAATTTCGGGTTGCTGGTGGGAAACAGTCCGGCCATGCGCCACATTTATAAGTTGATCCTTCAAGTGGCGAAAACGAAGACCAATGTCTTGATTACGGGCGAAAGCGGTACCGGAAAAGAACTGATTGCCAAGGCCGTCCACCAGGAGAGTAATCGCAGAAATAAACCTTTTGTAGTGATAAACTGTGGCGGTATTCCCGAAACATTGATGGAAAGCGAGCTGTTCGGCCATAAAAAAGGATCTTTTACCGGGGCAACTTCTGACAAAAAAGGTCTTTTCGAAGAGGCCCATGAAGGTACCATATTTCTGGACGAAATCGGGGAACTCAGCCTTCCCATTCAGGTTAAGCTGCTTCGGGCAGTTCAGGAGAAGGTCTTCAAGCCGGTGGGGGGCAATGATGATATATCAGTTGACATCCGCATCATATCGGCAACCAACAAATTTCTAGAAAAAGAAGTCATTGGAGGCAATTTCCGTGAAGATCTCTTCTACCGGTTGAACGTCATTGAGATCAAGGTACCGCCCTTGCGGGAACGAAAAGCTGATCTACGTGTCCTGGCGCAGCATTTTCTAGAAAAATATTCCCAGGAGATGGGAAAAGAGATAACCAAATTCTCTTCATATGCGATTGATTTGTTGAATAAATATGATTTTCCCGGCAATATCCGCGAACTGGAAAACCTGCTGGAGCGCAGTGTGGCTCTTTCGACCACCAACATTATCCTACCCGACAGCCTGGCGCTCTCGATGCACAAACGTCGCTGGATAGAGGGTTTTGAAGGCCGGCGTTTTGACCTGGATGAAGTTAGCCGGGGTGTTTCCCTGGATACCAT
>JARFPZ010000689.1 GCA_029288035.1 Desulfosarcina sp.
ATAAGGAATCTGGTCTAGCAAATGCGAGATGCAGTTGAGCCTGGCTCGACGCTTGTTGTCGGCAGGAACAATGTTCCATGGCGCCCAGCCGCTATGGGTGGCGGCGAGCATGTCGTCGCGCGCACGGGAGTAATCATACCAGCGTTTAAAAGACGCCACGTCCATGGGGCTCAGTTTCCAGACCTTTCTCGGATCGTCTATACGGGCCTGAAAGCGGCGTTCCTGCTCCTTCATGCTGATGTCAAACCAGTATTTGATGAGTTGGATGCCCGATTCAGCTATCCAGCGTTCAAACATCGGTGTATCCTTCAGGAAGCGCTCGTACTCATCCTTGGTGCAAAACTTCATGACGCGCTCGACACCGGCGCGGTTGTACCAGCTGCGGTCAAACAGCACAACCTCTCCGGCCGCCGGAAAACGCCGGATATAACGCTGCGCGTACATCTGGGTTTTCTCCCGCTCGGTCGGCGCCGGCAGGGCCTCGACCCGAAACACCCGGGGGCTGACGCGCTCGGTGATTCGTTTGATGACGCCGCCTTTGCCGGCTGCGTCGCGTCCCTCGAAGACGACAATGATTTTGAGCCCCTTCTGTCTGACATACAGCTGCAGTTTGACCAGCTCGGCCTGCAGCTTGAACAGCTCGGTTTCATACGCCTCTCGCGAAAGCTTGGCTTTGGGCTCATGAGAATCTTTATCAACTCTTTTTTGGGTCTTGGATTTCTTTTTTGCCATGAGGTTCATCTCCCTTTTGTCATTCATTTGGCGGTTCACTTAACGGATAAGTCCGCCATAGTATGTTGAAAATAAACATAATGGGGAGCCGTAAAGTTTATTTTATCTTTTTAATAATTTATCAAAATACTATCCAACATAACATCGTTTTTAGATACGTGCAACAGCCCCAAAAGGGATTATAGAGGGCAGTATCGAAGGATTTTTTTTTTGCAAATAGCGGGAAAGTGTATTAAATGATATGTACGAGGGGGAAATCCGATGAAAATTGTTGCAGCACCCAATGCGTTTAAAGGTTCCCTGAGCGCCACCGAGGCAGCAAAGGCCATGGCAGAGGGGATCAACCAGGTGCTTCCCGAGGCCGAGGTCGTTCAGGTCCCGGTGGCAGACGGGGGAGATGGTTTGGTAGATGTCGCGGTGGAGGCCTTGAATGGCGAAAGACGCACGCTCAAAGTGACCGGCCCGCGCAACACCAAGGTCGATGCAGATTTCTGTTATGTCAAATCCATGAATCTGGTGACGGTCGAGATGGCCCTTGCCAGCGGCCTGGCTCTGCTGCCCGAAGAATTACAAGATCCAACCCTCACGACCACCTATGGCACGGGCGAGTTGATCCGCGCCGGTTTGGATCTGGGCGTCAGACGTATCGATGTCGGGATCGGCGGCAGCGCCACCAATGACGGCGGCATCGGCATGGCCCAGGCCCTCGGGGTCCGTTTCCTGGCTAAGGACGGCAAGGAATTGCCGGGTATTGGCGCCTCCCTTGGAGCCATCGCCGAGATTGATCTTTCTGGACTGGATCCCCGGGTTAAAGAGACCACCTTCGAAGCAGTCTGCGATGTGGATAATCCGCTCTGCGGACCCAAAGGGGCCGCGGCCGTTTATGGACCCCAAAAAGGGGCCAGCCCTGCACAGGTGAAAGCGCTCGATCGGGGACTTGCCAATCTGGCCGGATTAATTCAGAAACAGATGGGGCTGGATGTGATCGACATGCCCGGTGCCGGCGCGGCCGGTGGGCTTGGCGCCGGCCTGCATGCGTTTCTTGGCGCAAAGCTCTGCAAAGGAATTGATCTCATTTTTGAGCTCGTCGATCTGAATAAAAAGCTCTCAGGCGCTGACCTGGCGCTCACAGGTGAGGGGCAAATTGACTTCCAGACAGTCTTTGGCAAAGCCCCCGGGGGCGTGGGAGTGGCTGCCAAAGCCCAGGGAATTCCCTGTTTTGCCATCGCCGGCGCTGTCGGCGAAGAGCTGGGGGATCTGCATGAAACCGGGATCAGTGCTGTGTTCAGTCTCTGTACCTCTCCCATGACCCTCGAAGTGTCAATCAAAAACGCCAAAAAAAATTTGACCAATGTCACCCAGCAGGCATTCCGTGCCTTTCTAGCCGCTCGAAAGCCATGATGGTGGGTCAAAATTGAGAGCATTAGGGGACATTAGGGGTCAAGTCTTCGTTTGACTTTTCAGAATGATTCTTTCAATGTCTCCAATCCGTTCTTTAAATTTTCTATCTTTTTGTAACCTTGTTTTTACGCGCATCACAACGCTGCTGACTGAGCTGTATCGATTCAACCCAAATTTCGCACCAATCTTCATCAGGTGATCCGCACGCATGGATCGAACCAAATATATGGCTACATCACGCGGCTCGTTTTCAACGCCGCGGCGAACCGCCTTTAAATATGCTGGCCTTACCTCATAGTACCGGCACACTTCAGAAATAATTGTATCTAAATTGGGCGCAAGCTTTTTTGACGCTGGAACTTCCTTGTCCATTTTCTTTTTAAAAAATCGGTCTTTGATCCAGCTAATAAACACTTCGCTGCCAAGGATCGACGGCTGATTTTTACGTTCAAAAACTCGGACAAGATTTTCATCCTGCTCTTGTGCCATAAACTGTTTGTAGATACGAATTTGACTGCTGGTTTGCACCGTTAGCATCTGAAGTACAAAATCTTTGTAAAGCCAATTCCATTTCTTGGCTTTTGAAAGGTATCCCTTATGGCTTGACCAGGCATACTGATCCAAGCGTTTCGCCAGGCTGGCTTTTAATGGATTGCGGTGGATATAGCGAACTAGTTGCAACACATAGCTGTCGGCATCCACCAGTATCGATTTATACCGTCCACGAAACAAAGTTCCATCGCAACCATGGCAAATGTTGTATCTTTGGGTATAAACGCCATTGAGATGCCTCATACAGCGCGCTAAATTTGCATCCGGCGTTTGTACCATCAGATGGTAGTGGGTTGGCATCAGACAAAAGGCAGCCACCCTGACATTATATAGATCAGCTGTCTCTTTTAACAAATTGATAAATTGCTGATAATCCGCTTTATCGACAAAAAGATCTGCCCCCCTGCGGGCACGGTTCATCACATGATGCCAGGCATTCGGATAATCTATTCTCAGCGGGCGCGACATGGCGTATGAATATCAGAAATAAAAATTTAGGTCAATCGTAGACTTGACCCCCATTTATGACCCCCAATTAAAAAACCCAGATACAAATCGTTATTTATCCGGGCTTTATCTTTGAGCGAGGTGATTAACTCAGTTTTTCAGGGTTACATAAATTGTTCTCACTCACCGCACTGCGCCCGCAGTTTTTGCAAAAGAAATGGGCCGGCTGAATAAGTTTTTTGAAATTCTCCATATTGGATTCGATGTAACCTTCTTCCTGCAACGCACACAAGGTCTTATCTTCGGTATTGCTCATGGTTTTCTCCTTTGAGTTTTATTCTAAAGTTGTCTCTTTATGGCCTGCACTTCGGCCGGTCACGCCATCTTCAACGCAACCTTCAATTTTATCAGCATCAATGTTCCAAGTATTTTGTTGATTATCATCGTAAACTTCAAATTATTAACATATAACCACTAACGAATAACTAACTATTTGAGCCGTTATGCTCAACTAGGTTTTTTCTGCCCCCAAACAGCATAAATGGGGTCCGAATACCATATATCCGGAAAGTACTTGTCATCGTGGGGGCGCGGCAGCCCCCTGATGGAGTAGGTTTGAAGATTTTCAAAAACACCTGAACGAATAAAATACTCCAGCACCAGACCCATACGTTCGAATTCGTGCAGCTCCTTCCAAATGTTAATGGCCTTGGTTGGGAACCAGCGATTGGAAAAGATCAGGATGAAATAGCCATCGGGTCGCAATATCCGCCCAACCTCTGAAAACACCGCCAGTGGATCGACCAGGTATTCAACTGATACCGAGCAGATCACGGCGTCAAAGCTATTGGGCGCAAAGGGAAGTTTGTAGTTCAGATTGAGGTCCTGAACCACTGATTCGGTTAAGCGGGAATTCTTCCTAAGTTCGCTCTCATTGAGGCCCAACCCGACGACACGTCCAAGATTTACGTTTTCCGGAAGATGTGACTGCCAACTGCTCATTAAGTCCAGCACCTGCATATCGTCTGTCAAAAATCGTCCGTAAGTGTTTTTGACCATTTCTATCGCGGTGGTATCGATGTGCTGCACGTATCTCGGCTTTCCGTAAAACAAGGCATCGGGCGTTTCGTCGTCTCGGGTAAACGCCCCGGGAGAAAAATAGTCCGATTGGCTGCCCTGCCAGCGGGCCTGCATGCCCGGACCGCTTGTCAACAGCTCCATCCAGTCGACACTAGCGCCGCCCCGTTCGATGGATTTAGCTTCCACCTTCCCGACAACGGCACTAAGCACAAGATCCTTGCCCGACAGGGGGTGATTAAGATCCACCGTCATGTTCCCATTGTTGATTTCAACACACCTGCAGGGCTGGAGGTTGGCACTAAACACTCCGATAGCATCTTTCAGCATCCCCTTGGGATAGAACCGGCCGACCCCGGGTGTTGCAATCGCTTTGGTTGCAAGCTTTTGTTCAAATCGATCTCGTTTGACCTGTACCAAACTCTGTTTGTCGAAGGGGGGCAATATGTCACCGTCTTTGAGTCGAATCTCTATCCTTGCCCCGGCCTGCCTGTCCATTATCTTGTCAAGTAGATGGGGCGGGAAGAAATCGCGCCAGACGTTTATTCGGCTGGCCTGGTAGCCGTCGGTGTGTCTTGCAAATTCACTTTTCCACTTCAGATGAAATATCATATCCACCATACTTTCAGAATTTATTCGCATCATTTCCATGGTCACATTCCTTTTCTCTAGACTACGCCAAAAATTCTGAGTTCGTACTTCATTTCACATCGACTATGGCCAGCCGAATTGAGGTAATCAAGATTTAGAATTTAAAGTTTACTTCCTATACCTGTATATTTTAGGTATGGTGAAATAAATCGCAATAGGAGAGTTACTAGAGCCTTGTGGTAGGAATAAACTATTATTGAGAAATCGACATCAGATAGGAGCGAAGGTTGGTGCGCTTATTTCGCAGGCCGAATTTAACCCGCAGATTCTTGCGGTGGAAATTGACAGTGGTTTCGGAGACATTCAGCACATCGGCGATTTCTTTGCTGGTTTTACCGTCTTTGACCAGTGCGGCGACCTGCATCTCCTGGGGGGTCAGCAGTATCTTGGCATTGGAAAACCGCTGTAGCAGAGGAGATATGATATCCTTCAGGTGGGTATCGATAATGTCCACAAGGGTTCTGTCCTTGGCCTTCAGTCGGGGATTTTTTAACTTCTCAACGTAGGGTAAAACGAGATCCTTGACATTGTTCAGTACTTTTTTCTCCAGTTCGAGTTTGTCTTCCTCGCGCTGCCTGAGCAGCACCTTCATGGCAATATTGGTTTCCTCGAGACTCTGCTTTTGCTCAATCAGTTCTTCCTGGCTTTTTCGCAGGGCTTCTTCAGTGAGTTTTAGGGCGGTGATTTCCTCATGGCTGGCAACCACTCGTATGGGGCCGGGTCCGGACATGCGTATGGCCCGCATATAGTACCAATGAGGACCGTCCTCTGAATGACATGGATAGTCGTATAAAAATTCTTCCAAATCACCATGAATCACTGCCCGAATTCCTTCGGCAACCTTGCCGCCGTCTTCAGACTCGTTTCCTTTGGTTGCCTCACAGACGGCGATGTAGTTGATCCCCCTGTCGTCATGGTCTTCCGGCATGCCGCTTTTAACGGCATAGTTTCGCCAGGCGGTATTGGTTTCGAGAATAACACCGTTTTCATCCAAAATGGCAATATGGGCAGACAGGGAGTTGAGAACGGTTCTGGCCAACTCATCGGTAAACAGGCTGCCGGCGTCGTTTTCTTTTTTCGATCGATCGTTCATTATTGAAGGCCTCTATGGATGTTGGTGAATGATTGGTTCTGGGTTAAAAGGTTATAATACCCTGATCTTGCCTGTGCTCCAACACGCCACCCCGGGTGACCACTTTCACCCATTGTGCAAAATAGCCACCACAGCTATGTATCATCGATTATATTACATTGTTGTGTCTAGAGCCCTTTAACCGGGAACCCTGAACGTTGAACCCCCAACCCGCGTATACCATACAGAGGTTTCTTTTAACAAGGATATCTAAAAAAAAACAGAATTATTCCTATGGTGATATTGTCTACCAAAAAATTTTTCATCCCCGATTGACCCCAAATGTTTTCAACCTGACGTTTTACCGATTGTTTGTTGAAATTTTATTTTTCTTGGATTATATTAACATCGTCAAACCGGTTTTTAACATTGGTTTCAGCAGATCAGATTGATTTCCTCCATCCTTAACACGATGGTATGACCGTAGACATATTAGTTTGCAGACTTGATCAAAAATGAGTTCGCCCAAAAAAACAACCATCACCTCCGGTGATATACTGACATCGGTTCTGCGCTGGTTTGATTCGGAGGCGAATATCGAGTCCATCACCGTGACCGACCAGAAGGACGTGGACTGGCTGCGCATTGTTCCGCTGATCTTTTTGCACCTGATGTGTTTGGGTGTGATTTGGGTCGGCTGGAGCTGGACGGCGCTCATAGTGGCCTTGGTACTTTACCTCGTTCGCATGTTTGCCATTACCGGTTTTTATCATCGTTATTTTTCCCACAAGTCTTTTAAAACCAATCGTTTCTGGCAATTTGTCTTTGCCGTCGTCGGAAATTCATCGGTCCAGCGCGGGCCCTTATGGTGGGTGTCCCATCATCGCCATCATCACCGCTATACGGATCAGGAACAGGATGCGCATTCACCCAGGCGCCATGGATTCTGGTGGAGCCATATCGGATGGCTAACCTCACGCTCGAATTTTCTTACCAAACACAAATTCGTTGCCGAGTGGGCCCGATATCCGGAACTACGTTGGCTAGACCGTTTTTGCACGGTCGTCCCTATCCTGCTGGCACTGGCCTTGTATGTTTGCGGTGAAATCCTCGAGCGCATCGCGCCCCAGCTGGGAACCAATGGCATGCAGCTGGTTATCTGGGGCTTTTTCATCTCCACCGTTGTTTTGCTGCATGCCACCATGA
>JARFPZ010000038.1 GCA_029288035.1 Desulfosarcina sp.
TATAAACGTCTAACAATAAAAAAGGTTACATATCCGGCATAAAAACACAATTCTCGTCACCGAAATCATCTTTTTCTCTCATCTTGCAGTCAGGCAGATAAATATTTCCGTCTACTTTGTAAAAGTAGGTAAATTCGCGGGTTGCCGGCAGCGTAACCGCCCAGGTCCCTGAATTAAGCTTTTTGGGTCGATAAAGTGCAAAATCATCTAATGAGGCCGAAAAATAAACAACTCTGGCCTCCGGCATCCTGAGATATAAATTTACCTTGTCTGCATTAATTTTGGCATAATGAGCCGCGCATCCAACACATAGGAAGGAGACGGCAATCATAAACCGAACACAATGTTTCACGTCTGTAAATTCACCTCAAGAATAGAATTTTCTCCGCCGAAATCATCTTTCTCACGCGTCAGGATGGTCGGATCCGCCAGTCTCTGATCGCCTTCAAGAATATAGCTGAATCGATGTTCCCCCGCCGGAACATCGATGGTTACCTCCCAATAATCGCTGCTGCCGGCTCTATCCATCGGCAGGGCACGCCAATCGGTGAAACTGCCGGTAATTTCGACCTGTTCGACCCCCGGTTGATAAATAACAAATCGGTGTGCCGTCGACAATTGTTGTTTTGGCGACTGGGTAAAGAAAAACAATACCAAGGCAGCTGCAAGTCCTGATGCAAATATAGCCATCGGACGCCGGAGTGGAAAGCCGGTCTTTTCTTTTAGCTGAACCTTAACGAACGGGAGTTTATCGACCACCTCGGTGCGGATCACTTTTTCCTGACGCAGAAAGTCGACGGTTTCATCCTTAAACTTTCGGTCTTGATGCACCGTTTCGACAAATTCAATCTTATTGTCCAAATTCAATTCATCATCAATAAACATGCTGATTAAATAGTCTTGCATCATTCACCTGCCTGGATAAATTGTCTAAGCTTTGCCCTTGCCCGGTGGACTTTCACTTTGACATTTGACTCGCTGATACCCACAATGGATGAAATTTCACGATATGACAGTTGACTGCTTACGGTGAGCGCCAGGATATCCCGTTCATCGGTTTTAAGTGTCTGCATTGCTGAAAGTACTTGCCGGTACTGTTCACGCACCATGAGATAGTGTTCAGAATCGTCAATCGGATTATCCGGGTCCGATTGAAGTCGCGCATTTCGCTTCTGTTTGCGGGCGTTGTCATAAATTAAATTACGGCCGATCGTATAAAGTAGCGCAGCACTCTCAGAGTTCTTGCCATAGCGCTCGAGATAGCGGGTAAAGCTTTCCTGCATAATATCGCTTGCGAGGTAATAATCTCCGGTACTTCGCATAAGATACGCAAAGAAACTATCTTTGTATTTATTATAAAATGCTCTGAATTGTCTCACACTATCAGTATAACGCAGCGCGGTTAAAAAAGTTACAATATTTTTAATCACTCAACAATACCCCGCAGATGGATTAGTCAGGGAGCTCGCTTCGCTAGCTCCCTGACCGACACAATGATGACGATATTTGAATAATCGGCGCTATGAAACAACCGGGCAGAGTTCTTGACAATTCTTGCCGGGATCGGCACAATGCTTAGACCTTGGAAGCCCTTTCTCCAAAATTAGAATAGAACAACGAAAAGGATACTGGAATGGACATCATTTTCTATAACGGCAGCGTCAATACCCTCGACGGGTCAGGGACCGTCTGCTCTGCGGTAGGCGCCGCCAACGGTATGGTCGCAGCCTTGGGCACAGATGAAGAATTACGCCGATTGATGGGACCCAAAACAGAGGCAGCTGAATGCCGGTATGAAAATCGGCGGCAGCTCGGATTGTCCGGTAGCCAACCTCGATCCACGGGTGGGGCTTCGCGATGCTGTGCTGCGGCGCTCTCCCTCCGGCGAGATAATTGGGCCGCAGGAAAGGTTAAGCATGGAGGAAGCCATGCGACTCTATACCCAAGGGTCGGCCTACCTTTCTTTTGACGAAGCCCACAACGGTAGCATCGAAGCCGGCAAACGAGCGGATTTTACCGTTATGTCCGCCGATCCCCGGCAGGTCAGCCCGGAAGAGGTTCCACAGATTCCCATATCGATGACGGTGGTCGGGGGTGAAATTGTGCACTCTGAATGGCATGGCGTTTGGAACCGCTGAAGATAGATGTTGTTACATTTTAGCTACAAAATGATACAAACGAGTATTTGACATGTTGGTTGCTGAACAAATATATATTGAATTCATAAAAGATTTAACTGAGTAGGAAAAGCAAAAAAAAACTAATCTACAAAAAAGGAAAAAAGATGGACAAAGATAATCAGCTTTTGACAACCGGAGAATTTGCATCCCGGACTGGCCTGCAGGCCTCTAAGGTGTCCAAATTGATCCGGCAAGGAAAAATCGAGGCAGAAAAGAAGTCTGGAAAATGGTTGATTCACCCGAATCAACTTCAAGCAAAAGCGGTTCAAGGGTCGGATAAGGGTGGTAAGTCGACAGCGAAAAAGAAAACTGTAAAAACTTCGCACAAAAAAACTGCAACATCAGCGACAAAAACAGTTTCAGCCGCAAAAGAAATAGAAAATTCGGCTGGCCGGTCGTATACCGTATCCGAATTCGTCGAAATGACTTACTTGACCGAGCTTGGTGTAGGGCAATGGCTAAAACAGGGCCGACTTACCGGTCAACAGAATGAAAAAGGGGACTGGCTGATTGATGCCGCCAACCTTCAGGTGCCCGACATCAGTCGGTTGCTGAGAGAAGCCAAAGTGCCATAAACTGAGCACCACAACCCAGAATATAATTTAATCGAATAATTTATAGGTTAGAAGGATTCATTAGGGGTGCTTCCCGAGATGCCGTTGTTTTCGCTGAGTCGGTTTCTCATTTATAAAATAAAGGAAACATGCCGCGAAAAGATGCACGTACATCCGGGAAGCCATCAAAAATATATCTTGGAAAACGGTTTCGGTTTGTGCGGGTCGGGTATTATTCAACCTTGACTTTGGTCATTTTGGCGCCGGTTTTTTTAGAATTATTTTTCTCGAGGCGTTCGATCCGCTCATCCAGCAGCGACTTGACGCCTTTAAGAAATTCAATCTTAGACCGGGTCATGTGTTTGTAAAACGGTGAATTTCTCCCGAAGGCCTTTTCTATATCCGTAAAAAAAGTACCCACCGGGCAGGTAATTTTCTCCTCCTTACCCTTTTTCTCTGCCATGATTGCCTCCGCTGAAAAATATATTTAAATATTCTTCTTCCAATTTCGCTGTTACCGAGTTCAATGGAGCCACCTGTCTCGGAAGCAGAATATGCCTCTTAAATCCTCCGATCCGTACAACGAGTTCATCATAACGTTTGTTGAGATCAATATCTTTTTTTAGCACAAATGGAAGTTTCAACTTAAGACGGTAGCCATTGTTTTCTTTGATAAATTGATATGGGTTTTCTTTAAAAAAACGCTCCAGCGGATTCTTGGCGCCATAGATTTCGTCCGCCAGACGCTCCAAGTGGCCATAGCCGATTACTTCACCGCCGAACAAATTCACCGGAAAAATGGGCACCGGGCTAAAATAATTCTTGGCCTTTTCGAGGTGATGCTGCTGCCTCGTTATCCAGTCGTTGAAATATGTGTCCTGAACATTGCCGGGAAGCATGCGGTTCATGATGATGGCATCGATACTCATTTTATACAAGCAAAAATACATAAAGGCCCGCTGGGTTTCCTTTAATACTACTTTTTCCGGATTGGTCACCAGGCGCACGGAGGTGGTGGCCGGATCCACCAATATTTTATCCACCCCTTTGAGTTTATTATAAAGATCCTCTATTGCCTGAAAATAATCATCGCCAGGCAGGGGGACATCGGTGACGCGTTTGGCCACGGGACGCAGGTATTTGGCAAACTTTCTCTCCACTTTAAATATCTTATTCATGTACCATTCCAAGGTCGTGGGAATACTGATGAAACGAAGTGATTCTCCCGTGGGCGCACAATCAAGCAAAACGACATCAAACTTCCGTTCCCGGACGTATTGGTTGATGTAAAGCAAAAGACTGATTTCTTCCATGCCGGGCAAAATGGCCAATTCCTCAGCCAACACTTCGTCCAATCCGGCGGTATTGAACAAGCTGGAGAGGTAAGCGTGGATATCCCCCCAGTATCTTTGGATCTCTTCCTGGATATCCAGCTCCTGAATCCATAATTTTGAATTTATTTTAATAGGCTGGCCCTTATTCTGATCCAACAGACCTCTGTCCAAATCAAAAATATCCGCCAGGCTGTGAGCCACATCCAGGGACATCACCACCGTCTTGTGACCCATTTGTGACGTTTTGATCCCAGTGGCCGCCGCCACGGATGTTTTTCCGACACCGCCCTTTCCGGCGAAGAGAATGATTCTCACGATGGCGCTCCCAAATAATGCCCCATGCGCTGCCGCCATAAATCATGATTCACCACACACACATCTCCCGCTTCATCCCGGCTGGCCACAATTGTACCAAAGTCTTCGGGAGACAGCTGACCGCAGGCATCTCCCGACCAGCTTGTAAAATCCGGCTTTACTGAAATAAACGTTTCCATGCGTTCAGCATCCACCGCAACACTGCATCCCATATCCGGCAGCACAATCAAATCCGTCTCTTTTTTGCTGTCATGCACAAAATATGCAATCATATTTCCTCCTTATGTTAGTTCAGATATCGCCATCTTATAGTAAAAACGACTAACTATTTGGACACAAGCAATTTGCCTGAATATTATATCCCAATTGCAAACGAAATGACTATGTCTGAATATAAAGCACATTTACGTGATTTCGAGGGCAGCCAATGAAGTTTTCAATGCCGTAGCGTCGGATATTGCTCCTCGATCACCCCCGGTATTCTCTTCATTTCGTTGATCATGGTGCCAGCGCAACGAGTTCCCTGACAAGTCCATTTTACTTTTCGTGTTGATTTCAGCCGCCAATTGTGCGAATAAGCTGATTTTGGATGTGAAGGGGAATTCAAACGACTTAAATTAAAATGAGGATAGGATCATGCCGATTGCTGAAAAAATGGTCAAAATGGTCGAAGTTTCTTCCATGATCAGAAAGATGTTTGAAGAAGGCGCTAAACTAAAAGCCTTACACGGGCCGGACAACGTTTTTGATTTCTCTTTGGGAAACCCCGATGTGCCGCCACCGCCTGAATTTAATAAAGTGCTGCGCGATCTGGTAAACGGTGATTCGCTCAACCACGGTTATACCCCTGGTCCGGGGCATCTCCACGTACGCAAAGCCGTCGCCGATTATCTCGGCAACGAACACGGGCTGGAATTCACACCGGAATTAATCGTCATGACGGTCGGCGCCGCCGGTGCCCTGAATGACGTCTTCAAGGCACTGATGAATCCCGGCGAAGAAATTTTGGTTCCCTCACCATATTTTGTCGGATATGACCAATATTCCTTTTTGGCGGATGTTACCCTCAAAACCGCACCGACAAATGCCGACTTCCATCTCAACCCGGCAGCAATCGAGGCTGCAATCACTGAAAATACAAAACTGATGCTGCTTAATTCACCCAACAACCCCACCGGTGCCGTCTATTCAGCGGCAGAATTGGCCGAATTGGGCGATGTCCTGGAGCGGGCCAGCGACAAGTTCGACAAACGGATTTATCTCATCTCGGATGAACCCTACCGTAAGATCGCCTATGATATCGAAGTGCCTTCGGTATTTCAGGCGTACCCTCATACCATCCTGATCAGTTCTTACTCCAAAGAGCTGTCTCTGGCCGGTGAACGCATCGGCTACCTGGCTGTTCACCCTGACGCCGAAGATGCCCAACTTGTCGCCGGCGCTGCGGCAGCCATCAACACGATGTATTGCGTAAACGCCCCCAGCATGGCTCAGCTGGTTGTGGCGCAATTGCAGGGGATCTCGGTGGATGCGTCTATCTACAGGCGACGCCGGGATCTGCTGTGCCGGGGACTGTCGGAAGCCGGTTATGAATTTAACTTGCCCGAAGGCGCTTTTTACCTGTTTCCGAAAAGTCCGATCTCCGATGACGTCAAATTTATCAATCTACTTCAAGAAGAACTGATCCTGGCGGTACCGGGCAGCGGTTTCGGTGCAGCCGGATATTTCCGCCTGTCCTATGCAGTGCCGGATTCGACGATTGAAAAGTCGTTGGCGGGATTCAAGCGAACAATGGAGAAAGCATTACGGTAGGTCAGGGTGCGAGCGAAGCGAGCTCCCTGACAAATCTTTTATCCGGGACACCATCAATTGTCAGGTAACGCCTGCGGCGCAACCTGACCTACGAGGCTGGAAAAAATTATCATTCACCAAATTTCAAAACCAGTTTACCTACCGTCTTGCCGGATTCAAGGGCGCGATGGGCATCAGCGACTTTCTCAAATGGGAACGTCTGCAAGGCCACTGGGCGAATTTTCCCTTCGGACACCCACTGCATGAGATCCTGCATGGCTTCTTTGAGCAGATCCATCCGGTCAAAAAGGTATGACAGATTAAATGCAATCAGGCTTTTATTTTCATTGGTCATATTCAGCGGATTCCATTTTGGAATTCGAAAATATTCATAAGCAAGTTTGGGGTAATTGGCAAAGCCTCCCCGTTTCGACAGCATGGAATGAAAGCCGTAGGTCACCAGCTTTCCGCTCGCGGCCAGGTGCCGGTAACTTTGCTTCAAGGTAGCGGGGCCGTTTCCGTCAAAAACAACATCAAAACCGTGCGGACAGATTTCTTCAGCTTTAACCCACAGATTGTCCTTGCTTTTGTCGATGACAACATCGGCACCATATTCAAAAGCGGCAGCGACCTTATGACCGGCGCCTACCACCCCGACCATATGGCAATCGGCAATCTTGCCCAATTGCAGCAAAGCACCGCCAACCCCACCGGCGGCTGAATGGACCAGGATTTTCATTGCCGGCCGAATGCGGATGTTCTGAAAAAGACCGTGATAGGCCGTCAGGAATACGGTTGGGAAGGCCGCCCATTGGTCGGCGTCAAATTTTGATCCCTCCGGAATTAAAAAGACCTGCGCCCGGGGTACACACAGACGAGAAGAATAGGCACCGAAACGGGTCACACCAAAAACCGGTGTCCCTTCAACAAGGTCGGATACGTCCCGGCCGCATCTGATCACTTTGCCTGAAAAATCGAAGCCCGGCGTAATCGGCCAACCCACGAACGCTTTGGCTGATTTGTAGAGACCCAGGCGAATAAACACATCTGCAAAGTTGACACCGGCAGCGGAAACGTCGATGAGAACCTCATGGTTTTGAGGTGTCGGGGTGGTGAATTCCTTTATCTGAAGCCGTTGATAGCCGCCGGGGCGTTCGATGACGATCTTTTTCACTGGCAAATGTATCTGGTTAAAACGCCTCATCCAGCAAATCCGCTCCGAAACTAAACAGGCCGTCGGAGACCATCAGCGCTGGACTCCCCTGCCACGGCTGGCTCCAGGCAAGTTGTTTTTCTTCTTCTCCAATCTGAACGACATCATCCAGTTGTCCCCGGCGCCATAGCTTTTCAAGCCTGAGCGCATCCTGCCAGAGGTTTTCGGCGTAACGTCGCAGATCAGCAAGATGTTCGACGGTTAACAAGCGGGGTCGAAGTGCGACCAAGATGGGGCCCAGCAGATAGGTGAAGCCCATTTCGATGGCCTGGCGGTTGATTTCTTCCTGAATCTGCTGGAAGGCCTCGATGCCCAGTTTCAGCAGAACCTGGTTAATCTTGTCCACGGCTTCAATTGGGGTTAGCTTGCTTTTGAGAATAGCCAGCGGTTGTATCCCGCCGCCGGAGCCCACATTGGTGGGGACGCCACCGAAACGAGCCAAAAACCCCTGAAGCCCTTCATCGGTAATGAAGCATCGAAAATCGGTCTGCCAGGTTTTATAAAACAATGCGCGTTCTTCCATCAGGGGCCAAATGCTCTGTTCGGACCATAGTCCTAAAGGAACAAGCTGCTGAACGATATAATCGCCCGAATCGAGGGCAGTTTTAATATATTTTTCACGGCTTTTTTTCATATACCCCACGAAGATACCGTGTCCGGAATACCCGTGGGCGGGCTTCAACACCAGATCTTCCCAGTGCTCATGGGTCCAGGCGACCAGATCTTGAATCGGCTCTCCATCAGGATCGGTCGTGCTGCGGGCACCAAACTGACGGGTCCAGGGAGTATGGATTCGTGTATCGTCACTCAGCGCGGTTCGGTGTTTATCGGTCATTACTTCAAACATGCCTTTAGCGCCCAGAGGTTCCATTCCCTTTGGATTCACCAGGATGCCCTGCCGGATCGCTTCTTTAATCGGAGCAATGTCTTCTTCCCGACCGATGTCAATCAGGGTGTTCAGGTTAAAGTCCATGAAAATGACGGTGGCTTCATTTCCCCTGCAGACCACTTTTCCATTTTGCAATGACAAATGCCCGGGTCCGGCCAGGGACGCCTTAACACCATCCATGGTGTTTAGATAATCCACAAAGTTTTTGTTTTCCAGCACCACATCCAATGTTTCCGATTCAGCCAGAAGTACGGCGTGCACGGGGTTTCGTCCATGTCGCTTTTCGTGAGCCCGCAACAGCATGCGGGCAAATCCGGGGACGGCATTGATCTGGGGGTGATCGAAATCTATATCCACACCCACTTCAACGGTTTTCCGAATTAAACTCCAGGCCGCCTTTCCGAGAAGCTGTGCAATCCGCTGATATTCCCAACCGCCGGG
>JARFPZ010000095.1 GCA_029288035.1 Desulfosarcina sp.
TGCTGGCAGTGGTTTACGGTATTTACGTTTGGTTTCTATCTGAACCGCAACAGACGGCTGCCGATAAGGGTCACAATGAGCAAAAACTGCTCAACGCGTTTATCATCGAAGTTGCTGAAAAAACAACGACCGGGCTTTCTAAAAATCAAGCTTACACCTTACAAAAGGCTGAAGCCAAGTGGAAGCGGGATCCTTTAATTCAAATAGAGCCCAAAACCTCCGAAGAAGAGGCGGACAGTCAACAACCTGTGTTGAAGTCCAAAATGATCTATACCGGTTTTCTGCGGATGGATGATAAACGACTGGCGATCATTAACGGGATGGAATATGAGGTCGGCGACATATTGGATCCGGGCGGATTTATTATTCGAAGTATTTCTGCCGGACGTGTCGTCATCGCCCCGCCCGGTAAAAAAAAGAAAACCATAATCCTTCCAATGGAAGAAACCGAATAGGATAATTGATACATGGACAGTTATCGGCGTCTATTAAAATGTTTCGGAATAGTTTGCCTTTTGTTGATAGGGGCATGGTTGGGGGGGTGTTCCAACAAAAAAGATTTAAAAGATATCCAGGACCCTTTTTATGAACAGTGGCGGGTAAAGGCCGAAGAAGCAAAGGGTAATTCACCGGTTGAACCGCCCCCGGTTGATGAGAAGCCATTTGAAATCGTCTCGCAAGATCCGGCTGATAGAGGGGCAGTCGAAGTCCCGAGACCACTTCCCAACCGCAAGATCAGCATGAAAATGAATAATATTGATGTGGCCGTCCTGCTGCGGGCACTGGCCAGGGCTGCGGACCAGAACATCATTCTCAACGAAAAAGTTACCGGGAAAATTAATATCAACATCCACGAGGCACCCTGGGATGAGGTGTTTTTGAGTATCCTTCAAACCCATGGATTGAGCTACGCCTGGCAGGGCGACATCATCCGTATCATGACGGCCGAAGACATGGATGCCGATCTTCTATCCAAGGCCCGCAAACGAGAATTAAGACTCGCTCAACCCCCGTTGACAAGGATTGTCGCCGTCAAATTTTCGGAAGCCGAAAAACTCAAATCGAATCTTGAACAATTTGTTACCGTTGACAGAAACGGTAACCCAACCGGATCGATCCTGGTGGATGAGCATACGAACTCATTGATTATTCAGGCCATCAAGGGCGATATGGACAGAATGCTGGCGGTGGTTAAAAAACTTGACCGCCCCACGCCCCAGGTTCTGATCGAAGCCTATATCGTCGAGGCCAACAAGGATGTCGCCCGGGAGTTGGGTATCCAGTGGGGAGGCGCCTATAGGGGTAAAAGCGGCGATAAAAACATCATTATTGGAGGGAACCAGAATGAATCTGGACTTGGCAATATCGGCCAGCCAGTCGATGTTACCTCGGGATCGGTGGTTGATCTGCCGGCCCTGGCGCTAGGCAGTTTTAATCCCGCGACCCTCGGGCTCATCTATACGCGGGTGGGCGAATACCTTTTATCCGTCCAGCTCTCCGCCTTGCAGGATCAGGGCAAGCTTCACATTCTGTCGAGCCCTTCCATCACCACCCAGGACAACCAACTCGCCTTTATCGAGAGCGGCGAGGATATTCCCTATCAAACGGTGGAAGACGGGGAGGTGAATGTCACGTATCGAGAAGCGGTGCTCAGGTTAGAAGTTACCCCCAACGTCATCGATGGCGACACCTTAAAATTGGATATAAAAGTAAAAAAAGAAGAGGCTGATTTTACCAGGACCGTGCTCGGCAATCCCACGATCATCACCAAAAAAGCCGAAACCAATGTCATTCAGAATGACGGGCAGACCATCGTTATCGGCGGTTTGAGCCAAGAAACGGAGAGGCGCGTTCAAACCGGCACACCTTTTCTGGAGGATATTCCCGGGCTGGGTTATCTGTTTAAACGCAAAAGCAGCGCCGATGAACTGGAGGAATTGCTCATTTTTATCACACCACATATTCTTAAATCCAAAGTAACTGGGGTTAAACCTTAAGAATGGATTACTTCAGTATTCTTAATTTAAATAAGGAACCTTTTTCAAACTCCCCGGATCCGGAGTTTTTTTTTCATTCCCGGCAGCATCTGGACTGCCTGCAAAAATTAGAACTCTCATTACTGCTTCGTCGGGGACTGAACGTTATCATCGGTGATGTCGGCACCGGTAAGACTACCCTGTGTCGGCAGCTCATCCGCCGGTTTGCTCAAAAAGAGGAAGTGGAGACCCACCTCATTCTTGACCCGCATTTCCTGTACGCCGCCGAGTTTCTGGCTACAGTAACCAAATTGTTGACGGGCAAAAAGCCGGCGGCGGGAAGTCGCGACTGGCAGATCAAAGAGTATATAAAACAATATTTGTTCCGCAGAGGCGTGGACCAAGCCAAAACCATCGTTCTCATTATTGACGAAGGCCAAAAGATCCCGGCCTTTTGTCTGGAGATCCTGCGGGAATTTTTAAACTATGAAACCAATGAATACAAATTGCTGCAAATCGTCATATTTGCGCAAAGCGAGTTTGAAAAAACAGTTCGGAAATACCCCAATTTTGCCGATCGCATCAGTCTTTATCACCTGTTAAAACCTTTGAGTTTTCCCGATACGCGGCGGATGATTAAATTCCGCCTGGAAAAATCCAGTACTTCCCCAAAAAAACAAAATCTTTTTACCTACCCGGCACTATGGGCAATTTTTCGCATTACCGGCGGATACCCTCGGAAAATAATTAATCTGTGCCATCAAAGTATCTTATCCATGATCATCCAGAATCGGTCCAGGGGCAACTACTTTTTGGTAAGAAAGTGCGCCCGCAGGGTGTTCACGGAAGAATCGCGCCGCTGGAAAATACTTATTGCGACGGTAGTGATGGGTGCGGCGGCTGCCGTTATGCTGCAGGTTTTTCAGCCTTGGGATCGCTTTAAAATGGGACAATTTCAAGAAATCCGGCAGGTTAAATCGGAATTATTTCTAAATCCAAGACCTGCAATCACGGACCCGATGCCTGAGGCCAAAACTCTAAGCCTCGATGACCTGATTGTGAATAGAGATGTTAGTGCCCCGCCGAACCATTTCAAACCCAAAATTGTTCCTGAGGCGCCAAACCGAATCAAATCCAAAATTGTCCCTGAGGCGCCAAACCGGATCGAACCCGAAATTATCCCCGGAGCGTCGAACCGTATCGAACTTCATACGGTTCCAGGGACGCCGAACCGGATCGAACCCGAACCTGTTCCTGGGGCGCCGGAGCGGGTTGAAAAACCGGAAAAACCCGCAAGCGAAAGGGCAGAGGAGGAAATTTTAATTGGGACTGCGGTGGATGCCGAGGTTCAAGATGAGCGTGCTGAGTTGATA
>JARFPZ010000161.1 GCA_029288035.1 Desulfosarcina sp.
TTTTCGTTTGCAAAATTTTCGATGTTGAGATTTGACAAATGATTCACCATTTTCATGTCCTCTAAAGCCGACTCTTCCTGCCCCATCTTCGTAAGCAAGCTTGCACGACTATAGAATGCGGCCCCATACTCGCCGTCAATATCAATTGCCTTATTGAAATCGGATAATGCATTGTCATTATCTCCATCCAATTCGTGGGCCAGCCCCCTTAAATGATAAGCTTTTGGGTGATTGGCGTCGATCTCAATCACGTGATTGAAGTCGGCAATAGCATTATTGGTGTCCTTCATTTTTAGATAAACTGATCCTCGAGCCAAATATGCCAATTTGTCTTCGGAATCCGTATCGATGAGCTCGTTAAGTAGATCGATACTTACGCCAAGCTTGTCTTTCATGAGGTTAGACATTGCGTTTGTAAACAGTTCAGTTTTTCTATCAGCATTATTCATGGTATCCTCCAATTAATTTGTCAATATTTTGTGTTTTTTATTAAACTTCTGTTTTCCTAAACAAAATTAAGACAAAAAAGAATCTTGTCAATGTTATGCCAGAATTAATTGGTTTTAATGGTCCTTTTCTTTAACATGATCAGTGAAACAAGGCGCATGTTTACTGACCTGTTGTACATCGATGAGAATCTCAAGATGACACAGCTTTGCTTTGGAAGCCAATATTACGAAAAAATGAATTTGTAATAGACGAGGTAATCTCTGTTTTCCGTTGACCCAATCTAGCCCATTTGATTGTCAAATAAATGTCAACTATGTTACTAATATTTGTTGACAATTATTCAAGCGGCATTAGCTTAAAAAAAATCAGAGAAATTTAAAGTAAGCATGATGTAAAGATGCTAAAAAACAAGCTTTTCGTATAAGATATAATATACGGAAAATTATCTGATATTCTGAGTTTGCAGTATAATAGTGTTTGAGCTAACGCAATACTACCTTTTGATATAATTGGTATATCACTTTACTTTTGAAATCTTTTGATTCCGACCATTTAAATGATCAACTAAAAAACTGAACATAAATTGAAAGGAGAAGCAGATATGAGCAAAATATATTTCAATCTTGACCAGCTAGGAGATGATCAGACCTTACTAAAAAATGCGCTGGAAATAGCGCTTGAAAACAACACTTACTCCGTAATGCTAACCCGTGCTGATGCAGGATATCCGATCCTGTATGTGAATCCGGCTTTCACGAAGCTCACCGGGTACAGCTTCGATGAAGTCGCCGGCAAGGATCCTGGAATTTTGCAGGGTCCGAAAACGCATCAGAAGCTTTTGGAGGATTTGCGCCAAAAATTGGAAAAAGGCGAAATTTTTCATGGTAAAACAGTCAACTACAGAAAAGACGGATCTGAGTTCATTATGGAATGGAAGATCTATCCGATAAGGAACTCCGAAAAACAGACGACACACTTTCTGGCCTTCCAGCATGCTATCTGACCACTAAACGGCGAAGTTTGTCTCGTTGTTCGTTTCGTCTTGTCTCGAGTTATCTGCTGGTGAGCGCCAGATTTGTATTGTACATAGATTGGAAGATCCGGTTAAATTAACTTCAACCACCATGGACAACATAAAATGGAATCGGAAAAAAATGTACTTGGAACCCAGTTGGAAGTCTGCAGCCTGTCACCCCTAACGGGCTTTAATCGCAATGGCAATTGTCAATCCGAAGAACAAGATATTGGGGTACACGGTGTTTGTAGCGAGGTGACGCAAGATTTTTTGAATTTCACCAAAGTCCGGGGAAACGATCTTTCCAGTCCGAACATACTGCATGGTTTTCCCGGGCTAAAACCAGGCGACAGATGGTGTATTTGCGCCTCACGTTGGAAAGAAGCTTTAGATCATGATGTGGCTCCACCGATTGTTCTGTCGGCGACAAGTGAAGCCGTCCTTGAATACGTCAGTCTAAATGATCTTCTGAATCATGCCGTCGATAGCGAGCATTGATAAGCCTCGGTTGAAGGATAAAAAGGGATGATGCCGCAATTCTTTTTTGCTGTTGACAGTTGGGTTTGTTTCCAATATCTAACCTTGAAAACCTCGCTGGCTGGCCTCATAACTTTAACGATTAAACCGAAATACTTTTAATTTGAAAAAGCTGCAAGGAATGAATAGAGCCTTCAGATTCTTTACGAATTCGAAAAACTTGCTCTTAAAACATTACTTTTACGGTTTATCTGCATTCGCATAACATTTCAGTCGGTTGAACATCAATGATTCGGTTAACACGAGCATCCGGTTATCTTTTTGTATCACTGACAATCCTCGCTTTTAACACCCTATTTCCTCTTCAATGCCGCGCCCAGACCGAGGTCGACTGGGTTGTACAGAAGGCCAGTCGCGAAATTACGTTGACGGGTTATACCCGTAGTCAGACCACCGTGACGCTTTCATCGGAGGTTGCCGGTAGAGTCCTCCAAATCAATTATGAGGATGGTCAGGTGATCGGCGAGTTACCGTTTCTCCGGATCGATTCGACATTTGTCGACTTGGAGATCAGCAGCGTTCGACATAGCTTGGATCAACTAAAGATTACCCAAAGCAAACGACGCTCCAGAGTGGATTATCTACAGAAAGAATACCGTCGCATCGATAATCTATTTCGGCGCGGCAGTTCCCCGGAATCGCGACGGGACACTGCCTTCGAGGACCTGGATCAGGCCCGTTTGGACTTGAAAGCCATCGGGGTTGAAATTGCCATTGCCAGAACCCGGCTCAAAGAGCTGCAAGAGCGCAAAAGCCGGCATACCATTTACGCACCGGCCGGCTGGGTTGTGGTCGCCAAGCAGTTGGAACAAGGCGAACTGGTCACGCTCAATACCCCGGTCGCACGGGTGGCCGATTTCGAAAATCTCGTTGTACCGCTGTCGGTTTCGGCCCAGGAGCTGGCCGCTATCCAACAATTTACCCCCGAATTTGACGCCATGCTGGAGGGCAAACCTGCCCGGGCGGCAATCAATTGGATAAACCCGGAATTTGACGAGAAGACGCGCAAGTTAAGCATCGAACTCATTATACGCAACTATACGGGCCCTCGACGGGGCGGCTTGATTTTCCAGCTCCCGCTAAAAATAGCTGCTGAAGGTTTGTGGATTCCTAAAAAAGCCGTCACCAGCCGCTATGAAAACCCACGTGTTTTTTTAAAAGAGACCGGCGCTGAAATCAAGGTCCTGGTGCTCGGTCAAACTGAACATCATCTCATCATCGCCAATGATCCCCGTCTGCCTCCGGGAACACGGTTAGGCGACCCTGCTTCGTTTTGACCGAGATCGTATGAGGGCTCAGTGCAATGAGGCAGAGATTTATCAGTGACAACGTAAAGCCACATTTCTTATCCACCAGGAAACACAAAAAAGGGCCTGAGAAAACCGATCGATGAAATCCGTTGTCAAATATTCAATCAAACAGACGGTGCTGTTAAACGTCGTCTTTGTCATCCTGGTTGTCGCCGGAGCCTTCAGTATCTTTACGACACCGCTGGAAAATATGCCGGTCGTGGATATGGGCAACGTCTTCATTAATACGGTGTACTACGGCGCATCGGCCGATGATGTCGAACAGCTGGTGACGGTCGAGATTGAAAAGGCACTCGATGGGCTGGAAGACGTCGAATACATCAAATC
>JARFPZ010000203.1 GCA_029288035.1 Desulfosarcina sp.
AGTTTCATGCCGCGTTTCTTGTAAGCCGTAAAACCCTTGAATGAAACAATGCCCTTTTCGATTAATGTGGGAATATAGTGATCCACACCAGCCATATCATTTTGGGTAAACGTGCAATGAACACCAAAATCCAATATAGAGGTAGTCTCACCCTCTTCGATGAAGGCGTTTATCGATTCCACCAGATCACCACCCTGCCCCCAGGCTTTGACCGCACCTACATAGGGAATCAGGGTCGTGATCCCACCGGTAGCCGCGGCTTTGGACAACGTATCAATGCGGTCAGCATAGACCGGGTGAAAATGGGCATCTATAATTCCGGGCATGACATATCTACCGCCGGCATCAATTTCTCTATCCGCTATTACAGCGCCGGTATCCGAGACGATATCATGGATACGACCGTTAGAGATCAGCACATCCTGTTTTTTCATTCCGCGGCCGGAGACGACGACACCATTTTTTATGAGGATATCGATTTTCTGTTTGTCCATATTCGTAGCTCCCAATTCCTACCCCTTAGATAACATAGAGAAGCTTTCCTAATAGGTGGGGTATTTTATCATAAGAATTTCTTTGTTTGATAACGTGTAACCCTGGATTTCAGCTCAGTCCATAGTCAAAAAACGTCGTGGATTTTCGACCAGAATGGTATCGACCTCTTCCTTCCGGAAGCCCCTGGCCCGCATCATGGGAACGACATTTCGGAATATATGACCGTAGCCCTCGCCGCCGTAACGTCTAAGCCGAGCCAGGTGGCAAATGTCCTGGGAGATGAGTATCTGTCCCAAATGGCCCCGATCGATGAGCGCCCGGATGATGGCCAAACGGCCGGCATCGTTGGGCAGATCAACCGGAGCAAAAGGATAAAACCCTGACTCCAAACCAAAAAAATCCAGCTCCAGAAAACAGCCCGTCTGTGCCAATGCCAGATAGTCCGCAACTGCGGGCAGGGTTCTTTCCAGATGGGCAATGGCGGTTTTTTCAACCTGCCCGCCGTTGTCTTTGATCAGCGCCACCATCCGTAACGGAGCCTCAGGGTCTCGCGGCGGATGTATGCAAATCCCTGCCCCTGTTTGATTCTGGGTCCGGGCTGCAGCTTTGAGGGCCTTGATTTCGTCGGGGTGAGGCGGTGTCGAGAGCCCCATCTCACCGATAAACCCCGCCCGGATATCCGTGTTGCCAATTCCTTGATGCAGGTCGGCATACAAGCGCCGGCCGATCTGCTCTTGACTCAAGGCCGCCAAGGACTCACCAGCGAACTCAACGGTATAAAAACCGGTGCCGACCACCACGGATACGTTGCTTTTGCGGCTGATTTTGGCCAACCCAACCGGGTCCGGCTTCAAACCTCTGGAGGTCTGCTCCACCAGGCAATTCCCGCCGTCTTTTTTCAAGCTTTTCAGCTCAGCGGTCATCAGTTCGGAATCATCCAAAATTTGGTTGCCGTAATGACCGCACCATTGGTAGCGGATATCCCAGACGTTTTCCAACGTTATCTCCACCCGTGGTGTACCGGGAGGAAAAGCACCTTTGGGGGTCAGGTCCGTTAAGAGGTGTTCGTGAACGAGAAAGGGCCCGAGCTCCCTGGCTGGAATAGGTCCCAAAACGGTCTGTATAGCGCCCTCGACATGGCTGGTTTTCCGGTGCATAATGCTAACACGTTCCTAACTCGACCGAGCCGGAACCAAAAATGAAAAATTCTATAAAATTAACGTTTGCGCCATAAGCAACAAGATACTGGATACTTGATACTGGATGCCGGATAAAATAAGGATAGCTATCATTTAAAATCCAGTATCCAGAAATCAGCATCCAGCATCATTCCAATAATAGGGATCACAACGGGTTATTAAAATTTTTTACAACAAAATGCACAAATATAACTTCTAAGCGCCTAATGGCGCAGTATCTTGGCCATGAATTCGCGGGCCCGATCCGTACTGGGTTTTTCCATGATAACCAGAGGCTCGCCGATCTCGAGAATTTGGCCGGCATCCATGAAAGCAATCTTGTTGGAAACCTCACGCACAAAACCCATCTCATGCGAGACAATGATCATGGTGCGGTCCTCTTGGGCCAAGAGGCGGATGGTATCTAGAACCTCGTTGACCAGCTCCGGGTCCAAGGCCGAGGTCACCTCGTCCAAGAGCAATATTTCGGGCTTTAAAGCAAGCGCCCGCGCAATGGCCACGCGCTGCTGCTGCCCACCGGATAATTCGTCGGGGTATGATTTGAGTTTTTCCCCCAGCCCCACCTTTCGCAGAAGCGCCACCGCCTCGGCCTCGGCCTCTTTTTTAGGGCGGCCCTGGATTTTGACAGGCGCAATGGTGACGTTTTTCAGGGCGGTCATGTTCTGGAAAAGGTTGTACTGTTGGAAGACGATGGCGAAGCGGTTGCGGGCTTTTTTCAGCGAACGCTTATTCTGGTAGTCGATCTCTTCACCCTCTATCAGTATCCGCCCTGCCGCTGGTTTATTGAGGCCGACGAGGACCCTGAGCAGGGTACTCTTCCCGGAACCCGAGGGTCCGATCAGGGCGACCACGTCACCCTTTTCAACATCCAGACTGACAGCGTCCAACACCTTTAGTTTACCATAGTAAGCGTCACATTGATCGATACTTAGATATTTCAAGTTTCTTCTCCATCCAGGCGCCGAATTTGGCCAGGGGATAGGATAACAAATAGTAGAGCAATAACACGACCCCGAACGCCAGGGCGGCCGAAAAACCTTTGTTGTTGAGGACCTTGGCCGAGTAGGTCAACTCCACCACCCCGATCTGACTGGCCAGGGCGGTGTCTTTAATAAAAAGTACGAAAAAGGAAAAAGCCGGCGGTAAGATCACCTTCCAGGCCTGGGGCAAAATCACCATACCCAGGGTCTGCAACAGGTTGAAGTTCATTACCGCGGCGGCCTCCCACTGGGTGGTGGGGACTGCTTCCAGGCCCGAACGCACGATCTCGGCGATGAAGGCCGTGGCGATAATCCATACAGAAACCAGGGCGACGGTAAAAACGCTCACCTCCAGCCCGAAAGCCTGGAAAAAAAAGAAGATCAGCAGCAGTGTGACCAAAAAGGGAATGCGCCTGAAAAACTCCACGTAGACCAAGGTTACCGCCCGCAGGGGCCAAAAAAGCTTACTTCTGGTAAGCTTGACAACGGACAAAAGCCCCCCAAAGACCGAACCGAGCACACAGCCGATCAGGGACAGAAGAAAGGTGGTGAACATGGCCTTGAGGAAAAAAACCATGTTATAGTAAGTGAAAAATCTGGGCAATTCTTCAGCAACACGGTCCCACATCAGAACACCTTGCCTTTCACCCGGAAAAACACCCGTCCGACGAACAGAAGCGTGAGGCTGGCTACTATTGTAACAAAGAAGTACAATACCGCGGTAAGGGAAAAGACCTCGATGCTTCTGAATGTCTCGGCGTTAATGTTTAAAGCCCGGCCGGTCAATTCTTCCAGTCCGAAGATGGCCGCCATGGAGGTGCCGAGGGTCATCAGTATATAAAGATTGCTAAGCGGCGGGAACAACACTTTCATGATGTGGGGCAGGATGACAAAGCGTACCTGTTGCATCAGGCTCATACCTAACGTCTTGGCCGCTTCTATCTCGGATTGCCGGACCGAGAGGAAACCGGCCCGTTGAATCTCGGTCAGATAACCACCGGCGTTTAATGTCATACCCAGAAGCACCGCCTCGTAAGAATCCAGTATGATACCGGCCTCGGGCAGGGCGAAATACAAAAAGTAAATCTGGACCAACTGGGGAGTGTTGGTGATAAAGGAGACATAGACATCCACCACCCGGCGGATAATCACGCCGCCGAAAGTCTTGGCCATGGCGCCGAACAGCCCGATGACCATTCCCCCGCAAAAGGCCAGAAAAGCCACTTGCAGGCTGATCCAGGCGCCGCCAATCAGGTAGGGGATGTACTCCACTACCTGGGAAAAGTGAATGGTGTAGTTCATAGGCCGTCTTGTTCACCAATGGGGAAGAGGGGCCACGGCTGTAACTCAAGGCCGCTAGTTATCGAAATATCTGCGACAGTTCGTCACATACCCCTAAAGGAGACCAGTGTAATGGAGTGATGGTGTGCTGGAGTGTTGGGTGCAAAATCGGGAAAAATATAGCTTATATTCTTTCACCATTGTTTCCTACAGCCATCAAACAAGGTTCAATTTTTTTCACCACTCCATCACTCCAATACTCCGGATACAATCTATCTCCACTAAATCTTCAATTGTCAATAATCAATTCCGGCTTGTCCGGGTTGGGCTAAAACCAAGCGGTAGCCGGCACTTTAAAGACCATGGCACCACCGAACCATTTTTCCCAGAATTCGTCAATCTTGCCGTTTCTGTGCAGCTCGAACAGTTCAACGTTCAGCCAGTCGCGCAGGCTGTAATTGCCCTTGGCAACACCTAGGCAGCAGAAGTAAACGTTCACCGGCGTTTTGACGACTTCCCAATTCACGTTCTTATGGGTCGCCGTGTGGCCCCACATAAAGTCCACCACGTCTAGCATGGCCTGGCCGCGGCCCTGGGCGAGAGCTCGAATCACGTCGGGGTAATTGTCCAGCAAAAGAAGCTTGGCCTCGGGTAAATTCTCCTTTATGAAGGGCACCGGCGTGGTGCCGCGCACCTGGACCAGGGTGATGCCGGCATCGTTGTAATCTTTCCAGTGGTCTCTTTTATTCTCGGCGGTGGTCAAAACGCCGAAAACTTCGGTGTGCACCGGAAGCGTAAAGTCGATGATCTGGGCCCGCTTGGGATTACGAGTCATAGCGCCCATTACGAAATCAATCTTGTCAGAGGCCACGAAGGGGATGCGATCCGGCGATCCGACCTTCACTATTTTGAGCTTCACCCCCAAAGCGTCGGCAATCGCCTGGGCCACATCTTTGTCAAAACCGTCAATCTCGTTTTTATCGTTGAACACTCCCAGGGGCGGCAGCGTCGGGTTGATACCCACCCGGATCTCGCCGGCTTTGAGTATATCGTCCAGAGACTTGGCTTGCGCCAAGCCTGCCATCATGGCGATTGCCACTATCAAACTCATCGATAATAAAATCTTTCCAAAACGTCTCATCTGGACCTCCTTTTTTGCTAATTGTCAATCATTATGGCCGCTTGATTCGGCACTCCTGCCTCGCCCCGATCATTATGCCGGAGCGTTTCTACACCTCAATCAGAAACAGTCTCAATACCCAAAAGCCCGGCCGGATTGCGGGCCGTCATCGTTCGCAGGTCATCGGTCGGTATACCCAAATCCAGCATACAGGCGATGAATTCCCTGAAGCCTTCCACCGGAGCGGGAAGGGTGTAGACGCCGAGGTCTGTGCTCAAAATATAATTTTCGGCGCCGACGGCATCTATTTCTTCGGCAACCTGTTTCACCCCCCCGTGGGGTTCGCCCGCCATGCCCTCGTCGATACTGATGTAATCCCGCTCAACGTAATAGTGGGTTTTCGGGATGGGGGTCGTATGGGTGAAGGCGGCCAAAGTTTGCTCCAGATAAGCACCGCTTTCCGCCACCTGCTTCTGTTCGTCCACCGACAGATTCTTGGTGACGCTGCTGGCTACCAGCACTTTTTTGATACCGTATTTCCGGCTGAGTTCAATCAGCCGAAAGGCTTCCTGGTTGGAGACATGACCGGTGTTTAAAAACACGTGGGGATGGTCTGCGATCATACCCAATATCTCGTCCAACTCCCTGGAGGGCTGTCCCCCGGGGATACGGATGCAGCGTGACAGCTCCTGTTCTTTGAACTTGGGGTAGATATCAGCCAGGGATTTGAATTTACCATCCACCAAATGACCTTCCCGGCTAGCCTGGTAGTAGGTTGAATGCGCCCCGAAGCTCACATATTTCGCCCCGGAGCCATAATAGAGAGCGGTCAACACGGCCCTGGGATTCATGCCCCCGAAAACGGTGTTTAATATAATTCCGCCAAAGACGTCAATGCCTTCGACCATGCGGTTTACAAGCCAGGACGTTCCGTTGGACCAGTTGAACACGTCCATGTAGACGATGGCCCGCATACCGGCATCGCGGGCCTGAATGGCTGCCTCAAAGGGATCCACCCGCCTGGGCGAGCTGGGCAGGTGGGGACCTGCGTGTACGTGGATGTCGATGGCACCTTTTAATAGCTCGGTACTGAGCTCATAGCTGCGGCCTTCGGGTAGTATCATTTTTTTTCTCCTTTCGATGGGAAATGTGCCGCCCATCTTCAATGAGGATAGCAGATTGTCAGGTAACGCCTGCGGCGCAACCTAACCTACAGTCTGTTCATGGGTTCGGCCAGGCACAATCTCTCCAACATTCTCATCATGCGTAGGTCAGGGTGCGAGCGAAGCGAGTTCCCTGACATATCTTGATGCTGTTTCATATAAGCGCCGCCGCTGGCCAAAAAAACGGCCAGATTGATCAATGAAGGAACTCTGAAAAAGAGAATATCAAATATCGAATCATGAATATCGAATGTCGAAGTAAGGTATTCTGTCTATTTTATGGAAAATGACTGAGCGAAGCGAACCCACCCTTCGACATTCGATATTCGACATTCGATATTCTGCGGTTCGCTTTTAACTTGGTGTAGTTTCATATAAGAGAGTCTGTGCTATTGCGTCTATCTTTCCTGACACCTGAAACCAAATTCTCGGAACAAAAACCTTTTAAATAGTGAAGTCTCTGTGCATCAGCTGAATTTTCATCACCCCAGCTTCAGCCAAGCCGCTCCACCTTGACTTTTTTTCTGCCTTCGCCCTGGCAACGGGCTGCCACTGCGGCAAACTCCGCTAGATTTTCCTCGATATGGCCAAAAAGGGTGCTGGGACGCCAGCCCACCGGCAGTAGCAACCGCGCGTCGCGTCCGTAAAAGATGCCGAAGTCGTATACAGGATTGGGTACGCCTTGCCATTGGTAGGGGTGGTAGGCGTTCCAGACCAAATCGCCGGGTATGGGAAAGACGATCTGGTTTTCGGG
>JARFPZ010000237.1 GCA_029288035.1 Desulfosarcina sp.
CTATCTACAATATCAACGGCAGGTGCGAAAATATATCCCGCCAATGGGGGGATTCATCCTGTCAGCCGGCTTTCTCAATGTGCTCATGAATATCCAGTATCCGGCATCCGATTTGCCGCTCTGGGCGCTTTTCAAGCCCTCGCCGGAAGCTTTCACGATCATGTTGATAATATGGTTGGCAGCTATTTTGAGGATACGGTTTCAGGCTGCAGTCTGCGTGCCGCTGACCGCTTTAATGATATTCCTGCGTTTATTCCGAATGGGCGATATTTTAGTGCCGATGTATTTTTTCCGGCCGTTTAATCTGTATCTGGACTCCCGATTTGTTCCGGATCTGCTTCACCTGCTCTATACAACGATGTCCCGCAAGGCATTTTTCTTTTGGATCATTGCAGCCGCCGCCCTGTTGACTGCGATTATCTGGCTCATCTGGCTCTCATTTAAAACCCTTCACAACTACCTGCGGATGCCTCGCATCCGCAGTTGGATAGTGGGAATTGCGATGGCCGGCTTCGTCGTCCTGCCCCAGATTCCGAACGGAAACCTCTTTGATCACAACCGGTTCTTCACCCGGAGCTTTTTCCCACGGGTAATCGAAGAATTCGATTTCATTCTGCAGATAAAAGGAATCCGCGCCAAGCATTCGGCGGTGATCGAATCAGCCCTCAAAAAGCATCAAACAACGCCGTCATCATTGGATAAACTAAACGGTGCCGATGTATATCTGTTTTTTATCGAATCTTATGGACACACCATCTTCGGTGATGCGCGCCATTTTCCAAAAATAGAGCCCGATCTGGTCGCCCTAGAAAAGGTGTTGAACGAACAGGGATTTGAGGTCGTATCCAATTTTCTCGACTCACCCACTTATGGCGGATCTTCGTGGCTGGCCCATGCAACCCTTGGCAGCGGGGTTCATATCAATAATCATATGCGCTACAATTTATTGATTACCTCGCAGGTCAAAACATTGGCCCGTTATTTCAATATGGCCGGATACCGCACGGTACGGGCGATGCCCGGGACTCAGTGGCCCTGGCCGGAAGGTGAATTTTATGGATATCAGGCCAAATACTATGCCTGGAACTTCGACTACCAGGGTCCCATGCACGGCTGGTCGACGATGCCCGATCAGTATGTACTCGACTTTATTCGACGTCGGGAAATGGAAACTGTGAGCCAACCCCTGTTCATTGAATTTATTCTGGTCAGCAGCCACGCGCCCTTTCACCGCCAGCCTCCTTACTTAGAAGATTGGTCGCTTATCGAAAACGGAACTATTTACAATAATTTAAAAACCGTTACCTTCCCAATTTTGTGGCCCGATCTGACCAACGCCTCCGAGGGCTATGTGTCCGCCATCCGCTATGATTTGACGGTCATTGCTGCTTTCATCCGGCAGCATGTCGAAAAGGATGCGTTGATCGTCGTACTGGGCGATCACCAGCCGAATGTTCAGTTGACCGGCAAGCACCAACCCTGGCTGGTTCCGGTGCACGTCATCAGTCGTAACGCCGAACTTTTAAATCCCTTTCAGAAACGGGGCTTCCGGCCCGGTCTCATTCCTACCCAGCCTCCGCCTCATCAAGGGATGGAAAGCTTTCTGTTCGATTTTTTAGCAGACTTCAGTACGGCGGATAAATAATTGTTGGGGGTGCAAGATGTAGATGACCCAATTTAACACGCACCAAACCGAGATGTAAATCCCCACAATACTGATCGATGAAGATGAATATCTTCGCTAACAAAATTGCAACAGCATATATCTGTTGAGCGTATATGAAAGCAATAGTATGACCATAGAAAAGCGTTTCAGAGATAGATACAAATCTGGGGATACTCCTTGGGATACAGGTAAGCCTAATTTCAACCTTTGATCAAAGACTATTGGAAAGGGACATATAGGAATGTATCAGCCAAATCAATTGTCACATTTATGGTCGCATTGGCTTACATAATAAGCCCCATAGACCTGATACCAGATTACATACTTGGCTTCGGCCAAATTGATGACGTTTTTATATTAGGCTTGGCTTTGAATTTTCTGGAAAAGGACTTAACGAAATACAGGGAGTGGAAGGATAGAACCAAGGCGTCGCGTCTTGACTAGTGATTAGAACGTCCGTTAAAGTCACAAATGAAGACGCGAAACTTTTAATCACCAGAATCTTTTTTTAGCAGCCGAAAAGAGCGGATCACAAGATACCGCCGATAGGATATTTCCCATACTCCTTTACCATCTTGAGACCGGCCAAATAATTATCCAATACAACGCCGGGCTGCAGCACATTGCCGGAGGCGACTACCAATCCACCGCCCGGGGCAGCCTGATCGATGGCTGTTCGAACCTCCATTCGCACATCATCCGGGCTTCCGGCAATCAGCGTTTCGCAATTCACACCGCCAAAAAAGCAAATCATGTCTCCGTAATTTTCTTTCAACCTGCCCATATCCATACCGATGCTTGGCTGAATGCCGTGCCAGCCATCAAGGCCGGCCTCAATCAACATGTCCATGATCTTCCAGGTATTTCCATCTGTGTGTTTGATAAAATAGGCTCCTTTAGCATGAATGGCTTCAGCCTGCCTGACGATCCCGGGTAGAATGAACCGCTCAAAAAGCTTGGGGCCCATGATGGGGCCTTCGTTGTCGCTGTAATCATCGGTGGTCATGATAGCGTCGCAACCGGCATCTATCATGGCGTCAATGTAGGCCAGCGATCTGGCCGTATAAGCTTCCATCGCATGCGTGACAAAATCAGGTTCCACCATCATACGCAGCAGATACTCCTCCATACCTACCGTTTCAACAAAAGGAAAGGTGCCGTCAACCGGCGGCCGGCCGATGATGAAGTGGGAGTCCTTCAACTCCGAGACGACGGTCCTGACGATGTCCATCTCGGAAGGATCCACCCGGAAATCATCGTAAGGGTCGGGCAGATCGTCAATGCTCATATACCGACGTTCCGCCCGGGTGATGATGCTGCCGTGCTCGGCATAGAAACATACCTCATTGCCCTCATCATCAATCCAGGAGTGGGGGCCAGTCATCTGGGGCCGAGAATAGGTCTTGTCTTTAGGCGCCGCGGGAACACGGACATAGTCCCAATCCAGTGTCCTCACCAGGTCTATATGAGTTTGGCCATAATCGGCGACAAGTTTGCCGCGCTGGCCGTCCCAAAGCGCCTCGATCTCTTTCCAACGGGCATTACATAGGGTGGGACGGCCCAGTATTTTTTCTGTCAGCAGGTAATCAACCGCATTTTCACCCGTCGGCACTCGATCTGGTTCCCTATGGTTTAATGCCGCAATCACACGTTCCTTAGATTTCATGGTTTGATCCTTTTCAGTAAATAAAATCGAATGGGTAGGTTTGTAACAGATTATGATCAAGGTGTCTACTGGTATACTAATATACATTTACATTGACACCCTGTTCAATTGAGTGATATATGGCGCCATAAATTGTGCCAAATAAAATTTCACGTTTTTATGATCAGCGCGATATCGTACAACCTGTGAAAATCGGTACTCTCCGCCCACAACCCGCTTTTCAAAATTACGAGGATATCTGGTGTTCAAAAAAACATTTAGCCCTAAAGATGTCGGTCCTATTTTGAGCAAGGTTTTAAGCGGTTTCAGATTCGATGGGAGCAGCCCCTTGTCCACCCAGGCCTATAATTTTCTGCGCCAAAAAATTATCAGCATGGAACTGCCCCCGGGCATACCTTTAATTGAGACCAAGATTTCCTATGAACTCGGGGCCAGCAGAACCCCAGTGCGGGAGGCGCTCAGGCAACTGGCCAGCGAGCACCTCATCGACGTGTATCCCCAGTCGGGAAATGTTGTTGCCCCGATCAAGGTTGAACTGGTGGAAAACGCCATATTCATCCGCACTGCACTGGAAATTGCCAATATCCGCACGCTGGCGCGGCAGATTAGCGCGAAACAGCTGCTTGAGCTGCAGCAAAACCTGCAGCGGCAGGAGCTGGCGCTTAAAGAAGAAAGCTACGTCCAGTTCTATGAACTGGATGAACAGCTTCACTGTTCATTTTTCCGGTTCTGCGGGCGGGAGCAGGTGTGGAAGTTGATTTTGTCCATAAAAGCCCACCTGGATCGTGCCCGCATTCTTACGCTTCCCTTTTTTGATATGGCCAGCAGGGCTTTGACCTATCACCAATTTCTGGTTTCGGCCGTTGAAAAGGGTGATCCCGACGCCGCCGAGGATTACATGAAGCGCCACCTGAACCCTCTCAACACCATACTGACACGTTATGAAAAAGAAATCGCGGAATACTTGGACCGCTAGGCTTGCGAGTTATTCCCTAATATGACCGCTCAATTTCCATTGCATCGCGTTAGGCTACCGCCCTTGATGCCTTGGACCTGTGCCCATTTTGAGCACTTAATTGCATTCGTTTTGGAGGTGATCTGTGGCGAAGGTAACCTTAGAAAATGTCAGTAAACGTTTTGGCCAGGTGGATGCGGTCTCACGTTTCCATCTGGAAGTGGAAGATAAAGAGTTTCTGGTACTGCTCGGGCCTTCGGGTTGTGGCAAATCAACTACATTGCGCATGATCGCCGGACTGGAACAATTGACCGACGGTAACATCTACATCGGCGATAAACTGGTTAATAACATGCCGCCGAGAGATCGCCGCATTGCCATGGTCTTTCAGGACTATGCCTTATATCCGCATATGACCGTTTATCAAAATATGGCCTTCGGTCTAAAGCTCAGAAAACATCCCAAGGCCGAGATCGATCAGCGGGTCAAGGAAGCCGCCGAGATACTTGGGATTCAGGATCTTTTGGACCGCAAACCCAAGGCACTTTCCGGTGGCCAACGTCAGCGCGTCGCTTTAGGACGCGCCATCGTGCGTAAACCCGCCGTGTTTCTTTTTGATGAACCGCTGAGTAATCTTGATGCCAGACTGCGAGGGCAAATGCGCGCTGAATTGTCCAAACTGCACGCGCAGTTAAATACCACCATTATCTATGTCACCCACGACCAGGTCGAAGCCATGACGATGGGGACCCAAATCGTTATAATGAAGGACGGCGTGGTAAATCAGGTGGGTACCCCGATGGAAATCTATGATTATCCAGTGAATAAATTTGTGGGGCAATTTATCGGCAACCCGGGTATGAACTTCATGTCGGCCAGAATCGTAGGTGAAGATTCCAGGCTCTATGTCGATGCCGATAACTTTCGACTTTTGATCCCGACGATCAAACAATCTTATCTCCAAAGCAAAGTCAACCAGGAAGTGATCGTCGGCATCCGTCCCGAACACATCGAGGATATCGCTTTTGTGGATACCAGTTTCTTAACCGATACCTTCAAGGCCATTGTTGAAGTGGTGGAAACGTTAGGTGCTGAAGTACAGCTTGCGGTTGTCAGCGGTCAACACAACCTGGTGGCGCGGGTAGATAGCCGGACCCAGGCCGAATCTAAAAAGGAAATCGAGCTGGCGGTGAATATGGATAAAATCCACATCTTCGACACACAGCCTCCCAACGTGCGAATAAAGACAGAAGAGCGGTAATTCCTGACTTTGCCATGAACAGGCTAACCGTCTATTTAATCTTGACACGAAATCGCGGCTGCGGTATGGTCTCGGAATTGGTATACTAATATACACCACACATTAGAGCCCTGAAACGCTTGCGTGAATTTATGCCTAAATGATCTCATCTGATTTCCGCATCTAAAGCCAAGGTGCAATCGGAGGTACTGCTCGCGTTTTCTGAGATACTGCACATCAAAAGCAACATCTCATTTCAAGCTAACCACAACTTAAAAAAGGGAGGGTCTATCATGTTAAAAAAAGTAGTATGTCGAGCATTGGTTTTTCTGTTTCTGGTGGTTATCATATTATCCGCCGGGCCGGTAGATGCCAAGGAGAAACTTTCCATTTGGCTTGGCTATGGCGAAACGTTGCCGGTCTTCGAAATGGTCAAGGGCCAGTTCGAAAAAAAGTATCCGGATGTTGAAGTGGAAATTCTCACCTTCTCCCTTCGTGATTTTGAAGCCAAACTGGCAAGCAGCATGCCGACCGGAGCGGGTCCGGATCTGATGGCCCTGCACGATTTTATTTTTCCGAGATATTATGACAACGAATATCTGGAACCGTTGCCTCAAGACTTGGCCGCAATTGTCACAAATGCCCAAAAAATAAATCCTGTATATAATGCGGTCGTCTCCCGCGAAGGCACCGCCTACGGTGTTCCATTTTGGACCGGCCGGAGCGCCTTGTTTTATAATCGCGACCACTTCAAAGAAGCCGGCCTGACGCAACCCCCGCAAACAATCGAAGAGCTCTGGGAGTACGCCGAAAAACTTGTCAAAAAGAATGCCAATGGCGATATCGAAAGAGCGGGGTTAACCATGCGTCTGACCGGCCCTTCCGGCGGTATCCAAAAATTCGGCTATCTCTACTACCAGATGGCAGGAGAACAGATTTTTGAATTAGGCAAGACACCGGGGACGATCAGGGTTACCCTCAAGGACAATATGGATGTGGCTGTCAAGGCTTTACTGGACCGAATCAATCATTTACATGGCGACCGTAAAGTGGATGACTGGAAATTAAAACATGATGCCCAGGGTTTTTCTTCCGGTGTGGCCGCCATGCTGCTGCGCGAAACCTGGGCCATCGCCTTCATTAAGAAAAATGGCCCGAATATTAATTTTGGCACCGCTCGCATGCCGAAAGGCAAAGTCCGGGGAGCATTCAACTACATCCAGATTCTCTCGGTCAGCAACCAGTCCAAAGTTAAAGATCAGACCTGGGAATTCATTCGCATGCTTCAAGAGCAGGAAGCCCTAAATCTGCTTTTAAAGGAATCCGGCTACAGTCCATTGCGCGAGGACCGTGATTTCACGTGGTTTCTGAAAGATAACCCACGCTACGAGGCCGTGATGCAGGATATTCCAGGCTATAATCAGTATTTGGAAGCCCCGAACATTGCCTACGAAGAAACCACAACCCGGGTAGGCGAAGTTCTTCAGGAAGCCTACCGGGACGCCTCGCTAGTCGATAATCCCGAGGGATGTAAAAAAGTCATTCTAAAAATGCAAAAGGTTGCTGAAGGTATTCTAGCAGACAACGACTCATTATCAAAATAGCGATTAACCCGGCCGGGAGGGAGCATTTCCTCCCGGTTGAGATTATCGAGCTGAAATATTTCCCCCCGAAAAGGATTCCCATGCCTGAGGCGATCCATCAAAAAAAACCGTCCAATACGCTTGCAATCTTGTACCAGAAATTTAAAAACAATAATGGTTTCTGGATTTTAGCCGCTTTGGGCCCGGTATACTTTCTGTTCGCCGCCATTCGGATTTATCCGATTTTAGAAACCATTCGGATATCTTTTTACCGTTACCATATAACTAAAAAACATAATCCATTCGTTGGATTGCGAAACTATGAGCGCCTTCTGGGTGACGATGCCTTTCATACGGCTCTGATCAACACGATCCAATTTACTGTTCTGGCGGTGGTGGCGACCTTGTTCCTGGCTTTTTTCATTGCAATTCTGCTGCGCAGCATTGAGCATGTTGCTCCGATCTTCGAGATCATTTTCTATATTCCAGTGGTCACTCCCTGGGTCCCGGCCTCGGTAATTTGGAAATGGCTTTACGATCCCATGTACGGCCTGATTAACTACGTTCTGTACTTTTTTGGGATTCCGAAACAGGGATGGCTCCAGGAGCCGAACTTGATTATTTACGCCATTGTGATCGTGGCAGTCTGGAAAATGCTCGGCTATTATATTATCGTATTTAGCGTCGGACTGAAGAATATTCCAACCACCTATCTTGAAGCCGCAGAAGTCGATGGCGCCACTCCATTAGAGCGTTTGCGTTTTATCATCCTGCCGATGTTAAAACCTATCATTCTGTTTGCAGTGGTCATGAGTACAATCCAGTTTTTTAATATATTTGCGCCGGTATACGTCTTGACCGCATCTGCCCAGGGTGCACCGGCTTATGATTTAAAAGTTGTGGTTACGGAAATATATCGCAACGGATTCCAATATTACCGGATGGGGTACGCCGGGGCTCAATCTGTAGTATTACTTGTTTTTGTCATGATGATGATCACACTACAGTTCATGGCGTTCAGAAAAGGAAATGAATAGGAGCCTGGAATGTTCAAGGAGAAATGGGTAAAGATAACAGCCTATATTGTCGCCACGGTATTTGCGATCCTGGTAATCGTTCCATTTCTTTGGGTACTGACGACTGCCTTGAAAACACCGGCTGAAATCAGTGTCTGGCCACCTCGTTTTCTACCGAGCCGGCTGACCCTTGAGAATTTTAGCCAAATCCTTCTTAAAGAAGATTTCGTGCGGTACATGTTTAACTCCCTGGTGGTTTCACTGGGGTCCATGTTCTGCATCTTGCTGACTTCCAGCCTGGCCGGATTTATCTTTGCCAAATATAAATTCCCTTTGAAAAGCTTTTTGTTTGCCCTGATTCTATTCACGGCGATCATTCCCATACAGGTATACATGATTCCTATTTTTATTATGGTATTCAAGGCCAAGATGATGAATACTTATTTCGCCATGATTTTCCCGATGACCATTATGACGTTTGGGGTGTTTTTCCTGCGACAGAACATTATGTCGATTCCGGATAGTCTCATAGAGGCCGCTCGTATCGACGGGGCCAATGAGTTATGGATATATTTTCGTATTGTACTCTCGCTGAGCAAATCGGCGCTGATGGCACTGGGGATCTTTGCCTTCTCTGAAGCCTGGGCCAATTTCATCTGGCCGCTGGTCGTGGTGACAACCAAATCCATGTATACAACCGAATTGGGACTTGCGGTGTATCAGCGTCAGTTCTACATCGAGTATGGCGCGATCTCGGCCGGGGCCGTGATCACGATAATTCCCATGATAGCCGTCTTCATCATCCTGCGAAGAAATATTTTACAGGGAGTAACCACGACTGGAATGAAAACATAAATTTCCTAAGTCAGGCTTTCTACGGTCGCCATAAATTTCCGTATATTTTCGGTCGATACCCCGGGGGGCATCCCACCACCACATGAAAGGATTAATTGGGATCGATCGTGCAAGGACTCGATTAATTCAGTTGTGTTCATTTTGATATCTTCCAAAGTTCCTTTGGCAAGAACATCGAGAGGAGGGATGTTTCCGATAAGGGTGATTCTATTATCAGTCCACGTCTTCATCTCGTTTATGGTATGCTGGGTCCCGAAATTCAACAGGTTGATCCCAAGTTCAGCTAAATAGGGTGCGCAAACCTTGCAGGGCGCATCGTTGTGGAAGAATTTCACCGAGACATCCAGACGATCGTATATCTTTTTCAAATAAGGCAGTCCAAACTCCTGGAAATGTTTTTCCCCGATAAATCCAACGATGTCGTCAAGCATCAGCATGCCGTCAATCGTAGGGAAGCACTCGCGTTGATAATTCATCCAGTCCGCCAGAAAATCCGAAATAATTGAAAGCAATTGATGAGTGCGTTCGGTATTTTCTGCGATGGCCATCAGAAATTCAGTCGTACCCATCAGAAAGGAGGCGATATTGAGCGGGCCTCTGGCAACTGCAAAGCGAACCTTGTGGCCGGCATGTTCAATCTCCGGCTGTAAATATTTGATTCGCTTGATGACAAAAGGCAGAAGACCGTCTTTTTGATGATTTGGTTTTTCAAGCCGATCAATATCTTCAGCAGAATGGATCACTTTTTTGGCGAAAGGAAATTCGTTCTCCTCCCAGGTACATATCGCCCCAAAAGCTGACGGCTCTGTACACATGCCATACTCGGACCAAAAGCCGGGCAAAAATATGGCCCCGGGAAACCTTTCCATGGCCTTCATATTCGACTGAAACCAAATTTTTCCGTCTGTGAAATAATCCAAAATTGAATATCCAGCCCAATTCGGCAACCAGGGGCTATCGATGATAAACCCGACCGGCAGCGGTCGGATGTCTTCTCCTCGAATAACCGCCAGCAAGGTCTGCCATTGCTGATCTGTCATCGGTGTCTCCTTCGTTTTGTTGGAATAGTTAACAAGCTTGATTACGCGAATTCTAATCGCTGCGCAATGATCAAAAAATAAAGGGGCAACATATCCCCCGTTAACACGGCGGCCGTCGTTTCAGATCGCTGGATTTTAGGCGGATGACCACCGGAGAGCGGAATACGATGGAGCGCGACTTCACCAGCAAGCGCTTGAAAGGAATCTCACCTTCTCGAACACGGCACAGATTTTCTCCGGAGAGGTTTTCGCGTCGGTAAAGGGCCGATTGGCATAGTTGAAATACCATTCGCCACCAGCGAACAAGGTGACGACCGGCCGGTTCGTCGCTTGTTGGTTCGTTGTGGCCAAGGCTGCTTCTTTTCCGGTCATGTTTACTCCGAATGCAGGTTCTGAGCCGCCACCACAGCGGTGCCTGACTTCAACAAGGCGTCTGCGGTGAGCTTCACGCTGTAGTGTTTGCCCAGGTAGTTTTGCAGCAACGTATCCATGAGACCTTGCGATTCCACATCAGCCTTGGACATGAAGTAGTCCAGGAGGTTAGTGGGGTGTTCCAGGTCCTTTTCTATGTCCGGTTCACCGCCCTCGTGCTTGGCTGCGATGTTGGGCACTTCTTTGGCCAGCTCCACCAGCTCGGCGCGGCGCAGATAGGGCTGGATAACGATGGAGGTGTAGCACTCGGTGATGTGGTGCTCAAAGCGCACCTTGTCGGTCAGACCAAGGGCAGCCCGCACCTTGTCAGCTTCGATGATGGTCTGGTTGTTTACACTGTTGGATAAGTTGAAGCCGATCAGACTGGTCGTGTCATCGTCGCGAGAGAACAGCTTGGCGGTCATCAGTGTCCAAAAGATACTATAGGGGTTGTCGTTGCCCATGAAGACCGAGATTTTGAACTCGTTGTCCACGCCCAGTTTGTTGAGCATGTAACCCAGAAGAACGGTGCCCGGGTTGATGTTCAGCACCTGCTTGACACCATAGGTGGTGTAGTAGTGCAGGTATTCCTCCAGCCATTTCACCGGATGCCCGTTCGGTTGGCCAATACCGCCGAAGTATCCGGTGATGGTTTCCGGACCGCCCAGATGGATATTGGAGCCGTCGGTACCCTTGGTGTCCAGGGTCTCCACCCAAGTGCAGCCCATGATGTTCATGGCCAAGGCCGTGGCCAGGGTGTCGCCCATATCCGCGCTCTGTTCGGCCATATTGCGCACGCGGATGAAACGCCCCGGCATCAGCTCTTTGCTGGCGATGCACTGCTTGGCCTGGGCGATGAGCCAGGGGAAATACTGCATGGCGCTGATCTCAAGGGTGACCGCGTTGGTCTGGTTCAGGCCGGACGGGTCCACATCCAGAGCTTCGCAGTAATCACCCATAGGTACGAAAGCACCCTTGTCTTTTTGCTCAGCCAGCCATTCCAGATCCGGCACGTAGGGGGAACCCGTCTCCTTGAGCCGGCCCATGAGGCTCTCTGGACTGCCATTCTCGGCCGCCTTCTGGTTGATGGCCGCGGGTCCCCCGAATTTCTCCACCACGTCCAGCAGTTGATTTGTTAAAACGTTTTGGGGATCAAGCAGAAAATCGTTGATATTTTCTAGCTTGTCCTGGCCTATTTCCAACACACTACGCAGGTCTGACATATCGCGCTCCTAAAGATTGGGTGAGTGATGCAGCCCCCCCTTCCTGCCGGATTGGGGGCTTTTTATTACCTGGTTTTTGCAATATTCAGGAATTAAGCTACTTATTCATAAGTTCCAGGAATTTGGTCTCTTCGCCCTCCACCATGTGATAGCAGTACTTGTCCTCATCCGGGAAACTAACCTCCTTGACCTCTTTGACATACGCTGTCATGGCATCGGTAATTAACTGGGCCACATTGCAATATTTTTTGACGAATTTGGGAGTGAAGGCCTGGAACTGACCGATCAGGTCTGAGACGATAAGGAGCTGGCCGTCGCAATGGGGACCTGCTCCGATGCTCAGTACCGGAATCTCCAAGGTCTCCCAAATGTACTTGGTTACCTCGGGCGGCACCGCTTCGACCAAGATCATTTTGGCGCCGGCTTCTTGTACAGCGATGGCGTCTTCCACCACCATCTTGGCGGTTTCAGCGGTGCGGCCCTGGGCCTTGTGTCCGCCCAGCTGACCTGAGCTTTGCGGGGTTAAGCCGATGTGGCCGATGACGCTTACCCCCGCGTCGGTGATGGCCCGGATGCGGGAAGCAATCCGAACCCCGCCTTCCAGCTTGATGGCATCTACATCGGCTTCTTTGAGGAAGCGGATGGCGTTGAAAACCGCATCTTCGTCCGATACCTGATAGCTGCCCAGCGGCATGTCGCCGACCACAAAGCAGTTCGGAGCACCCCGACGCACGGCCTCAGTGTGCACAATGCACTGGTCCATGGTCACGGGCACGGTGCCGTTGTAGCCATAGACGCACATGCCCAGGCTGTCCCCCACCAGCAGCATCTCCATGCCGGCGGCTTGGGCAAACTGAGCAGTGGGAAAATCATAGGACGTGAGCCAGGCGATTTTTTCGCCGCGCACTTTCATTTGATAAAGGTCGAATATGGAAGGTTTTTTGCTTGACATCTGTAACTCCTTTGTTTCTGGTTTATAAAAAATAGCTTGGCTGTAAGCCATTACCTGGATTTGCACGAGTCGGAGGCTTTCTTAGGCAAGGCGTCTAAGGGTGAAGTCGTAGTTCTTTACTTCGAACTCTTAGCAACGCAGCCTATGAAAGCCTCCGGCTCGCCCGAAGGGTAAAAATTAATTAGAGAAAATCCACCGTTATCCTTTTTACCGATTGAGTAATTTTCTTTACTTCCTAAATTATCATAACCTATTGTTATTAAGCATTATTCAAACTTCTCACTAATTTTCATGCAAGATTCAGGTATTAAGTTACGGCTAAGAATTGGGTGCATTTTTGAGAGCTTCTTCCACTGGCAACCCCTTATCGGACTTGATCTCCGAAAATACGATGTGAGTTTCGGTTCGTCCCACCCCAGGCAGAGCGGCGATGTCTTCCTTCACCAATCGTCCTAAATGGTCAAGATCCATCGCCACTACGTGAAGCAGATAGTCGAACCTGCCCGTGACGTGATAGCAGGCTCGAATAAAAGACACTTCACGAACTCTCTGTTCAAAGGGGAGGATGGCCTCGGTGGTGTGCTCACCCAGAGCTACGGTAACCATGGCCTGGACATTAAAACCCAGTCTTTCGGGGGCCAGTACCGCATTGAATCCCCGAAAACAACCCTGGGCCTCCAGACGACGGACCCGTTCTAGAGCTGTGGAAGCGGCCACCCCGAGTTCCTGGGCCAGATCGATGTTCCTGCGCCTGGCGTCCTCCTGTAAGGCGGCCAGTATTTTTAGATCCAAAGAATCCATGTGTCTCCTCTGAAAAATCGAACTAAATTCAATTAGATTATATCTAAAACAAATAATATTCAGCTTTCAATCAAAATAACAAAATAAAAAACATTTTTTTCTCATTTTCCCCTATAAATTGAACATCTGCCGTGCAAAACATGCAAAAAAAAAGTTTGAGAACATTCTGTCCTATTCCATCAACGATTTTAATGAACATATTTCCCCCGATTGTCACAGCAATCGTTATAAAAAAATTCCTGGGCTTCCTCAACAGAATCAAACAAGATCCAATCTCGCTTAATAGTAAACCCATCCTGTTTTCTGGTAATTTCTACAGATGTGTTTCCATGATACTCGTAACAGTTTTGATAATCCGGGTACGATTCAAATCGTATCATTCTTTTTGCCTCCTAAAAAAATGTCGACTATAAATACTGCATACAAAGTCGAGTTTAATAAAGAATATCGATGTTGCATCTTATGTTCCTATGCGTTTATTTAAATATCTTAATGTTTATAAGAATAAACAATAATGGCAAAAATTTTTACCTTAGCTCCCTACAAATCCAAATTACCTTTCCGATAATACGGACGCTATTTATTTCGCCACCTTGAAGGTAAATCGGAGAATAATCTTTGTTGTCACTAAGCAAGACAAGCTTATTGGGGTGTTTCTCAAGTCTTTTAACCATTATTGTGTCATCAACTCCGACAGCGTATATAGCGCCTGCTAAAATGTCTTTTTGAGACTCATCTATAAGAATAGTATCTCCATCCTTCATCTCTGGTTCCATGCTGTTGCCAAAGATATCCATTAATACCATCTTGTTTATGGCCCCTTTTGTACGTAACCAGTCCTTTCGGAAAGCATAATATTCTTCAATTTTGGATCCGACTTCAAAAGATCCGCCACCGGCGCTCAACCTGGCTCTTACCTTCGGTATATTACTAAATATGGCATCATTGGAATCAGAATGTTTGTTAAATTTTTGGCCGGATCCTGTTTCAACCCAGTCAGGATTCAACCCAAAGGATCGGTATAGCTGTAATATCCATTTGTCAGGGATAGAATCCTTTTTCCTGGCTTGTGTAATCGCTGAACGATTAATGTTCAGGGCGGATGCTAATTCAGTCTGCGAAGTTATTCCTGTTGCTTCAAAAACTCTTTGCAGAAAGGAATTAAATTTAGTAGTTGTCATGTTGTTTACCTGACTAATGTGAGTTTACAATCATTGTTCTATAAAATAAACATATTTCTTTATAAAATGCAACACTTTTTTTGTAATTGATATAAAATATTGAGTTCAGCACAAATGAGCACATTTAAAAACCAATTCTCCTGGTTCATATCCCGTGACAAAGTTTGATAAAAGTCAAACGTAGACACGACCCACAAGTTATGGGATTCCATGTTTGGGTGGCCAGGAACGACAGAGGAAAGGATTATAAGGGCAAAAAGTTTGCTGAATTATCAAAGCTCAAAGACGAATTGCCACTTCAATTCGATGATGCCACCAACAAAACGATTGAAATGATAGATGTGCTTTGGCTTAAAGGCAATGCCATAACAGCTGCATTTGAAATCGAGAGCACCACGTCAATTTATTCTGGGCTCTTGCGTATGTCTGACCTGATAGCCATGCAACCAAATCTAAACATACCACTATATCTGGTTGCACCTGACGAACCTGACTCAGGGACTGGGTAATACGCCCCTCTTGATATAAAAGCGGTAACAATAAATATCCACATCCAATGGATGATGTTTTAGAGTATACACCGAAATGAAGGTGAATTTCTGACGAAGGGCAAGACAAGGGTAATCTGAAATTCAATGTCTATCCTGAGAAAAATTTGCGTTTTAGGATGATTGCGATACAATAATAGCTATAGACGCATAGTGTGTCTTTCATATACCTCCATTTTGTTTTGGGGCGATCCGTTGGGGTGCGGATCGCCCCTTTTCATTACCGCAACACCCTGCAAAATTTTGTAAGTGCCTGATTTTTGGTATGG
>JARFPZ010000438.1 GCA_029288035.1 Desulfosarcina sp.
CTTTTTTATCGGCATTCTCCATGCCACTGTTTTCGGCGTGCTGGTAGCCCTGGCCGGATGTCTCAGGGGCATGCAGTGCGGCCGAAGTGCATCGGCCGTGGGAGAGGCAACCACCTCGGCGGTGGTGACCTCGATTGTGGCTATCATCGTCGCCACCGGAATTATCACGGTGGTGTGCAATATCGTGGGGATTTAAGGTTCAGGGCTAGGGGTTCAAAGGTTCAAGGTTCCTTGAAATGATATCTAAATATGCCGGAAATTAAAAAAGATAAAGAGCCCCATATCACCGTAAAAGACCTCACCATGGCCTATGGCAGTTTTGTGGTCCAGCGGGACTTGACCTTTACGATCAACCGCGGCGATATTTTCATTATCATGGGCGGCAGCGGATGCGGCAAAAGTACGTTGATGCGCCACATGGTCGGGTTGAAAGCGCCGGCCAAGGGGCAGGTGTTGTATGACGGCGTCAGCTTTTGGGATGCCGATCCCGCCGTTAGAGACCGCTTCATGCAAAAAATCGGCATATCATACCAGAGCGGCGCCTTATTCAGTTCCATGACTCTGGCGGAGAACATTTCGTTGCCGCTGCAGCAATATACGGATTTAAGCGCTGATCAAATCAGCGAGATCGTATCCCTGAAACTTTCCCTGGTCGGCCTGACGGGGTTTGATGAATACTATCCGTCCGAAATCAGCGGCGGTATGCAAAAACGGGTCGGTCTGGCGCGGGCCATCGCTATGGATCCCGAGATCGTGTTCTTTGACGAGCCGTCTGCAGGATTGGACCCCATCAGCGCCCACCTGTTGGATGAATTGATTTTGGAACTCAGCGAAAGCCTCAATTCCACCGTGGTCATTGTCACACACGAGCTGGCCAGCATCTTCGCCATCGGCAACAACTCGGTGTTTCTGGACCCGGAGGCCAAAACCATGATTGCGCAGGGCGATCCCAAAAAACTACTGGCGGAGTCAAAAAATCCAACGGTACATAAATTTTTAACGAGAGGGCAAGGATAGGGACGAAAAACTCATGAGCAAACAGGCAAACAAAACGGCAATTGGTGTGTTTGTGGTGGGGGCGGTGGTTCTGGCGGTGGCCGCCATTATCGTTTTCGGTTCCGGCAAATTCTTTGTAAAGACGGATTTTTACGTCGTATACTTACCGGGATCGGTAAAAGGCCTGAGAATCGGCGCACCGGTGATGTTTCGGGGTGTTAAGATTGGTGAAGTCACCCAAATAAGGCTCTATTCCGTTAACAAGGGTATGTCCATCGAAATTCCGGTTATTTTCAGTGTAGATCCGGCTAGTGTTCACAGCATCGGTTCGATGGTTGAAGCTATTTTTGACGATAAACAGCAAGAAATGGATGCAATGATAGAGAAGGGGTTAAGAGCCCGAATGGAAATGCAGAGTTTTGTTACCGGCCAGCGGATGATCAACCTTGATTATTATCCACACACACCGGTGAGACTCATGGGAGAGAAAGGCATAGAACTCGGCGATGATATTATTGAAATCCCGACGATTAAAACTATTGAGCAGGAAATTGGAAAGACCCTTGAAGATATCCCGATCGGCGAGGTTGCAGAAAGCCTGCAGAATTCCATGAAAGGTATCGAACGCTTCGTGACATCCGAGGAATTCACCAAAAGCCTGCACTATTTCAAGCAGACGTTGAAGGAGGCCCGCAACCTGGTGCGTCATGTGGATGAAAAAGTCGACCCCTTGTTTGTCGATGTCGAGCTAATACTCAAAGAGGCCCAGGCAATGTTGCGAAATGTCAACAGCCAGATCGATCCCTTATCCGGCAGCATCATGAAAACCGCTGAGGATGCTCGCAAGATGGTAAACAATGTCAACAAGCAGGTTCAGCCGATTCAAGCCAACCTGGCGAATACTACCAAATCTTTGCAGGCGACACTGGAAGAAATAGATGGAATAGTGTCGGAAAATTCCGAATTCCGCTATCAGATTGATATTTTTCTCAGGGAAATCGCGTTGGCGGCCCGATCTTTACGGAGTTTTGCCGACTATCTCGAACGCAATCCCGACGCCTTGATTCGTGGAAAACAGAGGAGGGAAGTTCAAAAATGAGTATGAAACGCATTGGTCTGTCAGGTGTCATTTTCTTCACAATTGTGTCAATGTTGCAAGGTTGTACGATATTCGGCGGCGGTACGGCGCAACCTACCCAAAACTATGTTCTGAATTCCGTGTACAGCGATGAAACCCAACCAAAGGTGGTGGCGGATTTACACGATATCGGTATCCTGGTGGGTCCCGTTAGAATGGCGTTGTATCTCGATCGATCGGATATCGTCATTCGTGACAGCCAAAATCAGATTCGTCTGGCCGAATTCTCCCAATGGGCAGGTCCACTGCAGGAAAATTTCAGCAGAGTTCTGGCAGAAAATTTATCTGTTTTGCTGACAACGGATCGGGTGGGTATTTTCCCCGGGACCCGGGCAATGTCATTTGATTTTAACGTGACGGTCAATGTGACCCGATTTGACGGCATGCCGGGCAAACAAGCAGATCTAAGAGCGCGCTGGGCCATTTTAGATAAAACCAGAAAAGATATGCTTTTTGAAAACCATTCCGTCCTGAGCCAATCCACCGAAAACGACAGTTTGGAGGCCTTAATCGCCGCCGAAAGTCGTACCCCTGTCTCTTATACACATCTGACGCTGCCGACGAAGATTACGTGGGGGGGGGGGGGGGGGGGGGGGGGGGGGGGGGGGGG
>JARFPZ010000290.1 GCA_029288035.1 Desulfosarcina sp.
CCTTTTCCGGCTTTAGAATCTCGTGGTCCCGTCCATTTATATTTGTGAGCAAAATATATAACCAATCGGAACTCACGTTGGATTGTAACTCCCCAAATCACTGCTTTTGCTAAATTCAGGGCTCCTGATCTCAATCGGAATTTTCTCGGGAGGCTCTGATATCTAAAGAACCTACATAATTTGTAGCAAAAATAAGCGTAAATTCAAGATGCAACAATTTTATCTAAAATAAACAATAAAATTCAGAACTAGTCACCTAAATTCGATATTGTTTACCCGATTCTGGACATTTCTGTTGCACCCGATTTTACGACACATCAGTAGTTCTGAAATTGATGACCATGCCTGCAACGGAGAAAATAGCTTATATAATAATCTATTAAAATCGGTTGCTTAATGGCAGATAACGGTTTCGTGACCTCACTCTTAACTTGACACCCAATTCTTTTTCTGCCATTTTTGGCTACCACAAATCTAAAACCCAATCTATATTCTCCCTGCACGGAGGTGTCTCTTTTTATATTTTAATTTAAAAAGATCTGCATGCTATTTTAATGTATCTACTAGAACTTTACTATGCCAACGCTCGCCTGAGTAAAACCGGTAAATTTATTTTTCCCCGTCGTAAAGGAACCATTCCGAAATGGACTATCTTATCCTCTCACCCAAAGGACAGGGAAAAATTGCAGTTGATGGCACTGGCAATGGCTGGTACGCGCCATTTACCGCATATTCCATATCAACAAAATCATCTGCTCAACTTCCCGAACCAGCCATTGCAGCTAGAGTTTTATCTGGCCCAACATCCTGAAGCTGATGGCGCGAATATCAAGTACGATTTAATCGGTCACGGGCTGCAATTCTATGCTGACGGTCGTATCCAAAAAATCACCAAGCGGGAATGCCATTATCTTTCTCCCGTTATGGACATACGGAAAATGCGGGATCACAGCAACCTTGCAAAACATTTCATGCTGGCTTACGGCCCTGAGCTTAAGCCGCATAGAGACAGCGATGATTTTGAATTCAACAATCCTTTCCTGCGGATCACCCGGTTTTATTCCTTATTTGATGGAAGCGCACTTCTGACAGATCCGGTCTCCTTCCTGGAACTTTTGCATAAAAAGGCCTTTCGATATGGACGGATATTGCCGAGAAACCTATTGTCAATCCTACAGCGTCTGTTGCCTGAACATCTTCAAATCGAGACCGCCGACTGGAACCAAAAAACCTGTGATATGCGATTGAAATGGATTCAATTATCTCAATGGCAAAGGCGAATGATAATACCGATCTTGGATGCATGCCGCCACCTCTTGGATGCTTTTCCAAAAAACTTCGATCCCCTAAAAACACCGGGTTTAATCCTGCTGGATCGTCCGAATCGTTTTTGCACAGCCAAACGCTTCCCGGATTGGATTAAATTAATGGATGAGTTGCTGCCGAACATGCAATTTGTAGTAGCCTTAACCGACCGGGCTCTCACCCGATTCCCCCTCCAATTTCGTAAGAAGCGCCTTGAAATCCATAGAAGAGAAGCCCACCAACCATCCAAGCGTAAATCTGTCCGTGTTCGCCCTGGAGCGATTCTCCTCATTGATGTTGACGGCCGTCTACCGAATTTTGCATTGATGAAACTTAGCAGCTATCATAAGGGACAGGGCCGCGAAGTGATTCTGGGGCGTGGGAATTGCCGCCTTAAAGGCCCCGAAGCTGTCTACGCCAGCGCCATTTTCCATAACCATGTTACGGACAAGCGTATCGCAACTTTACGCCGATATTATGGTGAATCCATCATCCTGGGCGGTTCAGGTGTAGACCTCAAGCTTCGTCTACCTGCAAATATTGAAAAACTATCTCCTGACTACGATCTCTATCCAAACCTCGGAGACCGTGCGATCGGTTTTTTAACGCGGGGCTGTCCTTTCCGATGCCCTTTTTGTATTGTACCCGTCAAGGAGGGCCAACCTCGCCAGGTTAGAGATTTAGATACTTTGCTTGCAGGCAGACACAAACTGATTCTTTTGGATGATAATATTCTAGCACATCCCAAAGCGGATGATTTATTAGAGGAAATGGCATCCCGCAAAATCCAGGTCAATTTTACGCAAACACTTGATTTTCGGATGCTGGACAGGCGGAAAGCAGCGCTTTTGCGTCAGATCAAGTGTTCGAACCTCCGATTTACACGCGGTGTTTATCATTTCAGCCTGAATAACAATAAGGGCATGAAACAACTTGCGCGAAAATATAAAATGTTTCGGTTCACGTCGCAAGACAATGTAGAGTTCATTTGCATGTACGGTTTTAACACGACCCTTGCTGAAGACGTGGCGCGCTTCCGTTTTCTGCGTTCCCTGCCGGGCGCCTATGTTTTCATGCAGCAATATCAGCCCATTTTAGGGGGACCACCAAAAATATCGATACCCTTTTTTGATGAAAATGCAGATGACTTAATCGATGAACTTGTCGGTATTGTGTTTACGCAAAATATGAAAAGCATGGAAACCTATTATCGTTGGGTCAGTAAACGCTATGCCGAAACCTTTGGGCGTTTACATAAAAACCTCGTTGATACTATTTTTAAGTATAACAATCGGGAAAGGAAAGGAAGGTATATTGCTACGGTGGCTGGAACCCGAAAATGGTCAAGCGCCTGAAAAGTGGTTGCCGGATGAGAAACTGCGGCAAAAAATCCGTGTAATCGTTGAAACCGGACAGACCATGATCCGGCTACAAAATGTTGCGGTCAGTCGAACCGCCGGTATCTGGCAGATTAAGCGCAGCAAAATCATTTTGGGATTCCTCGACGGTCTTGGAATCGAGAAATTGGTAACAAAAGTTCGGGTTCCACCGGAATCAATCGTTAAATGCCTGAACAGGTTTGCTCAGATGGGGCTGCAATATTTTGATCATCCTGAGCGAAAGCCCACAAAGCGAGAAATGTCTGTTGAACATATGTTGGCATTTCTGGAAGCTTCCCCCGCTCCAGGTTCTAAACGTTGGCGCTTGATAAAGGTTCGATATATTGGGCATGATTTCACGGCCGAGCATATAAGCAAAATCAGAAAGCTGATTGCATCGCATAGTCATTTTACGCGTAATGAAATTGCCAAAAAAATCTGTAAACAATTTGGTTTTCGTCAGGCTAACGGTAACATCAAATTGGCCCAAACTAACCAAATTCTTCGAAGAATGGAGATGGATAATCTTATAACTCTTCCGACACCGCAGAAAAATGCGCACAAATCCACTGCCCTTTATGCAAAGCCAACTTCATTTGTTAAGCCTTCCAAAAAGTTAACTCTCCGAACAACTGATATTAATCGGTTACAGTTTATCCCTGTCCTACAAAATGAGGAAGCCCATTTGTGGCGATATCTGATCAACAAATATCACTACATCAAGGAATCACTTTTTTTTGGCGCACAAATGCGCTACCTTATTTTTGGCGGGCGAGATGTTCAGCGCACCGGTCATTTGCCTAAAAAGAAGAAAGGTCAGTCTCGGTTCAAACAATGGAAGCTTGCCTTCAAACAAATAAAGCGTGGTGAGCATCTGCTGGCCGTTCTTGGTTTTGCAGCCAGTTCGTGGCGGCTGGCAAGCCGAGACAGGTATATCGGCTGGACAGACGAACAGCGTGAAGCGAATCTCAAATTGGTCGTCAATAATGCTCGCTTTTTAATTATGCCGTGGATTTACTCGCCCAATCTAGCCTCCCGTATCCTCGGTGGCATTGCCAAACAACTTCCGCTGGACTGGGAAGCCCGCTATAATTATCAGCCGGTTTTATTGGAAACTTTTGTCCAACTGGATCGTTTCAAAGGAACTTGCTACCAAGCGGCAAATTGGATAGAAGTCGGGAAGACCGAGGGATATAGCCTTTTCAGCTCTTATAAACGTTATGCTAGTGCTAAAGCGATATATGTCTATCCTCTTCGTAAGAATTTTCGCCGTCAACTCTGCCATCTGTAGTTCTCAACTATTTCAATTCTTGCATGCAAAAGACAAATTATGCCTTACCAGCTCTTCTGACCAATGTTGTCAATTTTATCTTGGCTTGAGTAGCAAGCCAACATTTTATGATTTGCTGGACCAATCAACAATCCCGGTAAACTATAGGTTGCGTAATTGGGAACCTGCAATTTGACCTGAGTGTACATAACGCCTGAATCGAATCTATTGAATCAATTGATTTTATTGTGTATTTGTTTAGTAAATCTTAAATCTGCAGGTTCATTTTTGTGCACATTCTAATTTACTTAAGAATTTTTGTTCTATACCGAATATTAACAAAGACAACCGAATTATAAAAAATTTCACTGACCATTTGGAGGATCCAATGACAAATCGCGCATCAAAGGGTCTCAATCAATTTTGTAATATCAATTTTCTATGGTTTTCCTTCATCATCCTGGCTGGGTTTGTTATGCTTCACGGATGTTCTCATACAGAAAAAGTGTTGGTTCCACCAAAAATTAAACTGAAAGCCTATAGAAATATAGGAGTTATAGAATTTTCGACAAATGCTGAGAATGACTTAAGACCATATGTTACGCAAAAGTTCATTCAAAACGTTCAGTCGGCACAACCTGGAACTCGCGTCTTGGAGCTGGGCAGTGAAAAACTGGTTTTAAAATCCATCCGTCGTCATGAACTTGATTTGAAAACGATAAAATCTATTGGAGACGAGTATAATGTCGATGCGTTGATTTTGGGGCATCTACAAGTTTCTGAAATTAAGCCAAATGTGAAGATATTTTCAGCGCCTCAAGCTGTGCGCGCCAAAGTCTATGTCGAAGCTGCTCTACAAACTAGAATTTTGGAAACTAACAGCGGCGCCACCCTTTGGACCAAAGCCAATTCGGGAAAGGTGTCAGTGGCAAAACTGAATCTAGCAATGAAGGATCCTTTTAATATTAGTGCAAGCGATCCCAAGGAAAAATACGGAAAACTTGTTCCCGAGCTGGTATACGCAAATACATCAGACTTTAGGTGCCGGTATGAATACAGAAAGATAAAATAAATCTTGAAGGGAGGCGCAATACCCACCCATTGAAGATTTCCACTCCAAGTTGTCACTTTAGGCGTGCCTAAAAGCTGTCTCTTATACACATCTGACGCTGCCGACGATAACAGAGTAGTGTG
>JARFPZ010000299.1 GCA_029288035.1 Desulfosarcina sp.
TCGAAACAAAGGAACCAAGCATTGTGGATATATTCTGACGGAAGTCACTTTTCTTCTGGTCAGAAGAAGATGCAAAAGAATACCAAAAGAAAACTCGCGAAGGCCCAATGGTGTATTTAAGTTTACTTCAAAGCGCTTACGTAAATAAAATAGTCCAGTCCGCCACTTTCCCAATAGATGATTGATTTTTATATATCGTAACCTTTTCAGGTCGTTAAAATAGTTGGGTATCTCCAAACTATTTGCATCATCGACCTAATTTTTTCACCTGAGATATTAATTAGAAACCTGGATAAAATAGCATCTGTTTATCCACGGTCTGCGGCTCTTCTTGCTCGATTTTATTCAGCGTATAAATTAAGAGTTGGTGATTCAAATTAACAATCCCTCTCTAGCAGTGACAGGCCATGCCTAACGATTCTCTACAATTACTTGCGATATACATTTCAAACATGTAATTTCAGCTTAGTTGGGTTTATTTTAAAAGCCGGCTTTTGGATTTAACCAAATTCAATTCTGATTCTTTAATTATCATAGCTTTCGCTCAACGCGGATCCATTAAGACTAAATAGAAACACAAAATGAAAATCAAAAAAGAAAAATGGGACACCCTCGATGGCGTATTAGATAAAATTTGGCTGATGCTTGAGCAAGGTGCCGCCCATTCGGATGATCCTTTTCATTGGCCTGTACTGGGCACAAAAGCAAAAGAGGGCTGCAGCTTGCGAACTGTTATCCTTAGGCAAGTCAACGTGCCCGACCGGATTTTGGTTTGTCATACCGATGCGCGCTCGGCAAAAGTGCAAGAAATTATGAAATCTTCGCAAACCAGCTGGATATTTTATCATCCCAAAAAGAAAATTCAGGTCAGAATATCAGGACATGCAAGATTACATGCGCGTGATCCATATGCCGATCGACAATGGGCTGATACCAGCATCACTAGTCGTTTGAATTACTGTACGTTCGAGCCTCCCGGCACGCCCATTGATAAGCCGTCATCTGGATTGCCCGATTTTTTGCGTAATAAAATCCCCACCATCTTGGAAACTGAAATGGGTCGGAAGCATTTTATGGCAATTGCAGTGCAAATATTTTCTATTGATTGGTTGATTTTGAAAATAACGGGGAATCGGCGTGCCCGATTCGAGTGGGATGGAGACAGATTGCATGCCACATGGCTGGTTCCATAGTTACCCTGTCTGAAGTTACTGTGCATCCTGAGGCAAAATGCAAGTTATCGTTCGCTGGGAATCTGTCAGTTTTGAGTTAAATTTAGAGCATATCTTAAATCTTTACGAATTTTAGACAATCTCAATGTATCTCTGCACCGTGGCCAAAATGGAAGGCAGAACCATTGTGATTCTGCCTCAATTCATAAAATAGAGCCTGCTTTATTAATCGACTCACACGGTTTGTATCACTTGCCCAAAGCGTCTTTCAATGACGTAATAGTTTCTGATCTGAGTTCAAGAGCAGCAGGATGATCTGAGTCATCTTTGTCAAGGCCCGAGCACTCAACCCTTACGTAAATGTCGGGAAGATCCTCGGATTTTATCTTACCCTCGGGTATTTGATGCTGAGTATTAGACAATGATTCAGAACGATAGAGTTGATTGTAGCTGTCCTTAAGCAACCGAACTCTATACTCTACAGTAACACCTTTGGGTATGTCTTTCTCGTTAGGTGCTTTCCAGGATATTATAGGAGCGAGAGGATCCCCGGATGCTTTTAATTCCTCTACAAATGGCATATCTCCATCTTTGTCCATTCTGTGTGTTTTCGCAACCGCTTCTCGTCCTTTTTCATCAACAGCTCTAATTTCCCAAACCCCCTTATGCTTGCTTGGATCAAATGATGGCATTGGATCTACCATGTATATACCCGGGAATAGTTTGTTAAGATCTGGCGCTGCAGATGCTTTTAGAACCAATCCTGTATCAAGGTTTTTGGCAGTAACTTCCTTTATCGGGGAGTCAGAAGGGGTAACAAGTGCTCCTACCTGAAATATATTCCCTGGTTGAAAACCTAATTTTTCTGCGATATCCGGGTATCGATCCTTAAAGGCCCAAGCATATTTTATTACAATTTCATCTGCCGAAAGAACGGCTGTAGCACCAAGGCATAGAAACAATGTTAATAATAGAATTTTTCCTTTCATATTAACCTCCACGATTAAATCTGATTGAGACAATAGGAATTTGTAAGCCTGGTTGTTACCTCTCTTTCCTGAATTTCCCAAAAAACCTGAAGTCGGTAGGATTTAAGAATAAGAAAAATGCCTCCAAAGGACCTTACACTACCTTTGGAGGCATTGTAGCGGCAATTTCCAAGAACCATTTCTCATGGCGATTTCCAGGAGATTAACGGATTGTTAATGGTTGAACAGAATGGTGAAAGGTTGTTAAATCCACTTATTATGCGGATGTTTGGATGTCAAGAGAAAACAAGGTTAGAAAATTGTTGCGTAAGAATGTAAAGAATCGATTGCGGAAGTCAGCTTCTTTGGATGCTGGATTTTGGTCAATAGATCTAATTCTGATTATAAGACCAACTTTTATATTTCAATCAGAATGTGTAAACATATTGGACCGCTTTGGATTCAAGGCTCTGATATATTGACTTGGCCTCTGCAGCGCTAGCCCGTGGTTCCATCGTTACGGATACCTGCTATGTATCAACGGTGTTTAAGCCGCTGAATTTTTCGAGATATTCAGATCGTATCAAAATCATCTAAAGCGTCTTCGCCAATGATCCGATAATAGGTACGGACCGGAAATGGTTTCCGGTTCAATATTAAAACTACTCCTTTTCAAAACCCCGTCTTGCTGCAGTGGGGCGGGGTATCCTTAACAAATAAGAAGATTATGGATGTAACTGGCCCTACCCAAATGGCAATTTTGACCACAATGATGAGCCAACAAGTTCAGCAGATGGCTGAAATCCAGAAAATGATTGCTGAAACGACCGTCAAACTTGCCGAAATGTCTTCTGATCCAAATCTTGGCCAATACATCAACATCCGTGCTTGATTTGTAGTGCCTGTGCCAATCCCATCTATCCCCTACCTGTACACTTTTCTTATTCAATGATATGGTTGGTTTATGAAAAAAGTGTTGATCATCGCCTTAATTATGATTCTAGGGGCCGTTGGATATTTGGCCTACGACTGGCAGGTGAAAACAACGATTCTTAAGGATGACCAGCAGGTCACCCTGTATTCATGGACCGATAAGAAAGGTAACAAACATTACACCAATATCCAGCCCCCGGACGGTGCCCGAAACGTCGAGGAGAACAAGGGCTATGAATATAGCGATCTACCGCTGGCAATAAAATTGAAAAATAAAGTAGTTGATGGATATAAAGGACTTAAAGAAAAGCTATTTAGAAAGAAAAATCGTAGAAAAAGATAAAAGATGATCTCAAACCAATTGAGTATAACTGTCAATCGGCATCGAAAATTGACACACTATAGGATTAAAAGCCTTTGTGTAAACGCTAAATAGAAAATAAATTAACCGAATTATTCCATATATTCGATGGCCATAATGCTGGCATCATCGTTAGGATTCGTCCCTCCCGCGAAATTTTTCATTGATTCTTGAACCATATCCATAAGGATTTGAACCGGGCTAGCGGCAAATTGGCCAAGGATTCTCAACAATCGTTCTTTGCCAAAAAATTCACCTCTTGCGTTTGAATAGTCGAGAATCCCATCGGTATAAAGGATGACCTTATCTCCACTTTTCAATTGCACTTTCTCTGCGAAATATGAATGAACGCTACCAGTTCCAATCACTGGCCCATGGACATCGAGTATCCTCAGAGATCCATTCTGGCCCATGAGAATCAGCGGGGGATGTCCAGCGCTGCTATAAAAAAGACAGCCTTTGGCATAATCGATAGTAAGGTACACAATCGTAAAGAAACTATCGAAGCGTTCAAAGGGAAAGGCTCTTTCTAAATTGTTAAGAACAGCTTCTGGTCGGGGAGTTTCAGTCTCGAGCAGCATGGTTGAGCAGCTGGTCTGAATAAACTGAGAGACAGCCGATGCAATCAGAGCGGCAGAGACGCCATGGCCACAGACATCAAACATATAAAAACTGATATGGTTCTTGCCGGTGTACTGAAAATTAAAAATGTCTCCACCAATTTGGTCACAGGGTTCAAACCGCCAGGCTAAGCGAATCGGACCAATACGAGGAGAGTATCGTGGAATGAGAGTCTGTTGGATTGTAGCTGCCACTTCCAGTTCTTTATCAGCCTGCCGCTGCTTATACCTTAATTTTTCCTCTACCTGCTCCCGTTCGACTATTTGCCGTCTGAGCTCTTTGTTGATGTTGGTCAAATCAATTGTCCGCTTGGCCAGGTTATCTTCAGCCAACTTACGTTTGGTCACATCCCAGAAGGTGACGACAATCTGTCGCAGGTTTCCGTTGCCATCAAATTCAGGAAACGCATTGACCTCCGCCCAAATAGTATTATGATGTCTTGGATGATTAATGCCGACAAGATAGTATTGAAGCGGTTTCAAGGTTTTACTGACAATATTGACCGGATATTCTTCCACTGGCAATCTTGTCCCGTCAGCTCGCAGAAAATACCAATAAGAATCGATATCTTTCCGGTTGAGCATATCTTCTTCTGAAAGTCCGAGAAGCCCCTGAGCTCTGAGATTGGAAAGCAATATACGCGTGTCGGGCGCATGGACAACCACGGCGGTATCAAGATTGGCAAGCAGCGTTCGGTATTTTTTTTCACTTTCCAGCAATGCCTTCTTTGCCTGTTTTCGGTCCGAGATATCGACAAGCGAACCCGACATGCGTACAGGTCGGCCTTCGGCATTTTTTATAGCCGCTCCACATGTTCTGAACAAGCGGTAGGCACCAGACTTTGTTTCCATCCGAATTTCGATGTCATACATGTCGCCATTTTTAAGATGTGTATCAATCGAATCGTGTACTTTGGGTCTGTCCTCGGGATGAAGCAACATATTGAAATTGTCTAAGCTCGACTCAATCTCGCCGTCTTGATATCCGAGCATTTCATAGAGACGTGGTGACCACCAAACCTCATCCCGGTCTGTATCAGGCCAGTCCCATAGACCATATCCAGACCCCCTGATTGCAAGGGCAAAACGTTCTTCACTATCCTTAAGTTTCTCTTCAGCAGCCCGCGTATCGGTGATATCGATCCCCGTGCCGATGACGTATTCAACAGATCCGTCGGATTCGGATAGGGCCGTGTTGGACCATTTGATCAACCTGGGAGAAGCGCTCTTGGTTAACCAGTAGTTTTCGTGCTCGTTTGGGAAAAATCCCGATTTTAAGTTTTCAAAGACGGCTTTAACCTGATCCATCTCGTTGGGAAACAGGAAAATATCCCAGATGCATTTCCCCTCCACCTCCTGGAATAAATAGCCGGTCAGTTTCTCGCAGGCACGGTTAAACCGAACGATTCGCCCTTGCTGGTCGAGAACAACAACCAGGGTGCCTACTGTCGAGAGAACAGCTGAGGTGAAATCCCTTTCCTTCCGCAACTCATGCTCTATCTGCTTTATATCGTTGATTTCCTTTACATACGAGATAAAATATTGCGGTTTCCCATCGTGATTCCGGACAAGTGAACTGGACACCTGTCCCCATACGATATGGCCTTTTTTATGGATGTATTTTTTTTGGAATTCACCAGCTGTGACAACGCCGCTCAGGGCTTGCTTTATATAATTCTGATTAACTCCTGAAAAGTCCGGGTGGGTGATATCGTTTACACTCATGCCTTTGAATTCATCCTTGCTGTACCCAAACATGTCGCACATGTGTCTATTGACTCTCAATAGGCGGCCCTCCAGGTCAATCAGGCACATACCCACATTGGCATTGTCGAAAAACAGGCGAATATAATCCTCATATTCGCAGTTTGAAGTCTCGGCCTTCACCAAAGTCCGATCTTGATGGCATGTATCCGATTGGATCTCAACAGACTTTTCTTGACTTGGCTTTGATAACATCGAAGCGGCCTTTCTTATTGCGTTAAACGGGATTATGCCGAACTCTACTATGGGAACAAATTAGAACTGATAAAATAAATAGACTGTTGACGGTCTTTTACTGAAAAACAGAGATATTGGAGTCGGACCGATTACAGTGAGCAAGGGCAGGTCGTATCCATTTAAAAAGCACTAAATTTGCGTTTAGCCATAATCGACAATGAAACGATGTCATTTATGTAGCCTATCTTTGAGCTTTTGGGTTTGATATTGATGACAGCGATTTCCGATACCCGGGCATCAGACAATTACCTATTCACGAAAGGATGCTGAATAATAAAATTTAAAGGCAGGCTACTTGTCACAGCTTCCGTAGTTTTTTTTAAGATGCAAACGTTTGTATGATTTCTTTGATATTACCACATTGTGACACTTCTGTCAACATGGATTATAACCTAAGACTTGTAATCACTTTATTAACCTTTGGTTTTATGGATTTTCTGGAGCCCCTACCAGGAAAAAGCAGCTGGCGCCAAGATCCATTTTGTACCAGATTTTCTTGGTCTTGCTTTTTGACGGATCGGTCGAAAGTTCCGACGTTTCCTGTTATGATACGCAATGAAAGGGCACTTTCAAAATTACAGATAATGTGAACTTTTTGTAAATGAGCTTAAATTGCATTTAGCATGAACCTTAAATTGAATGCACGCTGGTTTTATCCATATACGTATAACATATCTTAATTATATGCTATTTTAGAATACTAGAAAGAAATCCCTCGCCGAAAGTATGTCAAATTTAGGGCTGATTTAGAGCATAACATTAATTTTGTCGGATTACGGATCTCAAATTATCTGTAATTGAAACTATCTTATAATCTCACCAAGGTGCTTTACGTTTTTATTGTCATCCCTTACCCATTAAAAATCCAATATTTTACTTAGATTTATCAGTTTGCCCTTAATCGGATAAATTAAATCCTGGAATGAACTTGACATGGTGCTACTATGTGGCAATTATGATATTACTTTTGTGTCATTGTTCCTTTTCTTTTTCACCAACTCCAATTGCACTTAAAATATTCAGATAGCCACAATCCGATAACATGAGGTGATGAAACTTAGTGAAATGCAAAACGGAAAGGGGGCTAAAAATGCCTTTGATTACGATAACCGATAATTTCGGCACGAATGGAAATGAAATCGCACAGCTAGTGGCAACAAAATTAGATGTTGAGCTTTTCGATGATAGGTGTCTTCAAGATATCGTTACAAAAACCGGGATGCCTGTCAGCGCAAAATATCGTTTCGAGAAACATGCTCCTGGTTTATGGGATCTCCTTCGCAGTCGCGAACCCCAAGTATATTTGGATACAATGGAAGCAGCAGTTTACGATATTGCGCACAATGGTGAGGGGGTGATAATTGGTCACGGCAGCCAGATGCTGCTCCGCGATTTCGAATGTGCATTCCATGTGCGTCTGCTTCCTAATTTTAAATCGAGAGTGGACAATCTTATTTCCGGCAGGGAAATGGGTCGAGATGAAGCGATAAACCTTATAGCTAAATACGATAGAAGCCAGAAAGCGTTTTTCCGTTATGCATTTCAAATAGATTTAGATACACCGGGGCTTTATGATTTAATTATCAACCTGGGTAAAATGAAAAAACAAACGATAGCCGGCCTGATTGTTGAAGCCGTTCAATCAGATGATATTCAATCGTGCAGTCTCGATGCGCTCTCCTCGATGAAAAAATTGTCTTTTGAAAGAAAAATTCATGCCGAATTACTCGAAAACAATATTGATGTCAGAACACTGAACATAGAAGTGCATGAGCCAGGCAGCGTAAAAATAGCCGGTGCAGTTGCATCGAAGGAAGAGAAAAGCCGAGCGGCTGAAATCGTAAAAAAAGTGAATGGCATCTTTAATGTGAACAATAAGCTATCCGTTTTGCCTTATCATTTGTGAATCAGTTTTATTGTTCTGTTCGTTTGTCTGGTTTTCTATATGCATGGTAGTCGATTATATCATACCATCTTTGAGAAGAATGAATTACGATGTCACGCTTTAAGACTGGCTGGTAATTCATCATGTTTTTGGCTTCGATACAGGGAAAACCCATTTACGAAAGACTATCCATAGTTTGTTGCTTTCATTTTTGGAGTTGCCATGAATAAAAAGATCATCAAATACCTGGCGGACATGCCTCAGTTTAAATTTCTCCCCCGCGAAGATGTTGTAAAGTTGGCGGGGTCTGTTGAGGTTAGAGAGTATAATAATAATGAGGTCATAGCCCGGCAAAATCAAACCAGGATCGACCATATCTACGTAATTTTAAAGGGGCAATTGTCGCTTTTTCATGACAAACAGGGGCAACGGTCTCTGATCGGCTATGTCAAAAAAGGCGAAATTTTCGGGGGCATCTCACTGCTGTTGAATGGCGGCATTTCACTGCGCACCGCTCAGGTTGATGGACAGGTCATGTGTTATTTGATCCCGAAAGAGCTGTATCTGGATTTATGTGGCCGAAAGAAGGAATTTTACGAATATTTTATTGAAAATTTTAGCAAAAACATTTTCGATCCCTCTTTGCCCGAATTTATTGAAACCGCTCAGGTCAAACGCTTCTTGGTGGGAATACCGCCCTTTTCTTTTCTTCCCGAAGAGGAAATCAATGCGCTCGCCGACCATCTGTCGATGGTTCATCATCAGGCCGACACGGTGCTTTTTGTTCAAGGAAAATCGAGAATCGGATATCTTTACATTTTACGGAAAGGATCCGCGGAACGATACTATGAAAATGGCGATCAGAAGACCATGATCGGCTTGCTCTCTGAAGGCGACATTTTCGGCGGTATTTCCATGCTTTCAAACGACGGCATTTCGTTACGGACCCTGCAGGTGAAGGAAGACAGCGATTTTTATATTCTGCCCAAACAAATTTATCTGGACTTGTGTTCGCGTTATGAAATATTTTCCGGATGCCTTCTTCAGGCCGATGATCAATCAATCGTATGTCGTGCGATTATCGCCAAGACTCTACAACCGCAAGGTGAAACGCTACAGCTTTTCAACCAACCCCTCAAAGGCATTTATTCGTCTAAGGTTAGCCTTGGCCATATGAATATGACGATTAAGCAAGCGGCGGAGGCCATGCGACAGGATAAAAGCAGTTATTTATTGATCGAAGATGCCACCAAAAAACGACACGGTATTATCACCGATAGCGACCTTACCCGCAAGGTGATTGCTCAGGGAATTGACCCCGCCCAACAAGTGGAAAAGGTCATGTCAACACCTCTGATCACCATCTCCTCCCAATCGCAGATCTTTGAAGCGTTGATGACTATGATGCAGGAAGATATAAAACACCTTGCAGTGACTGATGCCGATGATCGGATTGTCGGCACTCTATCCATTGAGCAACTTCTGGCTGCCCAAGAAAAATCTCCATTGTTCATCCTGAATCAAATCGAGCAAGCCCAGAACATGGATGCAATAACCGACATCTATAAACAGGTGCCTGCGCTGATTCGAGCTCTGATCACAAACGGGGCAAGTGCCCAAAACGTGACCCGTATTATAACGACCGTGTCCGATTCGATTTTAAACAAGGTGATGCAGTTTACCTTAAACGAGTTGGGTACACCTCCGGCCAGATTCGTATTTATGATAATGGGCAGCGAGGGACGTAAGGAACAAAGCCTAAAAACCGACCAAGACAACGCCATTATCTATGAGGATGTGTCCTTGGGCCAAGAAAAAGTGAGGGACTACTTTCTGAAATTCGGAGAAATCGCCTGCGACATGCTGAATCATGCTGGTTATGACTATTGCAAGGGAGATGTCATGGCAAAAAACCCGCAGTGGTGTCAACCACTGTCGGTCTGGAAACAGTATTTTTCTAACTGGATTCACGCCGCCGAGCCCAAGAATTTGTTGCAGGCCAGTATCTTTTTCGATTTTAGGGGGGCTTTCGGTGATCTGTACTTAACCGACGATTTACGCGGATATCTTTTCTGCTCATTAGGAGATTGGTCCGGCTTTTTTCGACATCTGGCCGAAAATGCCCTTCACTTTAAGCCCCCCTTAGGTTTGTTTCGCAATTTTGTAGTGGAGTCCAAAGGGGCACATCGCGATGCCTTCAATATCAAGAGCGCGATTATGCCGATCGTTGATTTTGCACGTGTTTATGCTTTGAAACACCGCATCGAGGAAACCAACACGTGGGAGCGCATATACAAGCTGCGGGTAAAACAGGTAGTGTCTCAGCAAGAATCAGATGATTTGGAAAAAGCTTATAGCTTTTTGATGCAGATGCGCTTTGTACATCAGGTCAATGCCAGTATCAATGGGAATTCTAAACCGGACAACTACCTCAAACCTAAAAATCTCACCAACATCGAACAAACCACAATCAAGGAGATTTTTAAGCACGTGGAAAAGTTTCAAGGCAAAATGAAATTCGATTATATCGGTGCCTGATCGCGGGGAAAGTATCCATCGCAGCCTACACAATAAATTGTGTGACAAAATTTGCTATGAAATCTTCTCCAATAAAGTTGTAATTATCAAGGACGTTAAAAATTTAAGATACCATCTTTCCCGCTTCTCTGGATGCTGGTGACGCAACTTCTATCAATCTGAGTATTTGACATCACCTGAATTTTTATGATATCCATAACACACTTGAATTAATGGGAATTTTCGCATATAGGCAGATGGCTCGAATCAAGGTTAAAAAAAGACGGCCAGCATGATTCCATAGAGTAATATCCCGATTCCAAAGAATAATGAAAGGATTGCAATAATTATCGTCACTTTTTTTATTGGATTTTGTCTGTCAGGTTCAAACTGTTGCGGCGAGTTGACCATCTTTGATTTTTCGACAGGCGAGTCGTGTTCGATAACTGTCGGTTTTGGAGAAGGTAAGTCGCCTATATTTTCAGAAATTTGCAACTCTTTCGCACATTCTTTGACAATAGCTAAATCAATAAATGTCGAACTGGCTGAATAACCCGTCACAAGGCCATGATCGCATATGATGTTGATTAAACGCGGTACGCC